>JANNIV010000135.1:0-22371 GCA_031405355.1 Nitrospira sp.
CGATTTTCGCGGCAGAGGCGGCTGCGAAGGGCGATTGTCCGCAGAGGATCGTGCTCCTCGATGGCGCCAAGACCATCGGGGCCAAGATCCTCGTCTCTGGGGGCGGCCGCTGCAATGTCACGCATGAGGTCGTGACCGCCATCGATTTCTTCGGCAATCGTCACATCATCAAGAACGTGCTCGCCGCGTTTCCGGTTCAGGCCACGATCAACTGGTTTGCCTCGCTGGGCGTCGAACTGAAGCGAGAAGAAACCGGCAAGCTCTTCCCAGTGACCGACAAGGCGCGAACTATCCTGACCGCACTCGTCAATCGTTGTCACGAGCTGGGCGTCACCATCCGTCCGGATTATCGCGTGACGGGCATTGACCGACTTTCTGATGCAGAAGCTGGATGTGCGATCCATCATACTCACGGAACTCTGAAGGCGAGGAAGGTTATTCTTGCGACAGGAGGCCGATCAATTCCAAAATCGGGGAGTGACGGATTCGGCTACGAGCTAGCTCGACGGTTAGGGCACCACGTGAGTGCCACAGTTCCTGCGCTTGTCCCCCTGATGCTCGATGACGCCATGTTCCACAAAGCTCTCTCAGGCTTGTCTCATGAGGCGGAACTGACGACGGTTATCAAGGGCCGAACGGTCGATCAGCGGAAGGGGAGTTTGCTCTGGACGCATTTTGGGATGAGTGGCCCAGTCGTGATGGACGTGAGCCGTTTTTGGACGCTGGCGCAGGAAACGGGTGAGAGCCCGGACCTCTATGGCAATTTTCTTCCAGGCAAGACGCAGGAACAGGCGAGGCGATGGTTCCTAGACCAAGCAGCCGGCGCTCCTCGACGCTTCCTCACGAAGACGCTCGCACAACTAGTTCCGGAACGGTTTGCCGAGGCGCTCTGCCTTCATATCGAATGCGATCCGCAGAGGGCCATCGCGCAACTGCTCCGGAAAGATCGAGATCGTCTGATCGAGTCGCTCTTGAAGTTCCGGTTTCCGGTGGAACGAGATCGTGGGTGGAACTATGCCGAAGTCACTGCCGGGGGCGTCCCATTAGAAGAGATCAATTTCAGGACCATGGAATCGAAGCTGGTGCCAGGCTTCTATCTGATCGGGGAGATCCTCGACAGCGACGGCCGGATCGGCGGGTTCAACTTCCAATGGGCCTGGGCGACGGGATTGTTGGCGGGACGAGCGGTGTCCGCAAGTGTGCGTGCAGACAGCGAGGCTCGCCGATGAACATCCCGTTTCTCTCAACGCGGCTTCCGCACGGAATCTTCGTTTTCTTGACAGAGAGGAGGAGATCATCTATCCGTGGACAAGAGAGGGCCTGGCTTGTCGGCCCGTCCGAGCATGGGAACAAGAAGGAACAGATGATATGGGCCGCATCCTGAGTTGTCCGCGGTGCCAGAAGGACGGCCTCTTGCGGTCTCACCCGCAATCGCCACGCGAACACCTCGCCTGCTTCCTCTTCGTGGCGCCATTCCGCTGTCCCTCGTGCAGTCACCGCTTTCTGGCGTCCCGTCTTTGGCTGGACCACTCCCCGCATCCGATCGATCGCCGTGAACACCTCAGGATTCCCGTGCGACTCTATCTCTCGTTCTCCGGGGGTAAGGTTCGCGGTGAGGGAACGGTGCTCGATCTTTCGATGGGTGGTTGTATCATTAAGAGCAGGGCCCAGGTCCATACGGACGACATTTTCTATCTGCAATTGTCGCTTGATGACGGTGAACATCCTCTTGAAGTGGCCGCGATAGTCCGTTCTGTGAGCGCTCGCGGCATCGCATTCAAGTTCCTTCGGGCCGCGCATGAGAGCAAGCGCCTGCTTGCTTTTGTCCAGACCCAGACGACGGATCAACCGAACAAATCCTCGAGCAAAGTCGTTGTTGCCGCTTGAACAAGCCAACCAGTGGTTCGTGAGACGTAAATCGTTACACGTGAAAGGCTTCTGAGGAAGAGAGCTCCGCAGTCCTACGTTTCACCTTTCACGTCTTACTTTTCACGATTCGCAAGAACGAAGCTGGCGGGATTTTTCAGCATCCTGCTAGGTCGGAGTTTCCCAGGCAGAGGGAAGCGGATGGTTATTGATTAGTTCCTCATGCGCAGCAAGGTCATAGGGTTCGATAGTGAGATCCTTCTCATCAAGCGGCTCCGGGCAGGCAGGGGAGCAGAGGTAGGCACGATAGGATTCAGCTTTCTCCTTCGTGGCAAATCGGCACAATCCATATTCCGGCATCCCGGATGAGGGATACCAAAACGCCAGCTCGATCGCACTCCCCTGGTAGATGCCGAGGGTGTGGTGCCGGACTTGGAATCCACCCGGTAAATTTGAGGAGCGTTCAAGAGACACGAGCACGATCTCCATTCAGAGGGAATAAACGGGACAGATCGTAGCATGGACGATATCCAGCGCGAAAGCCGATGCCTAGCCCCCGGTCGTATTGGCTCAGGCTTCCTTAGCGTCGCGCAATAGACTGCTTGGTGATGTTCCGTTAGAATCCAGCGCCATGTCTGACCCCATCATGCCGACCGGTTCTCCACAAACACCGCAGGATGAGACTCGCTCGGTGGTCAAAGCAGCCGGCGTGATCGGCGCGGCTACCTTCTCCAGCCGCATCCTCGGGTTTGTCCGCGATATGGTGCTGGCGAATCTTTTTGGGGCAACACCTGCCGCAGATGCTTTCTTCGTGGCCTATCGTGTCCCCAACTTGCTTCGCGAATTGTTTGCGGAAGGGTCGATGTCTTCCGCCTTCATTCCAGTCTTCACGGAATATCAGACGCAAAAGTCAAAACGGGACGCCTGGGAATTGGCGAGCGCTGTTTTCACAACGCTGCTTACGATCGTGACCGGGATCACAATTCTTGGCGTTATCCTGGCGTCCGGAATCGTCTGGCTCCTGGCGCCGGGGTTTCATGACGATCCGGCGAAGCTGGGCATGACCACGCTGCTCACGCGGATCATGTTCCCCTACCTGATCTTTATCAGCCTGGCGGCGCTGGCCATGGGCATCCTGAATTCCATGCGCGCCTTTGCGGCGCCGGCGTTCTCGCCGGTGTTCTTCAACATTTTCATTATAGGCTTCGCGTATGTTGTATCGCCGATGATGGCGGAGCCCATACATGGTGTGGCTATTGGAGTGGTGGCGGGCGGCGCGGCACAATTTGCCATGCAGTTGCCCGGATTGCGTCGGCGCGGCATGTTGTTCGGATTTCGATTCGCGCCGGGTCATCCTGGCGTGCGGCGGATTGGCGCGTTGATGGTGCCCTCGCTTCTCGGTCTCTCCGTGACGCAGATCAACATTACCGTAAGCACGATTCTCGCCTCCTTCTTTGCCGGTGGGCCAACCTATCTTTTCTATGGCATGCGGTTGATCCAGTTCCCGCTTGGGATTTTTGGCGTGGCGCTGGCCACAGCCATTTTGCCGACACTCTCGGCGCAGGCCGCGCGCGGAGATTTGGATGAATTGCGGAAGACGTTGGGATTCGGCCTTCGCATGATCCTCTTTATCATCCTGCCGGCGATGTTAGGCCTGATGCTTTTGCGTCAGCCGATCATCCATTTGTTCTTCGAGCACGGGACCTTTACGGCGCACGATACTGCTGAGACCGCGCTGGCGGTGCTCTGCTATTCCCTCGGCCTCTGGGCCTTCGGAGGCGTTCGCATCATCGTCTCGGCTTTCTATTCGCTGCAAGATACGCGCACGCCGGCCATCACTGCGGCGATAGCCGTCGCGGCCAACCTCGTCTTTTCGCTCCTACTAATGTCGTCTCTTGGCGCGGCGGGCTTGGCTTTGGCCACAGCCCTGGCGGCGATGGTGAATGGAGGTATCTTGGTCGCGGTGCTTCACCGTCGATTAGGCGGCGTGGACTGGGGTTCTGTGGGACGATCGTCGCTACGCGTGCTGCTCGCATCTGTGCCCTTGGTTGTGGTCTGTGCCTGGGCAGCGGAGGCGCAGGTCTGGACCCATCCCGGTGAATGGATCGAAAAATCCGCTATCCTCTTCATGGCCATCGGATTGAGCGCCGGCGGTTATCTAGGTGTCCATGCCCTGCTACGGTCAGAGGAACTGGGCCTTGTCTGGGGAATGGTCAGACGGAAACTAAAACGAGGAGTGGCCTGAGACAATGGTCAAGCGACAACCTTCACCGAAACGCCTCACGCCTGATGCTTCGTGCGTTACTGCCTGCGTCTTCCGGACGCCCTGGGGCTGGATGGGTCTGTCGGAAACGGCAGAAGGGATCGATGCGGTGGTGTTACCAAAGACTTCTCGGCAGGCTGTGCAGTCTGAGTTGCACGCGGCCTCAGCTGAACTCCTAGAGGGCAGAACTTCCTCACAACTGAAAGAGGCGCAGGCGCAATTGATCGGCTATCTGGCCGGAACACGCCGGTCATTCGATTTGCCGCTGGACCTCTCACGAGGGACAAGTTTTCAGCAGAAGGTCTGGCGAACCCTTCGAGGTATCTCCTATGGCCGGCTTCGGTCCTATCAATGGGTGGCTGCCCGTGTTGGAGGCAAACAGTATGCCCGAGCCGTCGGCAATGCGGTGGGGGCGAATCCGATGCCGATCGTGATTCCTTGCCATCGCATCGTAGCGCAAGATACGTCGATCGGAGGATTCTCGGGCGGCTTGCCTATGAAACGAAAGCTGCTCATTCTTGAAGGAACCCTGGACGAACTTCAACCGGAACGGCCGTAACCCATGAAAGCCGTGATTCAGCGGGTGACGAGTGCGTCGGTTCGCGTTGAGGGCAAGACCGTGGGGCAGATCGAATCCGGTCTCCTGGTCTTGCTGGGAGTGGCGAAAGGCGATGGGGAGACCGACGGACGTTATCTCGTTGAGAAGATCCGCATGCTCCGAATCTTTTCCGATGAACAGGGGAAAATGAATCGCTCGTTAGTGGACAACGGAGCATCGGTCTTGTTGGTGTCCCAGTTCACGCTATTGGGCAAAACGGCAAAGGGCCGGCGCCCAAGTTTTGACGAGGCGGCGCCTCCGGACGAGGCAAAACGACTGTATGAACAAGTTGCGGAAGGACTACGAAGGGAGGGCACTCATGTGGAAACTGGGCTCTTTGCTGCCCACATGGAGGTGGAGTTATTGAACGATGGGCCGGTGACTTTTGTGCTTGATAGCCGAGAAGCGTGAATCATATCTTGTTGGGGATAAGAGCGTATGGCTTATAGCTGATGGTGGGAATTAGGAGCTGATAGCGAATGGCGTATAGCACGAACAAAGAAAGTCCTGTCTTTCCCGCACATGCTATCGGCCATACACCATATGCTCTTTTAGTTCCGGCTTATTCTCAAGTTTGGCTCGTGAAGACCGAAAGAAGGATTAGGGAGAGCCGATTTCGGCACTTCGACCATCATCTGCTATACTGAGTTCATACGTGTTTGAATGTGAGAGAGGTGGATATGGGAACGCAAGTTCCGCCACGGCATCCGCTCCGTCAGCTGTTTGGCGCCTTGACCGAGAAGAGTTTTACGGAACATCTCGGGTGGCCAGACCCCAACGTCACCAGCTACCTTACCAACCTGCTCATCGACTTTACCCACAGCGACCAACTGTATAAAATCAAAAATCAGCAAGACCAACCGGTCGATACGGTGGTGGACCTCTTGTTTGAGTCGGAAGTATTGCTTGAAGCACAGTCGATGGATCGTGAGCGGGACGTGCATCAGCATATCGGTGATTTTACGCTCTTCATGGCAGGGCTGTTTCCGGAATATCTGTGTCGCCTCAAGACGGCAGGGTTGATCTACCACAAGGATTTCCTCGTGGACTATATGAAAACGGGAAAGCGCTCCTACGGGATTGTCGCGCGAATGGCTGACGGTCCGTCACCAGAGGAACCGCCTCTATTCAGAAAACTCTCCGACAACTTCGAGCTTTGCGTCGCCGGTCTGGGGTTCGTACGATCCGATCTGGATCGCATGAAAGATCCGACGTACAGGAAGGCTCAGAACCTTCTCCTCAATTGACCAGTTCCCGTCCTCTCATCCTTGCCCATGGAGGCGCCGGTTCCAGACGTATGACGCTGGTACAGGCTGCTTGTCTGGCCGATGCGCTTGAGGCCGGCTACGGTATCCTTGCTCGGGAAGGCTCGGCGCTGATTGCCGTTGAGTGTACCATCGGTCTTCTGGAGCAATCGGGACTGTTTAATGCAGGACGAGGGGCGAAGCGTCAACTGGACGGGGTACAGCGAATGGATGCTGCCATTATGGAAGGGACTCACCTTGAAGCCGGCGCCGTGGCCTCGCTCGAAGGGATACTGCATCCGATTACGGCGGCCAGATTGGTCATGGAAGAGACGGACCATGTTCTGTTAGTCGGACCGTTCGCCGGCAAATTCGCGCGACATTTCAAACTCGACCGGCATCGTTCCAGCGGCGTGCCTCGGCGTCTCTCTTATGACCGGATTCTCGCGAAACAGAAACGTTTAACAAGGGACCGGCATGGAACCGTCGGCGCTGTTGCCTTGGATCGATTTGGGGCGGTGGCGGCAGGGGCCTCTACCGGAGGTATCGAGTCGATGTTGCCGGGGCGGGTCGGCGACTCGCCACTCATCGGCTGTGGAGTTTACGCGGACAATCGAAGTGGCGCTGTGTCGATGACGGGCATTGGCGAAGGCATCATCCGCCTTGTCATCGCCAAGAGCATCTGCGATCGTCTGACTAAGGGGGAAAGCCCTGCCGTCGCCGCACGACAGGTATTGCGTATACTCGCGTCTCGGATCCGTGGGTCGGCTGGAGCCTTAGTCCTCTCGCCGGACGGCCGATTTGCCATCAGGCATTTGACTCCCCATATGGCAGCAGGTTGGTGGAACGGGACTGGTCCGCCGACTGTTCGAGGAGAATTTCTATGAAGGACGTACTCTTTCACCTGGCTTTCCCTACGCATGATGTGGCTGCGGCGAAGCGCTTCTATGTCGAGGGGCTTGGTTGTACTCTGGGTCGGGAGTCGAGCCACGCTGTTACGTTTGGACTCGCGGGGCATCAACTCGTGGCGCATTTGACGCCAGAACTGCCACCGTCTCAGCCGGGGATCTATCCGCGCCATTTCGGGTTGGTCCTGTCTTCTCAAGAGGCGTGGCAGGCCTTGGTTGATCAGGCGAAAGCCAAGGGGCTGACCTTTTACCAGCAGCCGCGTGTGCGGTTCCCAGGAACCCGCATCGAACACCGCACATTTTTCCTCGAAGATCCCTCCCACAACCTGCTCGAATTCAAACATTACACGCATGAATCGGCCATCTTCGGCGAGCGAGATTATGGTGAGGTCGGCGACTCGTTGTAGCCTCCCTTCTGCTCCTGGCCTGGAGGCTCTGCCAAAGGTTGGTCTGGTTCTGGGTCTGACTCTCGTTCTGAGTCTGGCTCTGGCTTTGACTCTGGTTCTAGCTGGGGAAGTTGGGGAGATCCCCGAGTAATCCATTTGAGGATCCGGTCGTGGCGACGAGACAGGGAGGTCGTTTTTCGTATGGGGTCGTATCGACGCGGCGACGGCAAGATGGCTGCCAGCCAGGCCGCCTCATCGGCAGTCAGGTTGTGCGAGGACTTCTTAAAGTGATGACGCGCCGCGGCTTCAGCGCCATAGACACCCTGCCCCCACTCGGCGACGTTGAGGTACAGTTCGAAAATCCGCTCCTTCGTGAGATGATGTTCGAGGGACCGTGTAATCAGCGCTTCCCGCGCCTTTCGAAGCATGGACCGTTCGGATGACAGATAGAGATTTTTTGCCAGCTGCTGCGTAATGGTGCTCCCCCCACGCTTGAGTTTGCCTGCTTCGAGGTTATACAGAGCCGCGTCTTTGATCCCTTCCCAATCGAATCCTTCGTGGGTGAAGAACGAGGCATCTTCCCCTGCCACGACCGCCTGGCGGAGGTGGGGCGAGATACGTGAGAGCGAAACCCACACCCATTGGCGTTCGATCTTGCGGCCTTGCGCCTGAGCCCGCCGCGCTTCCATCAGGGCTGTCGTGGGTGGATTGGTCGTCCGCAAGGCTGAAATGTCGGGCATGATAAGCAACCAGATGAAGAGGACCGCGCCGACCGGGAGGCAGAGGCCAATAATCAAGAAGGCCTTCATGCGGCGGGATCGTGAGGTTGACTTCGGCATAGTTCGATGCGTATGAAAGGTACGAGGCGAGAAGCCCGCGCCTCTTGCCTATGGGGTGACCATTGAAAATCCTGAATGCCGAGTTTATCAGAAGTTGTGCGGGACCAGAGCAGTTTCTGCAAAGTGAACTCCCGGAAGTCGCCTTCATTGGGCGGTCGAACGTCGGAAAGTCGTCTCTCATCAACTCCCTCTTGCAGCGCAAGGGGCTGGCGAAGGTGAGCCGCACGCCGGGAAAGACCCGCTTGGTCAACCTCTTTCGGATCACCAGCGACGATCCTGCCTTGGCGCGATTCGTGGTCGTGGATTTGCCAGGATACGGCTACGCGAAGGTGTCGAAAGCCTTGCGGGCTCAGTGGGCGCCGTTGATCGAACAGTATCTCAACGGCAGTGAACAGCTGCGCGCGGTGGTGGTATTGGTGGAAAGCCGGGTGCTGAGCGAACAGGACAGGGAGACGATCGCCTGGCTTCTGTCCGCCGGGCGGACTCCCATTGTGGTCGCGACGAAAGTGGACAAGTTAAAAATGAGCGAACGTGTCGGTGCGCTTCGTCGGCTGCGGGATGGGCTGGGATTGGTCGAGGGTGGCGAACTTATTGCTTACTCGTCGGTGACGGGCGAGGGGCGGGAGCGGTTGTGGGCGGTCCTGAAAGAGCGGATTCGAACTTGATTTCGATATAGGCCTTGTTTTTGAGGTTGGCCAGCCACGATTGGAAGGCATCTTCGCTTTTCTGCTGAAAGACGAGTCCCTGAATTTCAGCGCGGACTTGCTCGTACGGGCGGAATTGTTTGGGTTTCTTGTCCTCCAGGCGCACAATGTGAAAGCCATCCGGGGTCTCGATCGTATCAGAGATGCCGCCAGGCACCATGGTGGCGATCGTGCGCTCGATTTCCGGCAAGAGTTCTCCCTGCCGTACTAAGCCCAGGTGTCCTCCATGTGAAGCATTGGGGCCGTCGGAATAGCGCAGCGCCAGATCTTCGAAGGATTCCCCCTGCTTGAGCCGCGTCATCACCTCACGAACTTTTTCCTTCGCGTCGGCGGTATCGCTCGGTGAGCGAGCCTGAATGAGAATTTGGCTGAGCGTGTATTCTTCCGACAGTGCAAATCGATCGCGGTGTTCCTGGAAATACCGTTTCAGGTCGGAGTCCCCGGCTATCACCGCGCTCCGCACGTCGCGGTCCACGATCCTGAACAGCATCATCTGTTCCCGGGCGCTTTTCATGTCCGCGGGGTTTGCCTCGTCGATCGTTTTCCCCTGTTGCTTCATCTGCTGGATGGCTTGCCGGACCTCCTGATCGGTCACCACGATGTTTCGCACCTTGGCTTCCTGGAGTTGCAACTTGCGCTCAATCATCGTGGTCAGCGCCATGTACTCCGCTGTCTTGAGCCGACGCGCGAGGGCATCGCCGCGATACTCTTTCTGAATCCGTTCCCGTTCCGGGACGAGCTCCCGTTTCATCTCGGACAGCATGATGAGGTCCGAGTTGACGATCGCGACAATGCCATCTTCTATCTGCGCGGCAGAAAGAAAGGACGTTTGTGCGATCAGCCCGAACGCGAAGAGGATCGTGTATCTCAGCCAGCCTGGTGCCATTATGACGAATGGACGGATCGTGATCATGGACATGGAACTTGTCTTTCGCCTATGGGACCGACCGGTCGGCGAGAGCTTGGTGGATTGTACACGAATCGGGAAGGATTTGAGGAGAATCTCGATCCGCGACGAGTCAGTGTTTGCCGACGTCGTCAGTCACGAATCGGGAGGCATCCTTGAGGCGGATGGTCGCCTTCGCACGGATGTCGACGATCACATCGTCAAAACGTTTTCGGCGCTTCTCGTTGAGCAGTTCTTGACGCAGGCGCTCTCGAACAGCCACGTCCGCCTGAATAATTTCCGTATCCAACGACGACACCATGACGAGGTAATAGCCGGCGTCCGTTTTAATCGGCGCACTGACGAATCCGGGCTTGAGGGTCTGAATGACTTCGTCGACTTCGGGGACGACCAAGTCCTTGCGATAGGGGCCGAGATCGCCCCCTTTCGCTTTCGATTTTTCGTCGATTGAATAGCGCTGTGCAAATTGGGCGAAGTGCCCCCCCTGGTTGATCTGCTTTTCCAAGTCTTTCGCAGCTGAAATATTGGGCAGCAGCATCTGCGACACTCTTACCTTTAGTGGCGTCAGGAGTTCTTGCGCGTGTTGCTCGTAGAAGGCATCCAATTCCTCATTCGAAAGTTCGATCTTGGTTTTGATTCGATCCTTGAGAAGCTCGTCGAGAATCAGTTGTTCTCTATAGCGTTGCGCGCGATCGCGGATGGCATCGTTCTGGTCGAGTCCCAGCTTGCGCGCCTCCTGCATGAGCAGTTCGCGGGTGATGAGTTCGTCGAGGAAGCGGCGCTTGCCCCCTTCCTTCTCGTACCGCGTTTTGGTGGCCTCGGCCAATTCTCCCCAGCGGGCCTCGAACTCGGTCTGCGTGATTTGTCGGCCGTTGACGAGAGCCACGACACCCTCCTCGGGCGGTGGCGTACAGCCGGTGAACAGCAGGACGCCGGCGCTGATTACGCCGGCGAGCAGAGTGACGAGGCGGAGCGCGGCGATATTCGAAGATCCGTTCGACGATCGAGTCATAGGTGCATGAAACCTTGTCAGCGAGATGATTGTGAAGACATTGTGGTGTTGGTATCACAGCCTCCAAGGCTTTGCAAGGTTGCCGTGAGTTCTCGAAAAATTGAAGGCCAGTCCTGATGCGGCATCTGGAGTTCAAACGAGAGCGGAGATAGGAAGCACACCCGTTTTTTGTACCGGTCCATCATTCGGTGAATCGCTTGGCTTGAGACCCGGCTCTTGGCGTCGAGCGTGACGACGACAGAGTGGGTCTTGAGCTCGATCGTGGTGAGGCGCAAGGCCTTGGCCTGGAGCCTCACCTGCATGACTTCGAACAGGCGCTCGACAGAGTCCGGGGCCAGCCCATATCGATCCTGCATTTCGCCATGCAGCAAGGCGAGGTCTCCGACTTGGGTGCAGGATGAGAGGCGTTTGTAAAAGGAAAGGCGCTGATGGGGATCGGAGACGTATTCGTCCGGAATAAAAGCGGAGACGTGAAGCCGGAGGGTGGGGTCCAGCTCTTCTTCTACGATCTGGCCCTTGAGACGTTGGACGGCCTGTTCCACCATCTGCATGTAAAGATCGAGTCCGATCGCGGCGATATGCCCTGATTGCTGTTTCCCGAGGAGGTTGCCGGCGCCCCGGATTTCCATATCGGCTGCGGCGATGCGGAAGCCGGCGCCCAGTTCGGTAAATTGCTGAATGGCCGTGAGGCGCTTCTGGGCGTCTTCGCTTAACTGCCCTTCATCGGGGACCAGGAAGTAGGCGTAGGCTTGGTCGCCGCTTCGGCCCACTCGCCCGCGTAACTGATACAACTGCGCGAGGCCAAACGTATCGGCGCGATTGATGAAGATCGTGTTGGCGTGGGGCACGTCGATGCCCGACTGGATAATGGCCGAGGCGATCAACAGATCTGCCTCCCGGCGAAAGAACTTCAACATCACAGCTTCAAGCGGTTTGGCGTTCATCTGCCCATGGGCCATTACGATGCGCGCATCGGGCACCAGTTGTTGAAGCCAGGCTCCCGTCTTCTCCATCGTTTCGACTCGGTTATGGACGAAGTAGACCTGTCCGCCACGCCCCAGTTCGCGCAAGATCGCCTCGCGGATGAGCTTGTCGCTCGATCGGACGACCTGCGTGCGAATGGACAAGCGGCCGGCCGGGGGAGTTTCGATGATCGAGAGGTCGCGCACGCTTGCCATGGCCATCTGCAAGGTGCGTGGAATCGGAGTGGCCGTGAGTGTCAAGACGTCGACCTGGGTGCGGAGTTGTTTTAATCGTTCCTTGTGTTTGACGCCGAACCACTGTTCCTCATCGATGATCACGAGACCCAGGTTGTGGAACACGACATCCTTCTGGATGAGCCGGTGCGTGCCGATCACCACGTCGACGCTTCCGGACGCCACGTCTTTGAGAATGGCTTTGGCCTCCTTCGGCGATTGGAATCGAGAGAGCAGGGCCACGCGAGCCGGGAATGGGGCGAACCGTTCCGAGAAGTTGTCGTAATGTTGGTGGGCCAAGAGGGTTGTGGGAACGAGCACGGCGACCTGGCGATTGTCTTCCACGGCTTTGAAGGCCGCCCGCATGGCCACTTCCGTCTTTCCGTACCCGACGTCGCCGCAGACCAATCGGTCCATCGGCTTGCTGGATTCCATGTCGTGGGCAATGTCTTCGATCGCTTTGAGTTGATCCGCCGTTTCTTCATACTCAAATGCCGCTTCGAACTCGTGATACATCGTGCTGTCGAATCCATACGCGTGGCGCGTCACGAGCTCACGGTTGGCATAGAGGTCCACCAATTCGTGGGCCATTTCCTCGATGTCTTGCTTCACCCGTGCGGTTGTTTTGGCCCAACTGGCGCCGCCCAGCCGTTCCAGGCGGGGTGCATGGCCGTCCGCCCCGCTATACCGCTGTACATGGCCGAGCTTCTCCAGCGGAACGTACAGCGTATCGCTGCCCGCGAATTCCAGAATCAGATAATCGCTGTCGAAATCCTGCACCGAGAGGCGTTTAAGGCCTCGGTATTTGGCGATGCCATGTTGGACATGGACGACATAGTCGCCCACGTTGAGATCTTCTAACGAGGAGAGGAAGGTTGCAGCTTTACTCTTGGCCTGTGGCTTGTGGCGCGCGCCCTTGGCAAACAGTTCTTCTTCCGTCAGAACGGCCAGTCGCAGATCCGGAGCGAGAAATCCCGCGGACAGATCGCCGTGCAAGACGTAAAACGGCGATTTGGTTTTACCGAAAGAGGTCCAGGCTCCCGTCGCCCACTCCATCGCCGGCACATCGTGCTCTCGTAAGAGCGCCAGCAAGCGATCCACCTGGCCGCGACTTCTTGCGACAAGCAGCACACGACAGGCTTCCCGCAGGCGATCCATGATGGCGAGGGTCTGGCTGAAGGGCATACCACGAGCCCCAAGACCTGCGCTGGCCGGAGTCTGAGCGGGAAAAGCCTGGACCGGATTCCAGGATGCATCACTCGCCATGAGCGGCTCGAGCGCGAGCGTGGACCAGCCATTCGTGCGATCCATGAGTTCCGTCCATGAGAGAAACAGCCGCTCCGGTGATGGGTAGGGCACGACCGTTTCCCGATCGGCATGGCGGAGATAGCCGTCGTCGATCTTGCCCCAGAGGTCTTCGCAGGCTCCTGTCAACGCAGCCGGCTGGTCCAGGACTAACAGAGGTTGTTCGGCGAAATAGTCGAAGAGGCTGTCCATGCCGGGATAGAGGTCCGGCGCGCGCCACTCGGCATCCACCGGAATGGGAGCGAGGGCATCCGGCGAATCCGCTGCACGGATATATTCCCGGGCGGGAAGGATCACCGCGTGATCCAGCTTCGCGGTGGATTTCTGCGTGGTGGGATCGAACAGGCGGAGCGAGTCGACGGTTTCGCCGAGAAACTCGGCACGCAGCGGGTCGGCGTAGGCCGTCGAGAAAATATCTACAATGCCGCCTCGAATACTGAACTCCCCCGGGATTTCCACCACCGAGACTCGGCGATAGCCGAGACGTAAGAGTCCTCCGGTGAGGGTTTCTCGTTCGATCGTGCCGCGAAGTCTGAATTGCAGCGTGGTGTCGGTAAAGGTCGCGACGGGCAAGAGCCGTTGCATCAGGGCCGCGATGGAGGTAACCAGGCAGGTCTGTGGCGCGGTTTGGATGTGACGCAGGGTATTCATCCGGCGCGCGATCAGACCGACATGGGGCGCGCTGCCCTCGTAGGGGAGGGTTTCCCATCTTGGGAAAAGGGCGAGGGGCGCTGTTGGAATGCCGATGAGATCATGGAAAAAGTGGAGGTCGTCGAAGAGGCGTCCCGCCGCCTCGTCTGATCCGGTGACGATCAGCCATGATCGTTTGTCCAGTTTCCCAGACTGAGGATGGAGAAGCGTGGTGAGGGCGAGCCCAGCTGTGGAACCGCACAAGCCGGTAACAGAGGGACGTCCTGTCTCGCTTGCCAGTGCCGAGGCGACAGGAACGAACCATTGAGACGCTGTATGGGTGTGGGTAGTATCGGACATGGTGTAGGCTGAGGTCGAAGTTGAGCGAAGATCAGACTCTCTTTATCTCAACCTTAGCCTGAACCTTAACCTTCATCGTGCTGGCGGACTGTTTCAGCATCCTGCTAAGTGGTGATTGAGCGAATGCGTTCGATAATCGACGTGGTAGAAACGCCTGGAACCAACGGAATGGTATGGACGACTCCGCCGCGCGCCTCCACAATATCGCGGCCAATAATCCGCTCCACCGCCCAATCTCCACCTTTGACGAGAACATCCGGCTGTAATGAGGCAATCAGGCTGTGGGGGTCTGGTTCATCGAAGAGGATTACATAATCGACAGAGTCGAGCGCAGCGACCACCTCTGCCCGCTGCGATTCCGAGACAATCGGCCGATCCGGCGCCTTGTTCAATGTCCTGACGGACGCGTCGCCATTGACACCCACGACCAGCAGATCACCCAGGTCTTTCGCAGCCTGGAGGTACCGCGTGTGCCCGACATGCATCAAATCGAAACAGCCGTTGGTAAAGACGATCCGTTTCTTTTGTGCGCGGGCTTGTTGCAAGAGCGGAGCGAGTTGCTCCTTGGTCAGGATCTTCGTAGGCATGGCCCCATCATACCGGCTGCGGGCTTAGATGGAAAGAGAGGAACATTACTAGCAGGGCGCTGAAAAAGTCCGCCAGCGTCGTTCTCGCATCGTTCAGATCCTCAACGTACCCCAGAGGGTACGCCTCCGGTCTTCACTCGCTGCGGCCTTGCTGGACAGACTTTTTGAGCGCCCTGTGGAAGCGTTCTCCTCTTCTGCTGCACAAATGGACCATCGAGGGTCTGCTGTGCTGGAACAGTTCTCCTGCAGCCTACTCGTCGTCGTGGCTCACGCCGCCCAATCCAATCACCGACGACCCATGCTTGGTAATCAACGCGTCCATCGCTTGGATGGCTTTGGTCCGTTTCTGGTCGAACAGCCCAGGCGGCGCAGGAGTCAAGGAGGAGAGCGCGAGCCCGGCTAAGCGGTACTCGGTGCTTGGTCGAATGAGTTCCCGCAGCGCTTGTTGGACGGTCGGCCACATGTCGGGATCGTAGTTCAGCGGGTGCGGAAAGCGATGCTGTTTGGTTGTGATGGCGAAACGGGCATTTTTCAGTTTCACCGTGCAGGATCCGGCGGCCAACCCATCCTGTCGGAGATCCCGCGCCAGGTCGCGGAGGAACCCGCGCAGGGTTTGCTCAAGAAAAGGACGATCGTGCGTGTCCTCTTCGAAGGTGGTCTCATGGCTGAGGCTTTTGGGTTCGCGATCGGCCACCACCGGTTCGTGGTCGATTCCCCGCGCCAGCTCTCGAACCCAGTGGAGTCGCGCGCCAAAAATCTGCCGCAAGGGCTGATCCCACCGTTGGTCCAACAGCTCGCCGATGGTCTTGAGCCCGAGCGGTGTCAGGCGCGCGGCGGTCTTGGGCCCGATTCCCGGCAATGCGCGCAGAGGCCGCAGCGCCAAGAATGTTTCTTCCGTACCAGGAGTGACGATCACCAGTCCATCAGGCTTGTGACTATCGGCGGCAATTTTCGCGACGGTCTTGCCGGTTGCGACGGCGATGGTGCAGCGCAATCCCGTGGCCTCGTACAGCGCATCCTTTGCGAGTTGTCCAAGCGCGCGAGGGTTGGGATGGCGGGTCTGAAGCTGCGTCGTGTCGGCATAAAACTCGTCGATGCTGCTCCATTCGGTGAGAGGGAATAATTGATCGGTCACGGCCTGCATCTGTTCATGCAGCCGGCGATAGAGAGGCCTGTCGGGGGGAATCAGAATGAGCTGGGGGCAGAGACGTGTGGCTTCGCCTGTCGGCATGGCAGAATGAACGCCGAACGCACGGGCCGCGTAACTCGCTGCCGCGATGATTCCTCGCGGGGAGGATCCACCGACAGCCACCGGTTTACCTGCAAGGCTTGGGTCTGCCAGGACGGCTGCCGAGGCGAACATCGCATCGACATCTCCGAACAGGATCTGGCGAGACCAGCGCATCATCGGACATCGTCACAGGTCGCAGGTCATTCCGTCAATCGTTTCGAAGTCACACGGTCTTCACGTCTGAAAGTCGAAGGTCCCGGTTATAACTTGATGACGGTTCGACTTTCGGGCTTTCTGACCCGGTTTCTCGATTGACCGTTGACGCATGACCATTGACGTGTGACGGGTCTAGCTCCTGTAATGACCCTCTGCAGACACCGCAATGGTGCCGCCGCGGCTCAATCGTTCGCCGTTGGCGTCTGTACACTCGCCCGCATTGCCTGCAGCGCCAGGAAAATCGCGCCAGGGCGAGGACTTCCTTCTGTAACGAATGGTAGACGGTGATGGCCAACGTACCGTTCCGGTTCATCTCGGTCATCTTGCGGAGAAAATCCGATCCATGATTTGGCCGACGTTTCAGGATGTCGAATTGCCATTGATGAATCATTTCGTGGGCCAGTGTGTTGACGATTTCCTGCTCGCCATACTCGCTTCGTTGGAGCGCTTGCTGGAGCAACGGAAGAGAGAGGCGAATCTCGCGTTTGGTCGGCGGGCGAAGACCATCCCGATCCAACTGTGGCCTCGGTCCTCGACGGCTCACAAACATACCGACCGAAGAGGTCAGTCTGCGGCTCCAGGCGAGATCGATTGGGGGCAGCAGACCAGCAAAATATCGGCTATTCAGTTCGCTCCAGATCTGGGTCAAATGTAGAGCAGTCATCGGAGGGGATAGGCGTGGGGACATGGGAAGAGGGTTACCCCAATTCTTCGTACACTGCTGCGGCTAACAACGGCACCATGATTTCGTGGTGGCCGATCAGGGAGTAGCCCTTCCCGCCTTTCTGGGTCGGTCGCCGCACCACGTTGGTGAGGGGGCGGTAGTGAGCCATGAAGTCCATGTCCACGGTTGTAATGTTGGTCAGGTCATGACCGAGATTGCGCGCGAGCGACACAGTTTTGAGGAAGACCTCCGGCAAAATGACGGCGGATCCGAGATTAAGATACACGCCTCCTTCCATCTCAGACACGACGGCTGCAAGCCGTCGAAAGTCGAGGAGCGAGGTTGCGCCAATGGCGGCGCCGTCCGCGGCAGGATGCATATGAATAATGTCGGTCCCGATGGCGACGTGCACGGTCACTGGAATACCGAGCTTCGCTCCGGTCGCCAGGATACTCGTCTCACGATGGGGAAACTGTCCCTGGCGCCGGTTGATGTAGTGGCCGACGGATTCGCCGAGCCCTTCGCGATCGTGAGCCCCGCGGACGATCGCCTCGTTCAGCATACGGCCGGTTTCTTCCGCCATTCCGAATCGTCCCTCGTCGATCTCTGCATCGACTTCCTCCGACGTGTGCCCCATGAGGGCCAATTCAAAGTCGTGGATGATCCCGGCGCCGTTCATGGCCACGGCCGACACAATCTCTTGCTGCATGAGGTCCGTGAGAATCGGGCTCAATCCGACTTTGATGACGTGGGCGCCAAGCCCCACGATGACGGGACGGCCTTTACGGTGAGCCTTCACGATGGCTTTGGCAACCGCACGTAAGGATTTAACGCCAAGGATATCCGGCAGCGAACGATAAAACTGGCTGAAGCTGTCCCCGCGACGCCAGGGGGAGGCGAAGTCGGAGACGCGGACCTTGCTGTGCCGTTTCTTGAGCGGATAGGTCGTGAGATCCGTCACATTGATCGGCGGGATCAGGCTTGGAGTCGTGACGGGGGGCCGATGTCGGTCAGGAGGCTTTGCCAAGGAGCTGTTCCTCGATGAGTTCACACAGGATGTGGCCGAGCGTGATGTGACTTTCTTGAATGCGAGCTGTGACCGTCGAGGGCACGACGAACGGATAGTCCACCAGACCGACCAGCTTCCCGCCGGTCCCCCCAGTCCAGCCGATGGTGGTAAGGCCACAAGCCCGCGCAGCCTCTGCACCCCTCAACACATTGGGCGAATTGCCGCTGGTGCTGATGGCGATGGCGATGTCGCCTTTCTGGCCATGGGCGCGGACCTGGCGGGCAAAGAGTTCTTCGAAACCATAGTCGTTAGCGATGCAGGTAATGGCGGCGATATCGGTGGCCAATGCGATGGCAGGGAGCGGATCCCGCTCCCGTTTATAGCGGCCGACGAACTCGGCGGCGATGTGGGCCGCATCTGTGGCGCTGCCGCCGTTGCCGAAGAGCAACACTTTGTGTCCATCGCGAAAGGCCGTGGCCATCAGCTTCACGACCTGCACGATACGGTCGGCATGTTCGCGCGCGAACTGCTGCTTGACGGTTGCGCTGTCGGCAAACGTACTAAGTACACGCTCTTTCATGGGAAACGATTCTAGGCAACCCTCTGCCATCTGTCAAACGCGATTCCCAGGGCTAAGGCTGTTTTATTGTGGCGAGGGGGCCTGTCTGCCGAATCGCGCTCATTGCCAGGGCAATCATGGAGCCGACATCGGAGACCGTCGCCGGCAGGATGAGGGTATTGGTCGTTTTCGCCAATTCGCCAAACTTGGTGATGTACTGTTCCGCCACGCGCAGCTGGACGGCTTCCTGACCTCCCGGCACCTGGATCGTTTCCGCGACCTTGCGCAGACCCTCTGCGGTGGCCTGGGCAATGGCGAGGATGGCCGAGGCCGCGCCTTCCGCCTCGTTGATCTGCTGTTGCTTCTTCGCCTCTGAGGCTTTGATTACTTGTTGTTTTTCGCCCTCAGCCTGATTGATTGCCGCGTCGCGTTCGCCCTCGGACGTGAGAATCACCGCCCGTTTTTCCCGTTCCGCCCGCATCTGCTTTTCCATCGCATCCAGTACGCCCTTCGGTGGGGTGATGTTCTTGATTTCGTACCGGAGGACTTTCACGCCCCAGGCCTCTGAAGCTTTATCGAGTTCGTTCACTACCTGGATATTGATGTTCGTCCGTTCTTCAAACGTCCGATCTAGCTCGATCTTGCCGATCTCGCTCCGTAGCGTGGTCTGCCCCAGTTGGATCAGGGCGAAATGAAAATCGCTGATGCCATACGAGGCGCGCTGAGGGTTCAAGACCTTGAGGTATAAAATGCCGTCCACCGACACCTGTACGTTATCGCGCGTGATACAGACCTGTTCCGGGATGTCGATGGCCGCTTCCTTGAGCGAATGTCTATAGCGAATGCGGTCGATGAAGGGGAGGAGAATATGAAACCCCGCATCCAGCGTGGCAGCATATTTCCCGAGCCGTTCGACCACATAGGCGCTTTGCTGCGGCACGACCACGGCAGTCTTGGCGATGATGATCAGCACCAGCGCAGCTAAGACCAGCAGCACGAACAGTCCTTCGCTCATCGTTGTCTCCTCAGTTCTTGTTCCGGGCTGTTCCCGGTCATTCCGCTGATATCCAGACGGTGAGGCCCTCGACCCGTTCAACCTTGCACCGTTGGCCCTTCATCAAGGGGGTCGGCCCGGCATTGTGCGCGGTCCAGGTGGTGCCGCGCAGTTCCGCCTTGCCGGTTCCGCTCACCGCCAAGTCTTCGCGCGGGATTGCGCTTTCACCGGCGAGCGTGTCCACGTCCGGCAGATCCTTATCCCGTTTCTTCAGCGAGGCCAAGAGCGGGCCGCGGAAGACCAGCAGCGACAGAATCGCGAGTCCTGAAAACAACAGCCATTGGAACCAATCCGTTTGAGCGATCTCCAGGCCGGCCAGACTGCCGACGATCAGGGCTGCTAGTCCAAAGAACAGAATGTAGAAGCCTCCGGGTGTGACCATCTCGATGCCGAGCAGCACGAGACCGAGAAGCATCCAATACCACCAGATCATCGGCGGGCCTCATTCAATGTTCGAAAGAACTGCGCGAGAACAGGAGATCGTCATGAAAGTCTAAGCGCGATTCAGGAGACCGTCAAGCCGGAAGGCTTTTACGCCGTCCTATGTTATAGTCCGCGCGAAATGGCTCAGGACCAACCAGTCAAAGCTTTAGTGCTCGCGCTCACCGGCCATGCGGCGGCGGCGGTCTATACGATCAATCGTCTGCAGCCGGACTCGCTCTGCTTCGTGTTGCCTGAAGGGGCAAAAACCCTCGTAGAATCCGAGGTCCAGCCAAAGATCGAGCACATGCCTAGACGGTGGGATTGGGTGATTCTCACGGAGATCGACGAATTTGTCAGCTGTTATCAGACGCTCGCTCGGACGCTCCCGGAGATGTTGCGTACCTGGGAGGTGCAGCCAGGCGAACTCGTCGTCGATGTGACCGGAGCCACCCCAGCCATAGCGGGGGCACTGACGTTGGTCACCATGCCGATGAGTTCGAGGATCGTATCGCTCGTGCCGGCGCGAGAGGGGCAGGAAGATGACAGGGTCGATATTGCAGGGCAGCCGTTCGTATGGACGCAGGGAAATCCGTGGGATGAGGCGGCTTCCATCTCACGACGCGAGGGCTGTGAGCTGTTCAACCGAAGATTGTTCGCCGCAGCGGCTAAATTGTTCCGCGAGATTGAAGCGCGGGTGAGCGGCGGACAGAAACCCCTCTACCGGGCCTTTGGCGACCTGGCCGATGGCTACGATCTGTGGGAACGATTTCACTATCGTCAAGCCTGGGAAAAACTCAAGACTGCCGTGAAGGCTTTCGAAATGGCATCCTTGTGGGGTGGACCGCCAGGACTCACGTCGCTGTTACCAGCCATCAAAGCGAACGCGGGATTCTTGGAAAAGCTCGTCCTTGATCCTGCTCCGGTGAAAGACATGCAGGCCCTCGAACTATTGGCCCATGCCGGGCGCAGACTGCATGGTCTGCAGGATTCGGAAGCAGCCATGGTCTCGCTCGTGCGCGCACTCGAAGCCTTTGCCCAGAGGCAACTATTCAAGCAGTACCAGATCAAAACTTGGGACGTACAACCGGAGCAATTGCCGCAAGCGCTGCAAGAAACTTGTCGATCTTGCTGGCTGGAAGATCTCGATGGCAAGTACAAGCTGCCCTTGCAGGCGCAGTTTCGGGCGCTGGCCGGATTGGGCGACCAGATAGGTCAAGCCTTTCTGCGCGAGTGGCCGACGATGAAACCCCTGCTCGACGCCGCCAACCATGCAGTCCTCGGCCACGGCTTCGAACCGGTCAAAGCCGAGCGAGTGCAGCAGCTGTACGACGTGGTCGTCAAGCTATCGGGCGTCAGCGAGACATCGTTGCCGAAGTTTCCGATGCTGAACGTTTAGCGAGACGTGCAATCTTCTGGCAAGTCCCGCCCGTCCCGCGAGTAAAGAATATGGACATTCGTATCTACTACGAAGATACCGACTGCGGCGGGATGGTGTACTACGCGAACTATCTCAAGTATTTCGAGCGAGCGCGGACGGAGTATCTGGAAGAACGCGGCATGTCGGTCGCTGGGCTCATGAAGGAAGGCACGGTGTTTGTCGTAGTGCACGCCGAAGTGGACTACCGGTCTCCAGCTCGTTATGGCGATTGGTTGGTCATCGAGACGGTCGTTTCCGACAGAACGGCAGCCTCCTTCACGTTTTCACACGTGATCAGAGAACGAGAGAGCCGGCGTGTCATCGTCGAAGGATTGGCCAGGTTGGCGGCAACGGATGGCAATGGAAAAGTGAAGCGCCTCGACAAGGCGATGGTCGCCATACTAAAATGACCGTCTTCAACAAGGAGTCACGAAATGGAAATGGCAGGGCTCTGGAGCTGGGTCATCATGGCTGGCTGGACAATCGGCTTAGCGATACTCGCCTGGTGGTTTTACATGCCAAACCCGATGGCGAAAGATGGCAAGAAGAACAAGAAGAAGTCGTAAACCAACTGTACGTATTCCCCTCCAGCATAATTTCCGCCATCGCACGCGTTATCCAACATGACGGGGCTCATTGGCCGCCAGAACGTGCTGCGTTAAGGGTGATCCAACAGCGAGGCCGTTGGGTGGGCTAAGTCAACTCTCTGGCTGGACCTGGGTATCCCGTATGTGCTGGTTTAGCGCAACGCCGAGTTCTTGTCACTTATTCATGAGGCCTTCATAGGTCTTGAGGTTGGCGTTGTACTCAGCCATCGGATACTTGCTGAGATCGCCCTGGCTCTTCTCATAAAACCGCCTGCAAATCTCTCGGAGGGCTTGGACGGCTTCGAGCAACGCTGCCGTGTATTGGTGGGAGCCCTCCAACGATTCTGATTCGGTCTTCAATGCCGCCGAAATAGCAGCCAGTTTGGAGGCTAACCGATCGAGGTCT
>JANNIV010000136.1:0-2200 GCA_031405355.1 Nitrospira sp.
TCTGCCTACTCCTTCGCATCATTCTGAGGCCGCGCGTTGCGCGAGCACAGAAGATCATCAGCCCACATCCTCCGCCTCTTCTCTCGCCGACGGAATTCCATAGCGCTTACACTTTTCCCAGAGTGCCTTGCGCGAGAGACCGAGAACCTTCGCGCCGGTCGTGCGGCTGCCGTCCACTCGCTCTAACACCGACACAATATATTCTTTCTCGAACTGTTCCCGCGCCGTCGCCAGCGAAGTCAGCGGGCGCTCCTCGCGCTTCTGCCCCGTCAGCCCTTCGCTACAAAATCCGCACGATTCTTGTGGCTTTCCACCCATATAGGGACAGGATTGGAACCCGCACAGGTCTGACGGTTGGACCACTTCACAATCCCGCCCCAACGCCACCGCACGCTCGACCATGTTCTCCAACTCCCGCACGTTCCCCGGAAAGGAATAGCGAAGGAAGAGTTCGCGCGACAGGGAAGAAAACCCTTTCAAGGTCTTATTCATCTTACCGGAGCAGGTCTTCAGTACGTGCTCGGCAATAACCATGATATCGTCCTGCCGTTGACGCAGCGGAGGAATCACGATCTGCACAACATTAAGTCGATAAAACAGATCCTCTCGAAACCGCCCCTGAGAGACTTCCTTCCGCAAGTCTTTCTGGGTAGCGCACACCAGGCGCACGTCGACATCGATCTTGTCGTTCCCCCCGACGCGCTCAAACTGCCGTTCCTGGAGCACCCGCAACAATTTTACCTGGACAACTGGCGAGATCTCCCCGACCTCATCGAGAAACAACGTGCCCCGATGGGCTAGCTCAAACCGCCCACGCCGTTGTCGTACCGCCCCGGTGAAAGCCCCCTTCTCATGGCCGAAAAGTTCCGCCTCCAATAGGGTTTCAGGAAGCGCCGCACAACTCACTTTGATCAAGGGGTACTGGCTTCTGGCGCTGTTTTGATGGATGGCATTCGCAACCAGCTCCTTGCCGGTTCCACTCTCTCCAAGAATCAGCGTCGTCGATTCCGTTCCTGCCACCAGCTTGATCTTCTCAAGCACGGCCCGCATTTGATTGTTCGCTCCGAGAATTCCCCCAAAACTGAACTTATCTTCCAGCGCCGCTTTAAGGTCCTGATTTTCTCGCCGTAAGAGCACGACGCGGCCCACCCGCTCAACGATCAACAGCAATTCATCCATTTGGAACGGTTTCGTGACGTAGTCGAATGCGCCGAGCTTCATGGCGCCGACTGCCGTTTCCACCGATCCGTGGGCGGTAATCATCACGACCTCTGGGGGGGACGACTGCTCTTTGGCCGCTGTGAGCACCGTAAGCCCGTCCGCACCAGGCAGGCGCAGATCGGTGATCACCAGATCGAATGGCCGTTGGCGGATGGCGGCAATCCCTTCCGTCCCGGATGCGGCCGCTTCAACATCATGGCCGAT
This sequence comes from Nitrospira sp., assembly GCA_031405355.1. Lineage (GTDB taxonomy): Bacteria > Nitrospirota > Nitrospiria > Nitrospirales > Nitrospiraceae > Palsa-1315. The sequence goes on from JANNIV010000136.1 coordinate 1,426, forward strand.
CGCCGCAAACGCATCGACCATCGACAGCCGCATCAGCGGCTCGTCATCGACAAGGAGGATCTTCAGCCCCTTCATGACACCCTCTCCACCGACGAACGATCCCGGGAAACAGGAAGACAGAGCGTAAAGATCGTCCCCTTCCCGACTTCGCTGTCCACCAGGATCTTTCCTCCGTGACGCTCGGCGATGCCCAGACTGACCGACAGGCCGAGACCGGTTCCTTCGCCTTCGCACTTGGTCGTAAAGAAGGGATCGAAAATCCTCGGCAGAACTGCCGGGGGAATACCCGATCCCGTGTCGTGGACTTCGATCAGACAGACTCCTTCGACCACGGACGTCTTGATCGACATGACTCCTCCCTCTGGCATCGCTTGGACCGCATTCAATACCAGGTTCATCAGCACCTGCTCGATCATATGCCGATCGACCATGACCGTCGGCAATCCCTGACCGAATCCCGTTTCCAACACAATGCGGTTCGGTGCAAAGAGATGCGTCGTCAAGACCAACACCCGATCGACGACGTGATTGATCTCCGTGAGCGCAAACTCCGGCTCATGCTGCTGGGAGAAATCGAGGAGTTGCCGAACGATCTTCTGCACACGCTGCACACCCTCTTCCATCGACCGCCGATATTCCTCTTGCCGGCTCGGCGACAGAGTCCCCTTCCGTAAATTGTAGAGGCAGTTGAGGATACCCCCCAGGGGATTGTTGATCTCGTGGGCGACCCCGGCTGCCAGCCTTCCGACCGAAGCCAGTTTTTCAGAGTTCCTGA
>JANNIV010000137.1:0-4955 GCA_031405355.1 Nitrospira sp.
TGAAGTCCGGTTCGTCCCAGCAGGGGAAAGCCCGGCGTGCATCGGTGGCTTCGAACTGTGTCGCGGCCATGTTGTGAGTCGCGCCATGTTCGTCTTTATACGTACTGCGATAGAACCCGCGGAGCTTGTCGTTGAGCGTCCCACGGAAGGTCATCGTCAGCTTCCAAGCGCCTGGCGAGAGAGACTTGGCGAATGTGAGATGGCAGCGTTCGAGCGCGTTATCCAACGTAATCGTGGCCTGTCTCATCGAGCCTGAATCTCCCTCGATCTGCGCCGATGTAATGTCGAGTTCAATGGCGTTGAAGACGATGTCAGAAGTCGCCTGATGGACCGTGAGGGTAATAGTTGCCTGTCCGGAAAAGCTTGCGGTAGGCAGGTCCGGCTCCAGTCGCAGTTCATAGCGAGTTGGAACCACATGCCTTGGAAGCCGGTATGGATCGACGGTGCCTGAAGAAAAGGCTTGGTTCATGTTCTTACCTTTCGGTCGTTTGGTAGATGCTTGCACCAAAGAGCTGTTGAGACAGGGGCTGAGGAACGCAGTAAGTGGAATGACAAGAAGGTATCGGGCATGTAGAAAAAGAGCCTGCAGGGTCTGTCGCCTGCTAATCGGGTCGGTCATGTCCTCGTCGCTGGGTACGACTCGACCCCGTTGGCTGTGCCCACGATGAGCAGATCAGTTCGTCCGACAAAGAGGCCGGTCTCGACCACTCCTGGAATTTGGTTCAAGGCAATCTCGAGTTCTCGCGGGTTGTCGATCCGTGGCAGATGGACATCCAGAATCACATGGCCTGCTTCTGTCTTGAAGGGCAACCCATCCCGTTCTCTCAGCACCACAGAACTCTTCGTGAGGGCCTTGATTTCTCTGGCCGTACTTCCCCAGCCAAATGGGATGACCTCGATGGGGAGAGGGAACGATCCCCCCAGCACGGGGACTCGCTTGGTCTGGTCGACCAACACGATGAACTGCTTGGCCGAAGCCGCGACAATCTTTTCCTTCAGGAGCGCGCCACCTCCGCCCTTGATGAGGTTGAAGCCTGGATCGACCTGATCTGCCCCGTCGATTGCGACATCGATCACCCAGGCATTGTCGGCATCGATGAGGGTAATTCCTTGTTGCGTTGCAAGTGCAGCCGTTTCCTTCGACGTGGGCACTCCACGAATCCTCATGCCCGAACGAACCTTTTCCCCCAACGCCATAACCATATGCTTGGCTGTCGAGCCGGTCCCAAGGCCGACGATCATCCCATCGCGAACAAATTCAACGGCTGCTAACGCCGCGGCTTTCTTCAGGCTATCGAGATCCTGGTTGCTCATCATGATGCGGGGGTATGGGAGAGAGCGGCGGCGACAGACGCGGCGCCAAGTAAGGGGGTCTTCTGGTTCATGACCACTTTGACCGGGATCGAACTCATCAGGCGCGCATAGCGGCCCTTGCTGGTGAAGGCCTTCATGAATGTTCCGTCTTTCAGTTTGGCCAGCAACTTCGGCGCGATGCCGCCTCCCAGATATACGCCGTTCAAGGTCATCGCCTTCAAGGCCAGATTGCCGGCTTCAGCTCCATAGATGGAGGCGAACAGATCGAGCGCCTGCTTGGCGATCTCTGCCTGTCCTTTGAGCCCCGCTTCGGCAATCACCGCCGCCGGATCGCCGGCTTTGATTTGTTCTGAGAGCCACGTCGGCTCATTTTTCTTGCTGTCGCGAACATAGTCATAGATGGCGTGCAGGCCGGGACCGGACAGCACCCGTTCATAACTCACGTGCAGATAGTGACCGCGCAGATGACGCAGCAGTTCAATTTCGTTGTCATTGTTCGGTGCGAAGTCCGCATGCCCTCCTTCGGATGGCATCGGCTGATAGCGCGAGCCGTTCCAGAAGAGGATGGATTCGCCCAGTCCGGTCCCTGCTGCGATCAGGGCGAGCGCTTGCTTGTGGGGTGGCGGATTTCCGGCGTTGAGGATTTCGACTTCGTCCGGTCTGAGCAGGAGAATTCCATGCGCCATGGCTTCGAGATCGTTGAGCAGCTTCACTCTCGGTATATCGAACTGTTTCGCCAGCGTTGCGCCATCGACCACCCACGGGAGGTTGGTCGTCTGGCAGCGGTTCTGAATGACGGGGCCGGCGATGCCAAAACAGGCTGCATCGATTTTCGGCGAGTTTTCCGCTGGACGCTGCGGTTCCGGCTCGGCATCGTCCGTCTTCTCGGTTGCAAATTCATCGATGGACGTTGGAGGCTTCGGTGGGACGAGAAATTCCGTGAGCATGTCCTCAAGCGAGGTGTAATCGGCGCTGTGAAATGACTCCAGCCGCACGGGATCGACACGGTCTGTCTTCCAGTCGAACAGGGCTAAGTGGGTTTTCGTGCCCCCGATATCTCCGGCGACGATCATCGCTCCCTCATGTGCTCGCCCTCTGTTACTGAATCGGAAGCTCGGCTGCTGCAGCCCGATCGAGGAACCAGACGATGCGGCCTTCCTCCGGCTCGACCAACGATGCCGGAAGCTGTCGTTCTACTTCAGTCTTCGGGTCGAGAATAGCCCTCACGACTCCTGCTTTGCCGGCTCCCGCGACGAGAAACAGTATCACACTCGCCCTGTTGATCGCAGTAAGAGTCATGGTCAATCGGTTTGGCGGATCTTTCGGAGATTGGGTTGCCGCAATCAAGTGTTGGCGGTCTCGCAGGACCGGCGCCCCGGGAAACAGAGAGGCCGTATGCCCATCTTCGCCCAGCCCTAAGAGGATGAGGTCAAGGGAAGGCTGGACCGATCGTGGGGTTTTCGTCGCAAGATATAACTGCTGTTCATACTCATGAGCCGCCGCCTGCGGGTCATGGGATTCCCCTGCCATACGACAGACCTGCGAAGGCGTAATTTTCAGAGGGGTGAACAGAGTCTTCTTGGCCAAGGCATAATTACTTCGAGGGTCATTCGGAGGGACGCAACGTTCATCGCTGAAAAAAAATGTGGTCCGAGACCAATCGAAGCGATCGGCGAAAACAGGAGAGGTTAGGGCTCGGTAGAGCGTTTCCGGCGTCGTGCCGCCGGAGAGCGCGATGAAGAATCGGCCTTTCGTACGAATGGCCTCTTGGCCCACTTCCAATACGAATGCAGCTGCTGCTTCAGCCACGGCTTGACTGTCGCTGTGGATGCGGATGTCGGGGACGGAAGACATCCTACTTCTTGCGAGCGCGCCCGCTCTTCGTGCGCCGCATCGTGGGGCGCCGAACTGCGGTGCGAGGCGCGAGGAACTTTGTCAACGTCTGAATCGTCGCGATCGGATTCTTACCCAAGGGCAAGACGATCCCCTGTTGATCGTGAGCTTTGAGCGCCTGTATATCGCCGGCTGCTTGAGCCTGCGCGAGCGTGCGAAAGCTAAATGGTTTTCCCGGAATGGCGAGATCGGGAATCATCCGATCGACGAGCTGTAAGAACACCCCGCTCTTCGGACCCCCTTTATGGAGTTGGCCGGTTGAATGGAGATAGCGCGGACCGTAGCCGGCTGTCGTCGTCACATGGTGATGGGAGACGAGCGCTCTTCGCAGAGAGCGGATGGCCTGCTCCATCCTGAAGGAGGGTGTCGTATAGGCCAAGATGGCGACGTAGGCGCCGGGCCGACATTGTCGCTTGAGTTGCGCCGCGGCTTGTGCCGCAGTCGCGGTCGTTTGTTTCGGCAACCGGCCGGTGGCATGGATGGTGTCCAGCACGCGGGCAGTGTTGTCTTTACTTTCTTGAACGTTCGGTTGATCGAAGGGGTGAATCCCCAGGAGATGGCCCGCCACGGCCGTGGCGATTTCCCACCTGAAAAATTCCCCTGCGAGATCATAACGGTCTTGGAGTGTGAGAGTCAGAACCGGGTGTCCATGTCGCGCGAGCCCGGCAATCTGCCGGTCGAGCTGTCTATTCTGATCTCCCTTTAACCGCAGATAGACAAAGAGCCGATCCGTGCCATAGGCGGTCGGAGAGACGATCGGTTCGTTTGCCACAGGGATGAGGCCGGTCCCTTCCTTCCCGGTGCTTTCCGCGAGGAGCTGTTCCGCCCACAGACCAAATGCGGCGATCTGTGGTGATGAGATCAGGGTAATCTTGTTACGCCCTGCCTGCGCCAGCGAGGCCATCGTTGCGCCAAGGTCGGCTCCGGGATTTCGTTCAAGAGGGGTCTGGGTGCGACAGGCCTGGGCCATGGCTGTGGCACGCGCGATCAATCGTACGACGTCGATTCCCATCAGGGCCGCCGGGACTAGTCCAAAATAGGAAAGGACCGAGTACCGTCCACCGATGTCGGGTGGGTTGGTAAAGATGCGCCAAAACCCATGCTCTGCTGCAAGCTTTTCTAACCCGGTGCCGGGATCGGTAATGGCGATAAAATGTTCGCCTCCTTGGTGGCCCGGAGTCTTATGGACAAGTTCCCAAAAGTGGGCAAAAAGAGACATGACTTCGATGGTTCCGCCGGATTTGCTGGCGAGGATGAATAGGCTTCGAGCCGGGTCGATCGCCTGTGTGACCTGTTGAATCCAGCCTGGAACGGTAGAGTCGAGGACCCACAGGCGCGGGAACCCATTGGATGGTCCAAACGTTGCGCGAAGGACTTCTGGCCCCAAGCTGCTGCCACCCATCCCGAGCAGGACCACGTCGCGAATGCCGCGCTTTTTGGCCGAAGCGGCGAAGGTCAGCAAATCCTCGGCCCTATCGTTCATGTACTCGATGATGGTCAGCCAGCCGAGGCGGTTGGCGATGTCGGTGGGATCTTGTTTCCAAAGTCGATGGTCGCAGGCCCACATTCGCTCAACCACACGGGATGCGGTGAGCCGTGCCTGTGCCGCAACGACCAGGGATTGAAGCACCAGATCACTGCCTTGATGAGCAACAGCGCATTGCGACCTGGCAGGTAGACGGCCTCGTCTGGCGTCTCCGCGCCGGGGACCGCGCGGCCGGTCATGCTCCAGTGCTGACCGTAAACAT
>JANNIV010000138.1:0-13738 GCA_031405355.1 Nitrospira sp.
ACAGTCCTTGCCCTGGATCAGGCAGCGCGACCCCCAACTGAGCCGCGGACGGAGGATGGAACCCGGCCGGGCCAGGAACAATGATGCGTTCTCTTGTATCTGTCGTCGTTGCCACTCCCGTACCTCCCTAATTACCTATTACAATCATTGGATTGGACAGGACTGCAACGGTGGTTTTCTCTTCATACCGAATGTTATCGGTAACGGCAGCCATCGGTAATTGATCGATCATAATCATCTTAATGGCATTATTTTTTGCCATCGTGTCGCATACCCACACACAGAGCGCACAGCCCTTGCAGCGATCCACAGCTATGTAGGCAGTGCCGTACTTGTAACCCTTATCCGTCCCCATGGTTTCGCTATACTGAATGGTATTCGCTTCAGGACAATATTGCGTACAGAGCTTGCAGCTCTTCGAGGCACATATCTCGACATTGATATTGGCTACCAGATACATGGTACTCCTTCGTGCTAAATCCTGGTTAGGCGCTTACGGTCGCACGGACTTCCGACCGTTTGACCGATGTTGCAGCCCAACCGTGATCGACTGCGTAGTTCCAGCCGGCCTGAATCACCGCCACATTTTTATCGATCAGCTCCTGCTTCTTTTTGAATTTCCGCTCGACGACACTGTCCAAGGCCGCGGTTCCACCGGAGACGACAAATCCTTTACCAAGGAACCGGTCCTTCACCGACAGCTCCAACGCGTCAACCGACGTCAGTCCCGTGATCGCTCCGATGCAACCCATCAAAGCCATGTTCGTCGCAAGGTCCATCCCAGCAACTTCGAGGGATAGTTTGGTGGCGGGGAAATAGTAGAGCTTTGCACGGCGCTCTTCCAACTCACGCTGCTGATCCCTATGAAGGCTCATCGGACCATCGTTGTTGATCAACGCAATCCCATCTTCCTTCAATCCGAAGTAGAACGGCATCGTATAGGACTTGCCGTGGGTAATGACCTGGGGATGAAAGATAATGATGATGTGCGGGAAGGTAATTTCCCCGATTTCATAAATCGGTTCATCCGACACACGGACGTAGCTCTCGACCGGCGCCATCCGTTTTTCCGACCCATAAAATGGGACGATCGTGCTTTCACCGCCGGCATGGATCACCGCGGTGCTCAGAATGTGTGACCCTGTCACAACACCCTGACCGCCGACCCCTGCCATTCGTATGTTAAAGCGCTTTGCCATATCCGAATCTCCCTCCGAATCGTTTACGCCTTGGTTGGAATTGCTGCGGCAGGAGCAGCCGCCTTCGGAAGATAGTCTTTATAGCCATACCGCTCGGTCAGATACTGCTTGGCTTCCTCGCTCACATATTCCGTGAACTGATACCGATCGTTTTCAACGGTCTTCGCGTCTTCCATCACCTTGTCGGTTGGAATCGCGTACTCGATGTTGCAGGAGGTGTAGGCTTGAATGTAGGTCGAGCCCACTTCGCGGGCGATCAGCACGGCTTTCTTGATGACACTCTCGACGCGGCGGGGATTGTTCGGAACCACAGTGGCCACGTAGGCGCATCCGGCTACCTTCGCCATTTGCAACATGTCCATCTTCTCGAACTTCTTCCCCAACGGAGCCATCTTCAAGACGGCGCCACGGTTGGTCATGCCGCTCTCCTGCCCGCCGGTGTTACCGTACACTTCATTGTCCAGCATGATCGTGGTGAATCGTTCCTTTCGGAACCAGGAATGGAGCACTTGCTGGAAACCGATATCCGCCGTTCCGCCGTCTCCCGCCATAACGACCACATCTTTCGGCTTATCACCGAACCGCAGCCGAAGCCCACGGGATAGTCCGCTCGCGACACCGTTCTGATCGCCATAGTTGCCGTACACAAACGGGATCGCAGCCTGTGAAATCGCTAATCGTCCACAGCCTGCCGTGCCAACAGTAATCGTATCTTCCGGGTTAGGGAAGGCAATGATCGCCAGCCGGATGAACAGCGTCATCGCGCAGCCAGCGCACATGGGATGCTCTTCAAGAATTTCCTTGAAGCTGCCCATTTGAGAGACGGAAATTTTCTTTCCAAATGGGCCATGTTCAACCATGTCCCGATATTCTTTCGGCATGAACTTCTCAAATCCACCGGAAAATTTTACATAATCAAGACTCATCGGAACACCTCCCTCTAGCGTGGCAACGACAATCCATTGCCTATCGGAAAGATACAAGTATTTGCAACAGCGCAGGAATTCGAAACTGAACGAACCGGACTGAATATCCACTCAGGGAGCGGATATGGTAACAAAGCCTAAAAAAGACTGTCAATGAGAAACGTCTATACCTTCCTGAACAGTACACGAGCAGAATGATAATATAACTTCCTGATAATCAACGCAACTTTTCAGAAGGCCCACCATACTAAAAAGAAGGCCTAGCCCAGTCCTGGCCTGTAGGCCATTCGCCCTAACCCCTTACATTCCGCCAGTCTTCCACTCCAGGCAAAAAGGCGGCTGATTTCACAGAATTGGAAAGAGAGATTGCTGATTCCGTAAAACCTGTCTAGACTAGACACCTATGTCAACACGCGTAATCATCCTTGGGGAAGACGAAGGCGCTCAACACGCCGGTGGAGTCCATAAGCGCCCTCCGATTCCAGATAATTCGCTCAAAGCCGAGTGCCCGAAGTTCATGAGCCACGGCCCTTGCGGAGGCGTGCGAAAAGGGGGATTGTGTGAGGTGTACCCGGAAATGGCTTGCCCCTGGGTAACCCTCTACATTCAACTGGAAAAAATCGGCCAAGTGGAGTGGATGAAACAAGTCTAGGAAGACGTGAGGTGAGGCGTGAGGGGTGAGGGTGTTGAAGCCATGAGGGGCAAAACTTGAAACGTGAAACGGTGGGGAAAAAACCAAAGACCACAAAACTTGGCTATAACGAGGACCATGCAAAGAGCGGGATTACCGATCCTTTGCCGGGCATCGAAACATTTCCGAACCAATACAAGGGCTACGAAATCACCATCGAGATCCCGGAATATACCGCGATCTGCCCGAAAACTGGCCTCCCGGACTTCGGCGTCATCACACTGCACTACATGCCGGACAAAGAATGCCTAGAGCTGAAGTCGTTGAAGATGTATCTCCACGAATATAGAAACCTCGGCATCTTTTATGAAAACGCGGTCAACCGAATTTTACACGACATCGTGAAAGCCTGCCGCCCCGTCTGGGCCAAAGTGACCGGCACCTTCGCCGCCCGTGGCGGGCTCCGTAGCATCATCGAAGCGAAATACCCTTAAGCCTCCTCCGTCATTGAGGCCCCGAAGCCTGATAAATTCCCACTGATGGCCACCTACGCAATCGGCGACATCCAAGGCTGCTTTGCTTCCTTCCGACAACTTCTGGACCGGATTGCTTTCACTCCTAGCTCCGACAGACTTTGGCTGGTTGGAGACCTTGTCAACCGAGGCCCCGACTCTTTGGGTACTCTCCGGTTCATCAAGAATCTTGGCACATCCGTTCGTCTCGTCTTGGGAAACCATGATCTGTTTTTGCTGGCAACAGCTGAAGGCGTCACGACGCTTCGGCCCAAAGATACGATCCAGGACATACTTTCCGCCTCCGATCGCGCCAATCTCATCGATTGGCTGAGGCGCCAGCCGCTTCATCATCGTGAAGAATCGTTCCTCATGGTCCATGCCGGCATCCTGCCACAATGGACCATTGAAGAGGCAGCGGCTCTGGCGCATGAAGTAGAGACCCTACTGCGCGGACCAGAGTATCGAACCTTTCTTCAAGCGCTCTTTCATGGGCCGGCCCCGCAATGGAACTCCTCGCTCAAGGGACTCGAACGTCTCGTGAGCATCGCTCGTGTATTGACCAGACTCCGAACCTGTACGCCGACCGGTGAGATGTCGAGCTTTTCAGGTGCTCCAGACGAAACTCCCGTCGGCTTCACTCCCTGGTTTCGTATTCCCGGTCGGCGCAATACAAGCGCGACAATCATCACAGGCCATTGGGCGGCACTGGGGCTGCACCTGGAACCCCATCTGCTTGCCATCGATAGCGGATGCGTATGGGGTAAAAAATTGACGGCTGTTCGGCTGGAGGACCGCTCCGTTTTTCAGGTCGATTGCGCGGATAGACTTCGCCGTGAATGAGCCTCACCCGGCTGATCCAACCTGGCCTCGCTACGCTGTACGTCCCTTCCCCTCCTATCGTTTTGTGCCTGGCAAGAATCCGCACCCACGCCGTGATCCACGCGGCCACTCCTACGGCAAGCCCGAGCCTACGCCATCGGCGTTTCAGCCTGAGGACTGGCGTCAGTCAGATGACTACCTGCACGGGATCGACCTCTACAACTTTGCCTACTGGTGGGAATGCCACGAAGTCTTCGAAGGGCTCTGGCATGCAGTTGGCCACGACACCGAACAAGGAAACTTCTTCCAAGCCCTCATCCAGTTCGCCGCCGCCAACCTCAAGCGATTCCTCGGCAACTACCAGGCAGCGGGAAAACTACTGACCAGCGGCATCATTCGTTTGCAGAAAACACCCAGGTTCTATATGGGGATTGATGTGGCAGGCCTCACCGAAGAAATTCAGCACCGTATGGCCGGCTCAGACTTTCGCGCCCCGCTCATTCGTCTGCGGCCCAGCTGCTAGTGGTAGCTTTCGGCGTCGCCAGGAAATTTCCCCTGTTCGACTTCTTCTTTATAACGGCGGAGAGCTTGGAGGGCATCGGCCTTGAGGTGGGCATAGGGCTTGACAAACTTCGGCACAAACTCGTCGAAAAGCCCGAGGAGGTCGTAGAGCACAAGAACCTGGCCATCACAGTGCGGACCTGCCCCGATGCCAATGGTCGGAATAGTTAATTGTTCCGTGATGGTCTTAGCCAACTCGGTTGGGATTGCCTCGAGCACGATGGCGAAGGCGCCGGCTGCTTCGAGGGCCTTGGCGTCATTCAGTAAGACCTTCGCGTGATCCGACTCTTTCCCTTGCACTTTGTAGCCGCCATAGCGATGAACAGATTGGGGAGTCATACCAAGATGCCCCATCACCGGAATGCCGAAACTGGTCATTGCGGCCACACGGTCGGCAACCATTGCGCCACCTTCTAGCTTGATGGCCTGAGCCCCGGCCTGTAGAAATCGTCCCGCATTACGCAGCGCATCTTCGCTGCCGGCTTGATAGGACATGAACGGCATGTCGCCGATGACCAGCGCTCGTTGGGCAGCCCCCGCCACAAGCTTCGTGTGGTAGAGCATGTCGTCCATCGTCACAGAGAGCGTATTGGCCTTCCCCTGCACGACTACACCAAGCGAATCGCCGACTAAGATGGTCTCGATGCCGGCCTGCTCAACGATGCGTGTAAACAGCGCGTCGTAGGCCGTGACGACGATAAGCTTCTTCTTATCCTGTTTGTGACGCGTAAACTCGGGGATCGTCATCAGCCCACTTCCGATTTGGTGAGAATGTCCGCCAGCCGGTGCGTGGCTTTGATCGCCATAATATGGACTCCGTCGCAGTAGGGCCGCACCGCCTTGATTGTCCGCACCGCGATATCCACCCCAACATCCTCCGCTCGCTCGGGGCCTGCCGCTTTGAGTTCATCGATCATCTCCTGGGGAACCGACACGCCGGGAATGTTCGCGTTCATGAACTCTGCCATCTTGGCGTTCCGAAGAACGAGAATGCCCGCCAATACCTTAGCCTTGAACGGTCGAACCGCCTTCATGAAGGACGCGAACTGCTCCGGATGATAGATCGCCTGTGTCTGGAAAAACTGGGCGCCAGCCTTCACCTTGACTTCAAACTTGGCGAGCATCGGCCCCAGCGGGTCAGCTTCAGGTGTCACAGCGGCGCCGATCGTAAAGGCTGTCGAGCCATCCAACTTGTTGCCGGCCATGTCCCGCCCATTGTTAAGCCCCTGCACCAACTGCATGACTTGAACAGAATCCAGGTCATAGACCGGCTTCGCTTCTTTGTGGTCTCCGACGGTCGGATAGTCTCCGGTGAGGCACAGAATATTTTGGATGCCGAGCATGGAGGCGCCCATGAGGTCTGACTGTATCCCAATCCGATTCCGATCACGGCAGGTCATCTGCATCACCGGATCATGGCCAAGTTCGTAGAGGAGGCGGCAGACGGAGAGAGACCCGGCCCGCACCACGGCAGCCGTATTATCCGTCACATTGACCCCATGCACGCGCCCCACCAACTGCTTGGCATTCTCCAGCACGCTGGAGATGTTGGTGCCCTTGGGAGGATTGTACTCAATCGTGACAGCAAACTGTCCCTGATCGAGCACCTCTCGTAACCGCCTCGGCTCCCGACTCATCGTTTCCCTATCTCCCTTACCCTAACAAAGAGGTGGCTGGGTTGCTCCATCGTGCGCGCGTCCAACGAGGGGAGTCCGCGACCGCGCGTTGCGCGAGCACCCAGCCGCCTCACAGCATTCCCGCTTTGCGTTTCGCAGACTCCACCGTATTGTCCAGCAACATTGCGATCGTCATCGGCCCGACACCGCCCGGTACAGGACTGATCCAACCGGCTTTTTGGCTGACCGGTTCAAAGTCGACATCGCCGCACAATTTTCCCTCGGGAGTCTTGTTTGTTCCCACATCGATGACGACCGCGCCTTCTCTCACCATGTCTGCCGTGACAAACTTGGCCTTCCCAATCGCGACGAGCAACAGCTCGGCCTCGCGGCAGACCGCAGGCAAATCCTTCGTCTTGGAGTGACAAATCGTCACCGTGGCGTTGCGCTGAAGCAACATAAGCGCCAACGGCTTGCCGACAATGTTGCTCCGTCCCAATACGACGGCGCGCTTTCCTTCGATACTCACGCCGGTAGATTCGATCATCTTAATGACGCCCTTCGGCGTACAGGCTTCAAACACCGGATGGCCCTCGACAAGCCTGCCAAAATTGTAGGGGTGAAATCCATCTGCATCCTTGTCGGGCGACACCGCTTCGAGCACGACTTTGCTGTCGATATGCTTCGGAAGCGGCAACTGTACCAAGATCCCGTGGACCCTGGGATCGGCATTCTCCTTTTGGATCAAGGCCAATAACTCTGCTTGCGTCGTGCTCGCCGGCAATTTGTGATCGGCGATATAGATACCCGCCGCATCACAAGCTTTTTGCTTACTCTTCACATAGAGATGCGAGGCAGGATCGTCGCCCACCAAAATCGTCGCCAGGCCCGGCTTCATCCCGGTCTTTGCTAAGACCGATGCCGATTCGGTTGCCAACCGTTCACGTACTTGCAATGCCAAGGCTTTACCGTCGATCAATCGTGCCGCCACAATTCCCTCCTCACGCGAAACTGTAGGTTCTTGATTCAAAAATCACGGCACCATACCAGGGCATTTTTGAGCAAGTCAACGATCTCTCCCTCGTGAAACGTGAAAGGTGAAAAGTGAAACGGGGGGAGGGGAACCATTGCAGCAGTCGGTGGCATGGCTCTCACATCCTTCGTCTCACTTTTTACGTCTAACGTTTCACGTCCATTTCTTGACAGGCTCTTCAGCTGGCAGCTACGATAGCCACATCAACCACCATCTACAGCCATCGACCTTGTGAGCAGAACCTTCTCCGTGATGTCCCTTCTAACACGCGCCATCAGCCATCCGGCAGCCTGGCTAATTTCGATCCTGTCCCTTGTGATCGTCAGCCCGCTCGGCGCCCAGATCACCGTAACGGAACTGCAGTCTCCCTACAGCTTCGTGAACGATCCCATCGAGAAGAACTATTTCATCACGAGCGTGAACGGCGAGGCGGAGACCGCCGACAACAACGGATTCATCACCAAACTCAATCCCAATGGGAAACTCCTCAACCTGAAGTTTATCCAAGGAGGGAAGGACGACGTCACCCTCCATGCCCCCAAAGGCATGGCCTTGGTAGAACACATACTCTACGTGGCCGATCTCGACACCCTGCGGGGCTTTGACACAACTACCGGCAAGCCAGTCCTGACCCACACCATCCGATCATCCGCGACTGGACAAGCCTCCTTGAGCGACGTGACCTTCGATGGCAAGGGACACCTCTATTGTTCCGACCAAAAAGCGAACACGATTTACCGTTTCGATCTGGCCACCCAGACGTTTTCCGTGCTGGTCACAGACCGCTCCCTCGCAGGCCCCTCCGGCCTTGCCATCCACCCTAAGTCAGGTCAGATTATCGCGGTCAGTTGGGAGAAGGGCAAAATTTCCGAAGTCTCTCCGGAAGGCGTGGTGACGGAACTCTTCTCCAACGGATTCTTTTCCAACCGTTTCCAGAATCTTCGCGGAGTAGACTTCGACCGCTGGGGGAATATGTACGTATCTGATTTCACAACCGGAAAAGTCTGGCGCATGAGCTGGGACAAGCGGTTTCAAGTCATCGCAGAATTTTTGCCCTCGCCGGGAGATCTCAGCATCGACCGCGCAAACAACCTCATCCTTGTACCCTACGAATTGGCGCATGCGGCAGAGATGAATGGGCTCGAAACCCCCACTAGTGCGAAATCAAAACAGGAAAAACGGACATTGGCAGACTATGGCTTCATCCCGCCTCCACCGAAGCCGGCGCCGGAAGGACCTGAAAAAAAATGAGCCAATGCGCCTACTGCACGCAACGGAAAGGCAAGCGGCATTGCCCTGCCTTGGCAGGACTGATCTGCAGTCAATGCTGCGGAGAACACCGAATCGTGCGGGTCTCCTGCCCTGCCGACTGCGTCTATCTCGAGTCCGGGAGCGATTATCAGCAGAAGCGGCTGGCAGTACAATTCATGCCGATGCGCAGGGATTTCTATCGAGAACTGGACGAGCTGGGCGGCAAAAAATCCGTGGCGCTCTTCAATCTCGTTGAAGTGGTGATCTTCGGGTACTTCCACAGCCGCCGCGACGGGCAAGATGCGGAGATTGTGGCGGCGCTGCAGGCCTTACGGCGAACACTCAGTCCCCTCCATGTGCCTGCCGGCCCAATGCCGGTCTTTGCAGAGCATTTGAAGAAGGAATACGACACGTTCAAGAAACAGAATCCTGAGGAAATCGCCGATATGTCTTCCGCACCGGAGATACTGGACCGCGCGAACGCCTTCGTCTCACGCTTTTCCGGCACGGACTTTCAATCCCAACGGTTTCTCGGCGGGCTCATCGGCTACGTGCGAGCTTACCACCCTGAGATTGCAGAACACCTGACCAAGCAACGTGAACCGGGCCACATCATTTTGCCAGGACAGCAATTCATGCCGCCCCCGGCGCCTGAGTCCCATACCCATGGACCGGGCTGTCACCACCACTGATTACTGGCGACTTCCCCTAACGATAGAGCAGACCCCATGAGCGTGGAGAAAGAACGAAAGATCAGAAAAGCCCGCCGCGTGGAGTTGCGCTGCATCCTGAGGTTTTCTTCCGGTGAGATCGAAGGCGAGGGCACGATCACAAACATCTCGACGTCAGGCTGTCGAGCCGAGTCCGACATCAATATGGCGGAGGGACTCGACGTTCAGATCCTTATTCAACTTCCCAATCAATCGTCACCGGTGAAAGTCGAACGAGCCGCAGTGCGCTGGGTCTCCGGTAACGCATTCGGCCTTAACTTCATCCTCTTTTTCCCGTCCGA
Source organism: Nitrospira sp. (assembly GCA_031405355.1). Taxonomy (GTDB): domain Bacteria; phylum Nitrospirota; class Nitrospiria; order Nitrospirales; family Nitrospiraceae; genus Palsa-1315. Next base: position 9,564 of record JANNIV010000138.1, read on the forward strand.
ACGATCCCGCCTCCGCACATTCATTGAAAAAATGTAACTACTCAGGTAGATAGGCTGAAGGGGTTCAGGCTGAAGTGTTCGGAACTTCGGCCTTCGGCCTGAACCCCTTCAGCCTGCACAGCTTCGTAGTTACGAAGCGCTCATGAATAATGCGGGCTAGGAGCACGGGAGTCCGTGAGACTGCGCTGCTAATCAACAATCGTCACCGTCATCTCAATCCGGTCGTTCGGCAAGTCGCGATCGTTTTTTGGCAGAACCACGATTCTATCGGCGATGCCAAGGCCTTTGGTCACCTCGCCGAACGCCGTGTATTTTCCATCGAGGAAAGGGGACGGCTCGACCACAATGAAAAACTGCGACCCGGCTGTGTCAGGCTCATTCGCTCGCGCCATCGATACAATGCCGCGCTTATGAGGAGTGTCGTTGAACTCCGCCTTGAGCAAGATAGGATTGCCATTCTCATCCTTGGGCCCACCCTGCCCATAGGTGTCCTTGCGTAGCGAGCTCTTGGTATTGGGATCACCACCCTGGATCATAAAACCCGGAATAACCCGATGGAAAATCGTCCCATCGTAAAAGCCTGACTTGGCCAACTTGATAAAGTTCCGAACATGATTGGGGGCAACATCCGGATAGAACTTGATATGGATATCTCCGAACTTCGTCTTGAGAATGGCTTTAGGGCCGAGGCTTGGCGGAGGCGTAACCGGTATCACGTCGGTCTTCCCTCCGCAACCGGTAAGGAGACCGATTCCCAACAACACTCCGCACAGCATGAGACTTCTCATGACAGCAGAATCACGCGTCAGCGCCAACCAACCTTGCATCGTTTACTCCAGCACCACGACCGTCATCTCCGCCCGTTCATTTGGAAGATCACGGCTGTTTTTCGGAAGGTTGACAATCTTGTCTGCTACTTCCATCCCCTTCACCACCTCGCCAAAGACCGTATATTGCCCATCGAGAAAGTTCGAATCCTTGACGACAATGAAGAACTGCGAGCCTGCACTGTTGGGATCGCTCGTGCGCGCCATGGAAAGAATTCCTCGTCTGTGAGGAATGTCGTTGAACTCCGCCTTGAGCTTCTGGCTCGGCCCACCCTGACCGTAGGTCTCAGGTTTATTCAAATCTTTGGTGTTGGGATCGCCGCCCTGAATCATGAATCCTGGAATCACCCGATGAAAGATCGTGCCGTTGTAGAAGCCTGACTTTGCCAACGCGATGAAGCTTTCAACATGCTTGGGAGCCTTTTCAGGAAAGAAGACGACGTCCATATCGCCAAACTTCGTTTTGATCGTGGCCTTGGGGCCTTTCATCCCTTCTACTTTCCCTGCCGGGGCCTTATCAGCCGCAAAAAGGCCTCCCAGGCCCAGCAACAGGCCCCCACCGAGCATGAGCGTCACTGCCACTATTTTCACTAGACTTCGTCTCTGCATCATCAGCCTCCCTGGAATAATGAAGCTCCCCGCAGCAGCCTACTCCGCCAAAGTAGTCAATTCGGCTACGAAGGCCGGAAGCTGCGGGGCATCCTGCGAAATTCTCCGAAGCCGCTACCCTCCTTCGCCAAGGCTACGGAGGGTTCTCCTCGCCTTTATCCCCGCAGCAGCCTACTCCGCCGAAGCAGCCGCTTCGGCTGCGAAGGCCGGAAGCTACGGGGTACTCGGCGAAGGAGAATAACTGATCTGCTTACAAGGTCACACCCTACCATAACGGCCGGCTTAGCTTCCTACTTGTCGGAGGGCTTGTTTCGCCGCCTGTTGTTCTGCTTCTTTTTTGCTCCGCCCTGACCCCACGCCCACGATCTCGCCTTGAATAGACAGTTCCACCTCGAATAGCTTCTGGTGGTCTGGCCCTGTTTCTCGAACTGTCGCATAGCGGGGCAATGTATCATGCCGCTTTTGGCACCACTCCTGAAACTGGGTCTTGTAGTCGCCTGCCCCAGGCTGATCCTGCTGCGCGGCAATATGCGTGAGTTCCTCTGAGAAAATATGCCGCGTCACCATGCGGCTCGCCTCGAACCCCCCGTCAAGATGAACCGCTGCCAGCACCGCCTCCAGCGCATCGGCCAGCAACGAGTCTTTCTCACGCCCCTTCGAACGGTCCTCCCCACGCCCGAGCTTGAGATGCTCTCCCAGTCCGAGCCGGCGGGCTACCTGCGCCAACGATGCCTCACTCACCACCTGCGCTTTCAGCTTTGAGAGGGCTCCCTCTGAAGACTGCGGCAATGCCGAGGCCAGATACTCACTCATCACCAGCGACAACACAGCATCCCCGAGAAATTCAAGCCGTTCGTTATGTTGAGGCAAAGCTGTTTTCTGTTCGTTGACGAGAGAGGAATGAGTCAAGGCTTCATCGAGCAAAGCCAGCGCCTTAAATCGATAGCCCAACAAAGATTGGAGTGAGTCGGCGGAGGAAACCGAAGTCATAGTGGCGAGTATATCCCTCGCACAGGCCGGTTAGCAGGTTTCGGAAAAACTTGGTTCATACGGAACATGCCGATGAATATCCCCGAATGGCACTGACGCCACAATAGCGCAGGATGCTCAAAAAGGCTGTCCAGCAAGGCCGCAGCGAGCAAAGATCCGGAGGCACCCTCTGGGTACGTTGAGGATCTGAGCGATGCGAGAACGCCGCTGGCGGCTTTTTTCAGCATCCTGCTAGGCGTCTGGTTTCCTGAAGAGCAAGCAGGCATTGACCCCGCCGAACCCGAATGAATTCGACAGTGCGACCCTCACTGCGGCCGGTCTGGCTTTGTGCGGGATATAGTCCAGATCGCAGACGGGGTCCGGATGATCCAGGTTGATCGTCGGAGGAAGTATCCCGTGGTGAAGCGCTAGCACACTAAACACCGCTTCAATCCCACCGGCTGCCCCGAGTAAATGGCCGGTCATCGACTTGGTCGAACTCACCGGGATGCGGTAGGCCTGCTCCCCGAACACCTGCTTGATGGCCTTGGTCTCAATCGCATCCGCCATCGTCGACGTACCATGCGCGTTGATGTACCCGATCTGGTCCTTGCCGATCCCGGCATCCTTGAGCGCCAGCTCCATGCACCGGACTGCGCCTTCTCCCTCTTCAGACGGGGCGGTAATGTGGTAGGCATCGCTGTTCATGCCATAGCCGATCAATTCTGCATAGATCCGAACCCCACGCCGTCGCGCATGCTCCAGTTCCTCCAAAACGACAACTCCGGCGCCTTCGCCAAGCACAAACCCGTCCCGATCCTTGTCGAACGGCCGGCTCGCTTTTGCCGGATCAGCATTGCGAAACGACAAGGCCTTCGACGCAGCAAATCCTGCAACCCCCAAGGGGGTAATGGCAGCTTCCGCCCCGCCGGCGATCATGACATCGGCATCGCCTGCCTGAATCAGTCGATAGGCGTCGCCGATACAGTGGTTGCCCGTTGCGCAGGCCGTCACCGCACAAGAGTTTGGCCCCTTGGCGCCTAGTCTGATCGCCACCTGCCCGGAAGCCAGGTTGATGATGGTCATGGGAATAAAAAATGGCGAAACGCGTCCGGGGCCTTTTTCCTGCAAAATCTTGTGGTAGTACTCGATCGACCCAAGCCCCCCGATGCCCGATCCGATATACACACCGACTCTCGTGGCCTCTTCAGGCGCCACAGTAAACCCCGCATCATCCACCGCCAGTTGGGCAGCGCCCACGGCGTAGTGGATGAACGTATCCATTTTCTTGATTTCTTTTTTCTCGATGAACTTGGCTGGATCGAAGTCTTTCACTTCACCGGCGATTTGAGCATCGTACGCGGCAGGATCGAATTTCGTAATTCGTCCGATGCCGGACTCACCAGCACAGATAGCCTTCCAGGTCTTTTCGACACCCGTTCCCAGAGGTGTGATCAGCCCCAGACCGGTCACCACAATTCGCCTGGTCGAACGAGGACTCATCGCGTCCTGCAACCGCTAGGCCTTTTCCTTGATGTAGTCCAACGCTTTCCCAACGGTCAGAATCTTTTCTGCATCTTCGTCGGGAATCTCGATACCGAACTCTTCTTCGAGGGCCATCACCAACTCAACCGTATCGAGCGAGTCGGCGCCGAGATCTTCCACGAAGCTGGCTTCGGGCGTGACCTCATCCTCTTCGACTCCGAGCTGTTCACCGATAATTTTCTTGACCCGTTCATCCACAGTACCCATCGATTTTCCTGCCTCCTT
>JANNIV010000139.1:0-5157 GCA_031405355.1 Nitrospira sp.
GGCGCCGGAGTCGGCAAAACCGTCATCATCATGGAACTCATCAACAACATCGCCTTGCACCACGGGGGGTTTTCAGTGTTCGCAGGCGTCGGTGAACGGACTCGTGAAGGCAACGACCTCTGGCACGAAATGCAGGAATCGAAAGTCATCGATCCCAAGGACTTCACCAAGTCGAAAGTTGCACTAGTCTATGGCCAGATGAACGAGCCACCCGGCGCCCGTCTGCGCGTTGCGTTGACCGGACTGGCCGTCGCCGAATATTTCCGCGACGAAGAAAACCAGGACGTGCTGCTCTTCGTGGACAATATCTTCCGATTTACCCAGGCCGGTTCAGAGGTGTCCGCCTTGCTCGGCCGTATGCCGTCCGCCGTCGGTTATCAGCCCACCCTCTCGACCGAGATGGGACAACTACAAGAGCGCATCACCTCCACCAAGCGTGGCTCGATCACCTCGGTGCAAGCCATCTACGTGCCGGCAGACGACCTGACCGACCCGGCGCCGGCCACGGCCTTCGCCCACTTGGACGCGACCACCGTCTTGTCTCGGCAACTGGCAGAGCTGGGCATCTATCCAGCCGTCGACCCGCTCGACTCCACCTCCCGTATTCTCGACCCACAAGTCATCGGTGAAGATCATTATAAGGTCGCACGAGGAGTTCAGTCTGTGTTGCAGCGGTATAAAGACCTCCAAGACATTATCGCCATTCTCGGCATGGACGAATTGTCGGAAGACGACAAGATGGCCGTGGCCCGGGCGCGGAAGATTCAGCGCTTCCTGTCACAGCCGTTCCACGTCGCCGAAGCCTTTACCGGCTCGCCCGGCAAGTATGTGAAGCTCAAAGACACGGTGCGAAGCTTCAAGGAAATCCTCGCCGGCAAATACGACCATCTCCCGGAACAGGCGTTCTACATGGTCGGCCCGATTGAGGAAGTGATCGCGAAGGCGGAAAAGATGGGAGTGAAGGTCTAAAAGAGCGTCAGGGGTAAGGCGTGACGGGTAAGGGGTTTCAAGATTGAATCCTTCGCCTAACGCCTTACGTTTCACGCCTCACGAGGAATCATGGCAGGAACGTTCTTATTAGAAGTGGTGACGCCGGAGAAGTTGCTCTTGAGCCAGCAGGTGGATCAAATCATCGCCCCTGGCTCAGAGGGTGAGTTCGGCGTGTTGCCGGGACACTGTCATTTCCTTTCTACGTTGCGCATCGGTGAGCTGCACTATCGCGTGGGAGATCTGACCAACCACATGGCGATCCTCTGGGGATTCGCGGAAGTCACTCCGACAAAAGTCACGATCATGGCCGAGATCGCCGAGAAGGCCGAAGACATCGACGTGGGCCGCGCCCAAGCTGCCGTTGAGAAGGCCGAGGAACGACTCAAGGCCGGTGGCCTGCCCTCCGAAGTCAAAGAAGCTGAAATCAGTCTCGAAAAAGCCCGCCTCCGCAAGAAGATCGCCGACCGCGCCCACAAGAATTAAAGTTGGAACGACGCCCGTGTCAGTCCTTTGCTCCCGGAGCAGAGAGCGGGGAGTGGCCAGGTGCCCTTCTTGCTCGCAGAGCCCCCACGATGAAACAGTGGTCGCTCGATGCGCGCAGTAAAGGGCAGCCTCGGCCACTCCCCTAAAGAGAAATGTAGAGAATTTGAAGGTGCTCGTTGGACGCGCCAGTTGGAAATCCACCAGGCCCTCCCTGTTGGCCCGTCTCACTCGTCCCGCCTGTCTCGCATCACGGTCCCTGGCCATTCTCGTACGAGCGTGAAAGGTCAGGTCAGGCAATGACCACAGAGTTTCTCTCCGATCGCTCAACTTGACAGACCGACTGGTTTTAAGGATAACAGGCTACGTCATCGAAGGAGGGAGGCTCATGAAGACCCGAAATCCCGACACCCAGCCTCTGGAGGAGCGAAACCTCTCGCCCGAGCCTGAGTCCATGCAGAAGTATTCGGATGAGGTGAGGGAACGGATTGCGAAGAAAGCCTACGAACTCTATGAGCAACGGGGGCGGCATGGGGAGCGCGACGTGGAAGATTGGCTGAAAGCCGAGGAACTCGTCCGCAAGGAAATGAATAACACCGGTGAATGAAAGAGCACCCTTCTCCCTGGTCGAGCCATCTCGTTCACTGACCGACGTGCCCGCCATCGGCCATCCCTCCTGGTTAGAAGAAGATCGATTGCCAGAATGAAGTAATCCAATTCTTGAAGAAGGACAACCAGTCCTCTTCGACTGGCTCTGGAGGCTGATTACCTGCCGACTGCGGCTTGGGATTCGCCACGGACTGATTTACTGGTGCAGCCGTTGTTGTCACTGCCGGCTTGGGGACAGATTCGTTCGGGACTAGAGTGTGTACTGGGGGAACAAGGGCAGTTTGCGCCGGTGGAGTGACTGATGATGTACTGGATTCATCTACCTCACCAAGTTTTGACGTATGGTATTCCACGGCTGATTGCAGCCTGGCCTGCTCTTCGGACGAATGTTTGACCGCGTACCGCAGGCTCTTCTGCTGGGTGGTCAGGTCTTGGATCGTGCGAGTGAGTTTGCTCAACCGTATTTGCGCCGCGGCACGCTCGGCCTTCACCGCCTTCCTGGCTTGCTTGAGCGCCGACGAGGCGACCTCTCGTTCTCTTGCAATGCCAATCTGAAGTTGCTGGAGGTCGCTGACTTGTTGGGCGAGCTCCTGCGTTTCGGTGCTGACGCCGCGGAGTTCGGCTTTCGCCGCTTCGAGATCAGTGGCAGCTGTATCGTAGGTGCTCTGCGTTACACAGGCGCCGGTCGTGAGTGTCGTGAGGCACAACATCCCGATTGCTGCGGTTTGAATCTTTTTGCCTCGCCTCATGGTATTGCCCTCATCGCGCTCGCTCATGATGCCGCCTTCTGTGACTCCGACATCTCATTGCTCGAAAGGTACTTTTTCAGCAGTTATCGCCCGGGAACGATTGAATAGGACATGAATGGAAAATGCCCAGCTTCGATGATAATCAGTATAATTTTTGATGCGAACGTGCAAGCAAAACACCGATTTCTGCACGAATCCCGTACGAGATCAAAGGTCTTAACTACCCGCATGGGAAAAGATGCAACTCGACATGCCGAAGTTGGGCAGGTAAGAAATTGTTGAGAAACCGGCTAACCTTCCGATTGCAATTGAGCCTCATGTGCAGTAGCGTGGCCGAAACCAGTTAGAGAAAGTTGTTTAGCTATGGTGACTGAGTTTGTGGTGACGGCTGGTGAGCAGCCCAAGCGATTGGATATTTTCCTGGTCAATCGTGAACCCAAGTTATCGCGGTCGGCTGTGCAACGGTTGATTGTGCAGGGGCGTGTGCGGATCAACGGTCAGGCCGTCAAGCCCAGTCAAAAGATCAAGCCTGGCGATATGATCGCCTTCGATATTCCGAAAGCGGAGCCTCTGGAACTTAAGGGCGAGTCGATTCCACTTGAGATTCTCTACGAAGACGACGCGTTGCTACTGCTCAATAAACCGGCCGGTCTGGTGGTCCATCCTGCGCCGGGTCATTGGGCCGGGACGCTGGTCAACGCCCTCCTCCATCATTTTCAGACTTCCGGCGGCACGGTATCGACGATAGGCGGGAAAGAAAGGCCTGGACTGGTCCATCGTCTGGACAAAGATACCTCAGGCGTGATGGTGATAGCGAAGACAGACGAAGCCCATCGTGCTCTTTCGGCTCAATTTAAATATCACACGATCACACGGGTGTACGAGGCACTGATCTCAGGCGTGCCTAAAAAAGGACATGGGTTGATCGAGCTGGCGATTGGCCGCGACAAGAAGGAACGGAAAAAGTTCTCAGCGCACACGGCGCGCCCAAAGGAATCTGTGACGGAATACAAGGTTGACCATCGTTTCGGAAAACTGGCCTCCCATGTGCTGTTGTACCCACGCACCGGCAGGACGCATCAGCTCCGTGTCCATCTGACATCCCTGGGCCATCCGATTCTTGGAGATCAGACCTACGGCGGGAAGAAAGTCTGCATGGTAGAGGATGTCGAGATCCCTCGCGTAATGTTGCATGCGAGGACCCTCGGCTTCCGTCACCCTTCCACCGGTGAGTTTCAGGAATATACAAAGCCGTTTCCATCCGACATTGAGCTGGTGGTTCAGGCCCTTGATAGTCTCACACCTCCTCACGGCGTCGGAAAGTCTTGACAGGTTCCTCAGCTTGGCTCTTTCAATGCCGACTCGAAGGATAGGTCATGCAAACTGCAGATGTACTGGACGCGATAGGGGGATTGATTGCTCAGCTGAAGATCTATGCGTCAAAATTGCCGCCGATCGTACACCTGTCGGCGGTGCCGACCGGCGTGAAGCCCAAGTTTGAGGCGATCGAGGAGTATGAAGAGATCGTCTCCCGGTTCAGGAGCCAGAGTGCCGGGACTCCCTATAGAGGTCTGAACGAATTATTTGTGGAATCGCTTGAGGCCTTCGAAGTCGGACGATTGCTCGGCTCTGTCCATCCGCTCCTCTCGGTGCTCGATCATCTTGACCGGATGCAGCGGGATAAAGAAATCGAAGTCGGACGGATCGACCAAGGGCGCACAGGCGAGTATCGATCTGCGCTGAACAAAATTCTGCCCGGCAACAAGCCTGAGCTGGACGGCGCCGGACAGGGAATGTGAGGCCGAAGTTTTGAGTTCTGAATGTTGAGTGATGAGTTTCCTGCCAACTCAGAACTTATAACTCACAACTTTTCACTTCGCTACACGGTCAATGCCCCATCTTTGGGCCGGCTGCGTTTTCGCCTTGTGATACGAGCTTGAAGCGAACGGTCGATCCGCATTGAGGACACTTTCCACGGATGGTTTCCTCATCCAGCCGTTCGTACTGGTCTTCGTTCAACCACATCAGCTGCGCACACCGAGGGCAGGTTCGTACTTGCGTTGTCATGATGTTCCTCGTACACTCCGCGTGATCTTGGTTGTTGTCGCTGGGAGATAATCTAGTACAAGATGACCCCAACCCTCAAGCCCGCCATCATCTTCGCTGAAAAGAAGGACCTCGACCCAGCCAAGCTCGTTCGCCTTTACCAGCAAGCACCTTGGGCCAAAGGACGAACGCTTGAAGATGCACGCGAGATGCTGCGCCACACCGATGTGGCCGTGACGGCGTGGGATGGGGACCTGCTGATCGGATTTGGCCGGGTATTAAC
>JANNIV010000140.1:0-6963 GCA_031405355.1 Nitrospira sp.
CAAGGCTAAAGCCGAGACAGTGATCACGCTGCTGAATGAAGCCCTCGCCACAGAAATCGTGTGCGTCCTTCGTTATAAACGCCATTACTTCATGGCCACAGGAATCAGTTCCCTCAGCGTGAAGGGCGAGTTTCTCCAGCACGCCGTTGAGGAGCAAGTCCATGCCGATCAATTGGCCGAACGCATTGTTCAACTTGGAGGTGAGCCGAATCTGTCCCCGGAAGGGCTGCTGAGCCGGAGCCACTCGGAATATGTCGAAGGCGCGTCCTTGGTGGAGATGATCACGGAAGACCTGATTGCCGAACGGATCGCAATCGACAGCTATCGCGAAATGGTCACTTATGTCGGCACTGATGATCCCACGACGCGGAAAGTCCTGGAGGGGATCCTGGCGCAAGAAGAAGAGCATGCCGAGGACCTGTCCAGCCTCCTGAAAGAACTGGGCCCGCAAGCGCATGCTTAAGAACCGGGTTGTTAGCCGGGCAGGAAAGGAGAGGCCATCATGGGTAAAGCGTTCATTCTCTGGCTGCTGGGAGTTCCACTCACGTTGATCGTCGTCCTCTGGGCACTCGGTGTCCTTCGATAAGACGGCACATGGAGGGCCTGCAGGTCTAGCGGAAGCCTGATGGTGGAGGAGAAATCTGTATGATTGTCGAAATCGCACTGTGTGTGGGGGCAGGGGCGTTGGTCGTGATGGCCGGCTTGCTGGTTCTGCTGTTGATACAACTCAGGAAACCGGTGGCGGAATCGGGATACCTCTTGGTCCGCATGAACACCGAGCTGCCGTTATTGCTCAAGGAGATGCGGGCGACGACGGAGAATCTGAACAGGCTCGTCGAGCATGCGCGGGGCGGGGTCGAGCATGCGGCGGTGCTGTTGCATGCGGCAGGGTCACTGGGCGACACCGTGCAACGGGTCCATGAGACGGTGCAGGGTACAAGCCGATCGTTCCTGGTCAACCTGGTCAGCATGGTGGCGGGGCTCAGGGCCACGACGGGCGTCGTCAAAACACACTTTCATCAAGAAGGAGGGGCAAACAATGGCAGATGACAGAGGGTGTTCTTTGGGAGCGATGGGATTGGCATTTCTGACCGGAGGGTTGGCGGGGGCCGCGGTGGCGCTGTTACTGGCGCCGCAGTCTGGTCGTGAGTCACGGGAGCAGGTGCGCGGGTATGCGCGGCGAACCGAAGAACATGTTCATGAGCTGGCCGATAAGGCCACCGAGTTCATGGACCAGGCGGTGGACAAGGGACACGAGTTCGTCCAGGAGAAAAAGATGGTCTTGGCCGAAGCAGTCGAGGCCGGACGCACCGCCATGCAGCGAGAGCGTGCGCGGCTTTCCGGCGAGAAGACGGCCTGACGGCGAAGTGTAGAACCACAAATTATAGGTGGGTGGGCAACTTCATATGAAGGACATGACCATGGAAACCATCGCGATTCTCGGCATTACGCTCATCATTACACTCATGCTCGGCATCGTAACGTTCGCCTATAAGGCACCCTCTATACGACCCGCGAAACGATGATCGACATTGGCCATCTCCAAGCTGGGGTCAGAGCATTGTGGCGGGATATGGTCTATTTTCATTATGGATGTGTCGGTGAACGATCGGTTCGGTGACATGCGTGAGAAAGCGAGAGTGAAATCGTGAAAACTGTGACGTTCCTCGCAAGCGTTCTGATGAGCCTGGCTTTGGTGATCGGTTGTGCAGACAGTGCTGAGCAACGGCTGAGGCTGATGCAGAATGATTTGGAGCGGGTGCTTCACACAGCATTGCGCGATGGTGACATCAGGATGCAACGAACCAGCGATCATCTCACCGTCGTGATTGCTGAACGACTGCTCTTCGATGCCGGGAGTCATGAGATTAAGCCGGATGGTATCGAAGTGTTGCGGCAGATGGGAATGCTCTTTAAGACGGCTTCTCTCAAGGAAATCCGTGTGGTTGGGCACGCTGACAAGGCCTCGGCCTCTGATGGCTCCAACCAGTATTTCGAGAAGTTGACCTTATCCAAAGCACGAGCGACTCAAACGGGACATGCGCTGAAGGGGGACGCAGTGGATTCACAGAGCTATATTGTCGAATGGTATGGGGACATCCGACCGATCGCGAGCAATGAGACTGAAGACGGGCGGCAACTGAATCGACGCGTCGAAATTGTGCTGTATGCAGGAGTCTGACCGAATACTCTCATGAGTGAATGGCCTTGGTCACAGGCCAACCATTATGCCATGGAAAATCTAGACATTACCCTCGTTCTCTTTTTGTTATTGGGTGCTGTCGCCGCCAGCGCTGTGATCTATTATGTATTAAGGATCGCTCGTGAGTACTTGATACCGGATCGTGCCACAGGCGGCACGATCCGCAGGGCTGTCGTGCGCGATTTGTCTCTCAATACGCACATTGTCACTCAATGGACTGACGGCCGGTTACGATTGGACTTCCTTCTGGCACTGATCAAAAAATTGGAGGCTTCATTGGAGCAGGACGTGGGGACGCTGCGCCGGCTCGGTCATGACGATCCCCAGTATGAACACGAAACCCGTCAGATGGTCGAGCCCGGCCTGCGGCGATTCACCTTCGATCAACATCTGCGGGGTGAGTGCCGCACGCTAATCCCCCTTTTGCAGTTCTGTGCCCGGGATCTCGCACAATCTCAAAGCCTGGACATGACACAACAGTTGAGAGCCCTCGACGAAATCCAAGCTGCCATCAAGTTGGGGGATCGTGACTGATATCCGGAGAAACGTTCATCGATATTCCAAGGAACTATTGCGCGAGGTTCATCGGCACGCCGTGAATGTTTCCTCTGCGCTTATCACGGGAGGTATTGTTATGAACATCACCCTCACGTTCGCGTTGTTCTCAATGCTATTGATTGGCACGCCAGGCTACGCACAGAACCCTTGCGTAGACTGTCTCAAGGCAGCTCAGGAACGGCTGACGCAATGCCTCGGTAATGCCATCAGTCAAGAGGATAAGAAATCCTGTGTGGAGAGACAGCAGAAAAAATCGAACACCTGCGATAGTGGCGCGTGCGTAATTGAAAGAGCCAAAATTCCCAATAATGATGATGTCCTCTCAAAGAAGCCTGGAACATCGGATAATGCCAAAGACAATGTGCCAAAGGAGATTCAGCGAGATGGAGGAACCGTTCTCCCGGGCGGCATGGTGAAAGCTGACAAAGGCGTTTCCGATCAAAGCTCTCAGAAAGGCTTGAAGTAAAACCTCCAACCCGGATGAGGAGCGCAGGCCAGCGTCAGTGATTCCATGAACGACGAGCCGGAGAAGGACCCGAAACAGTTCCAACAGTAGAACGCGGATACAGTGCGCAAGGTCAGGATGTGCTCAATATGCAGCCTTTGGAGCAGCGGGAACTATGCGTACCCCCCTGGCTGCCGGGCAACCGGCAGCCAGGGCCAGGGGAAGGAATCTGTTAGCAGTCCCAAAGCCATTTCGCGTAGGAGGCTCCTGGTCATTGCGGTTGAGTCACCCAATAGCCCATAGCTCCTCTCAGCGTGTAGCTGGACAGGCCGGCTAGAAACAATGTAGCCGTGATGTCTATGTGGAGATCCGGTTCGCATGAATGTGAGTCAGTCTCGTCTCATGCTATTCCTTTGCGCTATTCAATTGGTCAGGCGCATCCAGTAGTCGATGCATGCCCAGTCCACGATGGGCGGCTCGGCCACCAGTCGTGGGTGAGCGGATCTCAGCATGCCGACCAGTTCCTTTGGGCGCTTTTCACCAGTGTCCTCGTCCTCGCCCTCGTGACTCCGGGTGCAGGCTTTGCCCAGGAGCAAACCTCCACCGACATGCTTACATCGCCGGCACCGCCGCAGGCCTCTCCCATCGGCCCACCTGTCCCCGAGAAGCCGAAACAGTTTCTAAACTGGGAGACGGGGGCCGGCAGGAGTTACATCATCCCGGCCTTCGAAGTCACAGGGTACCTCTTGCTGCTGAATCAGTTTGACCGGCACTTCATCGAGCCGAATAGCGAATACCGTACCGGCACCAAGTCCTTTCGGACGAACTTGACCGATTCCAAATGGGTGATCGACAAGGACCCATTCGCCACAAATCAGTTCCTGCATCCCTATGGGGGGTCGATATACTATGGATTGGCACGATCGACCGGCCTCAACTTCTGGGAATCGTTCGGGTATGCTTCCGTCGGTAGCTTTCTCTGGGAGCTGGGAGGCGAGACCGGGGCGCCCTCCATCAACGACCAGATTACGACCCCTATTGCTGGAAGTTTCTTAGGGGAACCGCTTTTCCGGATGGCCAGCCTATTGCTCGAAAATGACGGCGGCCCGCCTGGGTTCTGGCGCGAGCTGGGCGCGGCAGTGATCTCGCCGCCCACCGGTCTCAACCGCCTCGTCTTCGGCAACCGGTTCGACGCCGTGTTCCCGAGCCACGATCCGGCCATCTCCTGGCGATTTCAGCTCGGCGCGGCCCTGAACACGCGCTTGACCGGCCCAGCCACCTCGCACTTCAAACAAAATGAGGCGATCGCAGACTTCCAACTGGCTTATGGGCTGCCAGGGAAGCCCGGCTATAGCTACACACGCCCGTTCGATTACTTCAACTTTCAATTCACCGCTTCCACCGCCAACACCTTCGAGAACATCATAATCCGAGGCCTCCTTGCAGGAGCGCCGTACGGCGTAGGGGACTCCTATCGCGGGGTGTGGGGCCTTTACGGGACCTACGACTACATCGCGCCACAGGTCTTCCGCGTCTCGAGCACTGCCCTCAACCTCGGTACCACCGCTCAGTGGTGGCTCTCGCACGCGGTAGCGCTCCAGGGCACGGCCCTCGGCGGCGTCGGTTACGGTGCGGCCGGTACCATTCACGGCTCTGGTGAACGCGACTATCACTATGGTGCTACTCCGCAAGCGCTCCTCGAGCTCCGCCTCATCCTCGGCGACAGGGCCATGCTCAACGTGACAGCGCAAGAGTACTATGTCAGCGGCCTGGGATCCACCGAGCATCGGGGATCAGAGACCATCGCCCGCGGGACGGCGTCGTTCACCGTGCGCGTGTACGACCGCCATGCCATCGCGCTCAAATACGTCGCATCGTCACGGGATGCGCAGTATCCCGATCTGCCCGACACGCACCAGACGATAGGAACTGCCACCATTGCCTACACCTTCCTCGGAAGCACCGGATTCGGCGCCGTCGAATGGCGTTAGGACACCGGGTTGCGCAAAATGGAGCACGAGACTGGCGGGAAAGGCGAGACATTCGGAACCAGGGGTTGCGCGTTGCGCATGTGAGAAGCAGGCAGACTGTTTCAGCATCATGCGGGTGACAAGGCATCGTGTTGTGTATCAGTGCCAATTTCAAGATTTTTGCCCTCCATGCGCGTGGGCGGGATCGTGGAGATAAAGTGAAGCCACGCATCAACCTGCGGTGTGAACGATGTAGAGTGATCGCTGACGTATCGAGAGCGACTTGATCTGCCGATGCGAAGGACCATCGATACGGAGATTGAAGATACAATGCTACCGCATTGTTCGACCTCACAGTACCGCTTGAAACTTGCATTAGGCGAGACTCATCGGCGCGCGGTGAATGTATCAATTAACTTTATTACGAGGTAATGGGATGAACATCACACTCGGGTTCGCGCTGTTCACAATCCTGCTGCTTGGCACTTCTGCGTTCGCACAAAACCCTTGCATAGACTGTCTCAAAACATCTCAGGAACAACTGAAGCTATGCCTCGGTAATGCCATTAGCCAAGAGGATAAGAAGTCTTGTGCGGAGAGACAGCAGGCTAAATCGAAAGTCTGCGAGAACGGTGAGTGCGAGATTGAAAGAGCCAAGAATACGAATAAAAATAATGTCCTCCCACAGAAAAAATAGAGGGTCCGAGAGGTGAGAATGTGGGGCTCACTCGGCACAGACACTCTTCCTCGAGAAATGTCCGCGGGGTTCTACCCCGATATCACGGACGGTTGAGTTAAGAGTTTCTCTGTCTGTTGCTGACGTTTCTCAACAAGCAGATGATCTTTTCGCAAGGAGATGCGGCTGATGCGGTTTTCTATATCCATGAGGGCCAGGTCAAGCGCTCGAACGTGGTAACTTTTTTGGAGAAGGATGCCTTGCCGAGCGCGTGCGCCGATCCAGTGATGAGGGCTCCACCGATAACCAAAGCCGTGCAGAGTGTCAGTACATAGCGTGTGTTCATGATCTTCTTCTTAACCGAAATGTCACAGAGTGTCGCCAGACGGCTTTCGTGAGTTGCATCCGTTCAGCGTGGCTTCTTCTCCACGGGTTTCGGCGTCGGCTTCGCATGCCACGCGTCCGCCCACTTCATCAGCTCAACCTTTTCCCCGGCATACCGTTCCTGAATTTTTCCGATAAACTTCGCGTAGTTTCCTTCGATCTGCTTGAAGTCATCATCGGTAAACTTGCCCCACTTCTGTTTCAATTCTCCTTTGAAATGGGTCCATTTCCCCCTGAATTGTTCAGCGTTCATCGCATCCTCCTCCTGTGTACGTATCGATGTCTCAGCTTCACGTTGGCGCCAGGTCATCACGACAGGACACTATCGGGCATCCCGACATTCCCCAGTCACACAACCCGAGTGGAGCGCCCCGTGATCACATGGATCGCGACCAACACGATCCCGATCAAGAACAGAACCCAGGAAATCTGTACCGCAACCGCGGACACCCCGGCGAGATTCAGGGCGCCGGCAATCACGCCGACCACTAGGAACACCAGTGCGTAGTAGAGCATGGCTCACTTCTTTCTATGGAATGCGAGCGTGAGTCGAATAGTCCTCTGGGGTATGGCCGACATCCTGGCCGCCTCCATCAGCAGACCATGACACAAGGCATACAGCCGTTCAGAGAAACTCTGACATCGAAACGGAGGAGACTGGAGAATCGGTCACGCCAGAAAGAATCAGGAAGCGCAAGAGATGGGACAGTCAGCGAGCTTCACACCT
>JANNIV010000141.1:0-1735 GCA_031405355.1 Nitrospira sp.
GTCCTCGTCGCCGGTCATCACGTGCATCGGCACCTTGAGCCTGGCGAGGCCACGCTCGAGGCTGTAGATCGACGGGCGCCTCGCCTGCAGGCCGCGCTGCGTGTTTGCCGAACCCAATGCGGAGTGCCTGGCAAACGCCGCGCAGAAGTGGGCGAATCCGCGCGGATCCTTGTTCTGCAGTTGCACCCGCGAGGGCCCGACCTGATAGGGCTTGATCGCCTCCGCGGTGCCGAGTTGCTCGAAACGCCGCGCGAAGACCTCGGTGTCCTTCAGGAATTGCACGCGCTTGTCCGGGTCCGAGCCGTAACCGACGCCGATCACGGTCAGGGACAATGCCATCCTGGCGTAACGCAGCCCGAAATGCACCGTCGCATAGCCGCCCATCGAGTAGTTTCGTTCAACCAAAAACCAGACAAACTAAACAAACCAAATAAACCAGTTAACTAGTCAGCCCAGAACGCTTGATTTTTCTCGGACGATCCTGTAACAGTGCCTCGCTCTTCTTGCCGTGAACCGTGCCGAGGTAGCTCAGTTGGTAGAGCACAGCCCTGAAAAGGCTGGTGTCGACAGTTCAATTCTGTCCCTCGGCACCACTCCACACTTTCGACTGTAGATTGATGACCGACGGCCTGAAGCCATTCGCACAAGCGAATGGCTTCAGGTCATTTCCCTTTAGGAAGTCGCGAGAAGTAGAACGCGGCGATGGCCACGGTCGCCGCAACATTGAGGGACTCTACGTCACGGCTGAGAGGGATGGTGAATCGAGTGCTGGCCTGCGCACGGATCTGTGCTGACAAACCTCGGCTTTCATTGCCGACTGCAACAACAAGTTTTCTCGGCGCCTGGTGAATCTCATCGATTGAAACAGTCCCGGCTCCTGTCACTTCTGCTGCAAAAATCTGGCAGCCTTGTCGAGTCAACCCTGACAAATCCCTACTGACAAAGATCGGTAGCGCGAGCAACATCCCGCTCGTCGCACGAACCACCTTGGGATGATACACATCGGCGGAGTCCGGTGTAAGCCACAGGGCACTCGCATTAAGAGCTGCCGCCGTTCGAATAATGGCCCCGACATTGGCAGGATCTTGCAATTTTTCTCCAAAAATCCCTAAGACAGTCGGCTGTCTAAGCACTTCTCCTTCATCCCATGTCGGTTGCCTCACTACAGCAAGAATACCTTGCGGCGCGTCCAGATCGGATAACTTTGAGAACTGGGGGTCGGAGCAGGAGTACTGCTTCGTCGAGGAGGCGAGTCGAACCAGTCGGTCGCTCTGCCCCTCTTTTTGCAGATAACCGTGGGCGGCGACAATCGTGAGAATCTGTTCGGGATACCGAGTTAGAAGATCTCGAACCGCATGGCCGCCTTCGACCACAAAGGCACCGTTCTGCGCTCGCACGCGTCTATCACGGAAGAGTTCACGAATATTCGCCCCTTGCGAGCGCGTCAGGAGGGGGAGTGAGGCAGCCACGCTAGTGGATCATAGTGAACAGAACAGTATCAGCGGCGTTTCCGACCGGATGCGGCTTCAGCAGCACGAATCCGTTGAGCCCGCGCCTTCGCTCGTTTGAGTGCCGTCAACTTCCCTCTGGTCCGATCTTGCTCGTGCTGAAGCTTGTCGAACTGAGACTTGAGATGGAGCTTTTCCCGTTTGTGGAGTGTGGCACATTCTTCATGAGAGAGCTGGATCCAATCTCCACAAGTCCGAGCCCGCTTAATCCGCTGTTCCAACGACTC
>JANNIV010000142.1:0-7031 GCA_031405355.1 Nitrospira sp.
CTACACCAGGCACATGCTCACCGTCGCCCATACAAGCTCGGCAGCGGAAATCACCGTTGTGGCCCTCCCCTGCGCCTGGATCTACTGCGTCGTCGGACAACATCTCCTAAAGCATGGCCTGCCGAAAAAGGATCACCCCTATCGGGACTGGCTTATGCTCTACTCCTCACCTGAGTTTGCCAAAGTGCAGGAATGGATGCGCAAGAAAGTGGACCAGTGGGCCAAGACGGCGGGAAAAGAAGAGAAACGTCGGATGGAAGAATCGTTCGTGATTAGTTCGCGCTATGAGTGGATGTTCTGGGAGATGGCGTGGAACGAGGAGAAGTGGCCGGTCTAGGAAGGCGGCCAGGGCTGGGAGCCTCTCTCCGCGTAGAAACACAGAGCACCGTTGGACGCTCTAGGCTTCGCCTCCACTTAGCGCCGAAAACTTGCCACACCACTTGCTACGCAAAGGTGTGGCTTCGAACATTCGACGCCACTGCCTACGGCAGACGCTGCAGCTCAGCAAGAGCGGTCACCCCAACGGCACTCTGATAACGCTCCGAGAGCCTCCCAGCCCTGGCCTTAAAATGGAACACCGGCCGCAAGGGAGAGAAGGTGAAGAAAGGTCGTGTTCGGAGGGCAGGCAGCAGGGCCGTTCCATTGCTCGCGCAACGCGCGGCCTGTTGGGAAACGCGGCGTCTTGGCGCCGCGAGGGCGGGTGGGTGAGAACCGGAAACAGGCCCTCGTTGGACGCGCGCAGTTTGGCCCAGCCCTGCTACCTGCCCAAGGAACAACACCGGCCCTGTGGGAACATGCCTACTGGCTGAAGACTGGGTCACAGGCGGGGCAGGCGTTAATAGCCTCGCGCTGGACAGGCTCGGCTCGCTGAGTATAATGTGACCCAGCTTGAACTTGCTTCCCGGCTCAAAGGATAGATCCCCAGAAATGAATCGTCTTCTGCTCACAGTCCTACTTGCCTTCGTTACTCTCTGGGCACTTCCAGCTCATGCGGCATCGTCTTATGAGGAAAGTCTGAAGCAACTGGCGGAGGGAGTGATCGCCGATGCTGTGAAAGCGAAAAGAAACCGGCTGGCAGTGTTGGACTTTACGGACAGCAAGGGTGCGGTCACACCGATTGGGCAATTTTTGGCGGAGGAGTTGAGCGCACAGATTTTGGTCGCCGGCGAACTCAAAGTCGCCGATCACACCGTGGTGGACTCGACCTTGAAGAAATTCCATGTCACACAGCTCGAACCGGCTCAAGCTAACGGAGTCAAGCAGGCTGCCAAGGCGTTGCACGCCGATGTATTGTTGACCGGCTCCTATAGTGATTCACCAGACGGCTTTCGAGTGACGGTGAAACTGCTCAGCCCCAGCACCATGCAGTCATTGGGCGCTACGCGCAGCGCTATACCTAAAACCGGCTTACTGGCGGAACTTATCAAAGAAGCAAACAAGCCGTCTGTTGTAAAAGTTGATGCCTCCGCCAAGCCGGCGCCACCGCCTGGGCTTGGTCTCCACAGCAATGAACAGTATCAGATGGTTGTGACTGCCCTGCATAGGCGGGACAATCAGATCATTGCCGATCTCACGATTGAGAATAAGTCCTCACGCGACGTCAAAGTGCTCTGCCTGCTGCAAGACACCATGCTCGAAGATGACCATGGCGCCCGGTGGAAATTGGAAGCGGAGAACAACCGCGAAGGCCTCTGCATGCACGGCATCGAGCTCTCTCCGCGAAGAAAAGGCCGGGCCGTGTTGACCTTCTCGGCGCCAACCGACGCAACCGGGAACCAATTTATCTTTCGTTATCACGAAACGGCCCCACGACGGGATGCCCTATTTTCCATCGAAGGCCTCAAAGTCGAATCGGCCGGAACCCCTCCGGCAGCAACCGACGCGATACCACCACCTGCTACGCCTTCTAACTGATCCTCACATGAGCACACAACCGATCAAACAAGTTTTGACGATCGCCGGCTCGGATTCCGGCGGAGGTGCGGGAATTCAGGCCGATATTAAAGCCATGTCGGCCAACGGCGTGTTTGCCATGTCGGTGATTACTGCCATCACGGCGCAGAATACGGAAGAGGTCACCGACGTCTTCGAGTTGCCGACCTCAATCATTGCGTCGCAGATCGATGCCGTATTCGATGACTTCGACGTTGCTGCGGTGAAGACCGGGATGCTGTCCTCGACGGCGATCGTCGAGGTCGTCGCAAAACTCTTGAAGCCGCAAAAGATTGTGAACCTCGTGGTGGATCCGGTCATGATCTCGAAGACCGGCCATGCCCTGCTCAAGCCGGAAGCCATCGACGCCATGAAAACGCAGCTCTTCCCCTTGGCGCTGCTCGTCACCCCAAACATCCATGAGGCCCAGCAACTCTCCGGCATTGAGATCAAAACGCTCGCGGACGCACGCCGGGCCGCCAAAGTCATTCATAAGTTCGGTTGCAAATATGTGTTGATCAAGGGCGGTCATTTCCAGGCAGAACGCGCCACCGATCTGCTGTATGACGGCAATTTTTTCAACGTGTTCAAAGGTGAGGTCATCGATACCCCCCACACCCATGGCACCGGCTGCACCTTCGCCTCAGCCATCGCGGCACATCTCGCACGAGGCAAATCCGTGAACGATGCCGTGCAGACGGCCAAAACCTACCTCACCGAAGCCCTTCGCCATAGCCTGGCAATCGGTCATGGAACTGGACCGACGAATCATTTCTACTTTCTCCAGACCTAGCAGCATGATGCTGAAAAAAGCCGCCAGCAGAAGAAGACCGTTATTTGGTTTATTTGGTTTGTCTCGTTTGTTTGGTTAAACCAGACAGACCAGATGAACCAGATAAACAAAACAAACCAGTTTGAGCTTCCTGCCGGAATATTCTCCTATTGCGTCACACGCACAGACCATTGAAATTCTTGCGCCCCGACATGATTTCCAGCATCCTGTTAAAAAGAGGATGCCATGGGTCGTTTCACCTTCCGTCCACTGACTTTTTTGATCACAGGATTTGGCTGGCTCCTACTTTCCTCGTTGGTGGGACTGGCCGTCATGATTGGATTGGTCCATGGCACGCCGCTGCCTTCTTGGTTGAGGTTGGTCCATGTGCATGCCATCCTCATCGGTGGCATCCTCCAACTCATGATCGGCGGGCTACTGGCTTCCGCATCCAGTGATTCCCAGAGCGGCCATACCGGTGCGAACTCCCGCCCATGGCTGTTCGCCACCCTGAACGCCGCCACAGTCTTGTTGCTCATTGGATTCGGGCTCGGGAACATGTTGATCGTCGGCGGGGCTGGAATTGTCGTGTTTGGAGCCGTCGCCTCCATCGCTCCGGTCGCCTGGCAGTTCGCGCGGCAAAGCCACACTCAACCGACCGGTTCATCCTGGCTCTTTCGTTTTTCGCTCATTTCTCTATTCGTTGGATTGGTCATCAGCGTCGCGATGGCCTTCCAGTTCCTCCAGCAATACTATGCCCACGCGCGACTGCTTCATCTGCATCTGATCCTGTTGGGTTTCGTTACCATGGCGATGATCGGCGCCACCCATCGCCTCTTGCCGATTGTCTTGAACGCCGAACTCTACAGCCTGAAACTCGCCCGCTTCGTGATGGTTGCGCTTCCCGCCGGCTTCGCCATTTTGATCGGTGGATTTATCACCTCGTCCCTCCACCTCGAACTCGCGGTCGGAGGGTTGCTCATCCTCAGCATTGGTCTCTACGCATACAATCTTCTGCGCACATGGATAGGCTCATGCCATCCGGGAAATGCCGCTTCCGACCACTTCCTGATCGCGACGTTTTTCCTGGTTTTCATGATGGTCATGGGCGTGCTCGTCGGAGCGAATTTCCTCCCACAACCGCCGGTACTGCCATTTGGATCGTTGCACCTCGCGGCCTACACCCATATGGCCTTGATCGGATTTATGCTGCAGACAGTCATTGGAGCCTTGTCGTATGGCATCCCTGAGATACTGGCGGCCAGCCGGATTGCGAGCCGGAAAAAGCAGGGGCCCTATCGAGATCAACTCGCAGCCATCATGGACCGGTGGCGAGCCGTTCAGCTGATTGGATTGAGCTTGGGGACGATGGGCTTCGGCTTGCTCGCTGCACTTACCTGGAACTTCCCTCTCAGTTCGCTCTCTATTCAGATTGCGTCCTGGGTCACAGTCGGCCTGCTCCTTGGCAGCTTGACCATCTTTACCGCCAAGCTCGCCTGGGCTTTCGGGGTTACGCCATCAGGAATTGTCGTTTCTCTCCCTAACAAGACACTCAAAGAATCCACCAGCGCCATAGATCCTGCCGCGTGAGACGCGAGATAGGCGCGATCCAAAATTCGAGGTTCGAGGTTCGAAGCTCCGAAAACTTCGAACTTCGGACCTCGAACATTCCCCCGTCTCCCTCCCCCGTCCAGCTTGTCCCGCCTATCGCGATCGGATATCGTATAGTGGTTTTTTCTGTTGCGCGACAGGTGCAGTTATTGACGTTCCAGCTGTTAAATTATTCTCCCAGCGTAATGCTTGATTGAAAGACCGCTCCTTGGAAGAACCCCTGACATTTCATGATCGCCTCGGCCATGGCATTGCTGCCATCCTGAGCACGCCCGACGAACCGACAACGCGTCTCGCCTTGCTGTGCCATGGATTTCTCTCCGGCAAGAACAGCACAACCAACAAAACCTTGACCAGGCTCCTCAATGGACAGGGCCTGGCGACTTTTCGGTTCGACTTTTTCGGCCAAGGAGAAAGTGACGGCCCCTTCGAAGAGATCACAACAACCCTGGCCGTACATCAAGCCGAAACCGCGTTGGATCTGGTCATCGCCAGGGGCTACGACAGAATCGGGCTCGTCGGTTCAAGTTTCGGAGGACTCGTCGCCATGCTCACGGCAGCCCAGCGCCGCGACATTTGCTGTTTGGCCCTCAAATGTCCCGTGGTGGATTTCGCGGAAGAGCTTCGCTTAACGTTTGGGCTTGACGAGTTGGCTCAGTGGCAAGCCACTGACACGGTTCCGAACATCATGGGAGGGCCTGATCGAATCCGTTTGCGGTATGATTTTTACGAAGACTGCCTCAGTCAGATCGCCTATGGGCCGGCTGAACGAATCGCCGTACCCACACTTATTGTCCAGGGTGAAAAGGATGAGTGTGTCCCCCTCCATCAAAGTCAGCGACTGTATGACGCACTGAAAGGTCCGAAGAGGCTAGATCTCCTACCAAGCGCCGACCACCAATTCACGAGAGGCGACGACTTTCGCCAGATGACCACATCGATCGCTGATTGGCTCGTTACCCATCTCTAGCAGGATGCTGAAATAGACGCCCAACGTCGTTCTCAGTCGTCCGTCTCCTTGCGACGTACCCCAAGGGTACGCCTCAGTCGCCTGACTCCCTGCGGCCTTGTTGGATCGTCTATTTGAGCATCCTGTTAAGACTTGGCGCAACGGAAGCCACTATAACTATTCCGAGTTTCTGGTGGCAACTTAAAGCGCCCATAGGTGAGAAGATATTTCGGCAGGTCGGACCACGATCCACCGCGTAACACTTTAAACTTTCCCTGTTCAGGGCCTTGCGGACTGTGCTCCGGGGAGGTTTCGTAATAGTCTGCACCGTACCAGTCCTGCACCCACTCCCAAACATTCCCAGCCATTTGATAGAGCCCATACGGACTCTTGCCCCGCTCATAGGATAGTACGGGCATCAAGACCTGGCTATAGCTGAATCGTGCGCCCAATGCGAAATTTGCCAGATCCTTGGTGGGAGACTGATTACCCCAGGGATACAACCTTCCATCCGTTCCTCTGGCTGACTTCTCCCATTCCGCTTCGGTGGGAAGCCGCTTGCCCTTCCATTGGCAATAGGCATCGGCGTCCGGCCAGTCCACGCCGATCACCGGACGATTGCGATGCTGCGACAGGTCGACCCTCTCCCATTCCCATGGCGCGAGGCGATTTGTGGCAGTAAGAAATGATGCGTACTGCCCTGCCGTCACTTCGTGGAGATCTATCAAGAAGGCGGGCAACCAGATTTGATGCTTGGGACGTTCATCCTCCAACGCCTGCATCCCGTCCAACCCCATTGCGAACTCGCCGGCAGGAATCTCAACCAGAGGAGTATCAGCAACAGCCGTCTGGTCCAAGGCCTTGGGCTTCCCAAGCCGATCAAGTTGAGCCTGGGCAATATCGGCATCTGCAAACACACCGATCAGGAGCGGGGCTAGAAAAGAGACTGCGAGTAACAATCGCATGGTGCAGTAGCATACATAAGAGAACTCCATCGCGAGAATCCCTGATATTCGCTGTTGAAGAGCGAAGAGACCCTGCCGTGGAGTGGGCAGGATGGTCAAAACGATCATCCAACAAGGCCGCAGCCGATGGCCACACCGCAGGCGTACCCTCTGGGGTACGTTGAGGATGTGGGCGAGGTGAGAACGCCGTTGGGGATCGTTTTCACCATCCTGCCCTGCTCAGTGGATGATTCCGCTGACCACCCAATGCCGATCATCCACAACATCAATCAATAGGCGCGTCAGATTCATCCGCGCCAACTGCGCGCCGATCTCATCTTCCGTGAAGGCTGCGAGCAGCGAATTATAGAAGTCTCGCCGGAGAATGTCCGGAGCCCCGGAGGCATACCGATCGACAATGACCTGCGCTTCCTCCGGCGATTCCGGCCTCAATAAATCCATCACCAGCACAGGCGAGCCTGGCTTCACTGCCAATCGTAGCTTGTGCCAAAACTGCAACGGGTTCGGCACATGATGCAGCAGGCTATTGGAGATGGCTGCATCAACGGTACTCACTCCGGCGAGATCCTGAAATCGTTCACAACGGAAAGTGATATGGGTGGACAGCCCTGCTTCCCGTACAGCTTCTTCAGCCAACCGTATCATCGGCTCCGACGCATCGACCGCGGTGATGTGACAAGAGGGCAGCGCCCGCGCAAAGCGAACAGGGATGACGCCACTGTCGGCCGTGGGCAACAGCGCGGTGGTCACCATCGAGGGCCTGCAAGGGGCTGAGATCACCGCCTTGCGCGCCGCCTGGACT
>JANNIV010000143.1:0-2439 GCA_031405355.1 Nitrospira sp.
CGAACTCATGGAGGAAGGGGTTGCCAAGCGGATCCAGCGGTATAAGAAGATCGCGACCTTGATTCGAGACCGTATGACGAAACTCGGCGTGAAGCCGCTCTTGACCCCTGACAAACTATCCAACACAATCACCGCCTATCATCTTCCTGAAGGCGTGACCTATCAGTCGCTGCATGATCGACTCAAGAAAGAGGGCTACGTGATCTATGCGGGCCAAGGCCAACTCCAGAGCCAAGTTTTCCGCGTCGCGAATATGGGCGCGCTCACGGAGGCGCAGTTGGTGGGATTTCTCGACGCATTCGAACGGGTTTGCGGTACAGCATGAAAGCCGTCATCCTCGCAGCCGGAGTCGGGAAGCGCCTGTGGCAGGTCACGCAACATCGCCCGAAGTGTCTCATCGAGATCGGCGGGCAGACCCTCTTGCATCGCTACCTCACATCGCTTCGGAGCGTCGGTATCCATTGTGCCGATATAGTGGTGGGTTACAAACAAGAGATGATTCGCGTCGCTGTGGACGCCAATTCTTGTGGTGTTCGCGTGAATTTCCTTGTGAACGAGCAGTTCCATCGCGGCAGCATTTCCTCGCTCTGGATCGCGCGCGCCGCGTTGGATGACGACGCGATCGTCATGGATGCAGACGTGCTCTTCCATCAAGAGATCTTGCGTCGCCTGGTACAATCCCCCTATGAGAACGCGCTGCTTATGGATGATACTGTCAAACAGACCGGGGAAGAGTGCATGGTTGTGGTCGAAGGCGGGCGCGTGATTGCGCTGACGAAAACAATGCCCCTGCACTACGACTATGCAGGAGAAGGCGTGGGATTCCTCAAGGTCCGGCAAGCCGATGCGCCGCATGTCGTGGCATCGCTCAAGACCCATGTGGATCGCGAAGCCTGGCAGATGGAATATGAAGATGCGCTCGTGGGATTTTTCCGCGATGTCAAAGTGGGGCATGAGAAGATCGGTGGACTTCCCTGGACCGAAATCGATTTTGTGGAAGATGTAACAAAAGCGGAACGGGATGTGTTGCCGAAATTCTAAAGGCGGGGGTCGTGGGGTAAATGGGGTATCGGTCCATAGGGTGTCGGGATAATCAGCGATTATGAGTGAGAGTATCGTTCAGAGACAGACGGGCCTTCAGGGATTGAGTACGGCGATTCTCTTGCCGTCAGTGAGCCTGTTCGGCGAGGCGACCGGACTGTATGCAGATGAGGTGGGTCCGCTTACCAGCGTGGTGGGAATCGGCCTGTTTCAGCGGACGGTGTTGACGCTGCAGCGAGCCGGCATTCGACAGCTCATGGTGTTGGTCGGACCGGAGGAGGAGCAGCTGAAACAGGCGTTGGGTAAAGGGCCACGCCTGACCATTCCCGTGCGTTGGATGCCGATTCGTGAGTTTCCTCTGGACGATCCCCGGACCTGGGAATCGCTGGCCGCTGAAGTTCGCGGCTTCTGTCTCTTGTCCGGTGTGCAGGGGGTGTTCGCGAGTTCCTTGATCGAGAGCCTGCGGCACGAAGTACAGGAGGGCCAGGCGATCATCGTGGCTCGGGCCTCGAGCGAGCGAGACCGGCAGCCACGCCGACAGAGTTTACGTGTGAAGGTGCAGGCAGGACGGCTCCGTTCGATCACATCGAGACAGGACGACGCAGCGCTGGTGGCAGCTGACCTGGTCGTGCTTCCGGCCAATCTCATGAGCGCTGCCGGCGGGCAAGGCGACGTGGAAACCGGCACGATGCCGATTCGTCGATGGCTTGAACGGGCTGCGGTGGACGGGCATGTGCGGGTGCTGTCCATGGAGACGAACCGGTCCCATTGGTATCAGGACGTGCGTAATGCCGCCGATGTACGGGCCGCTGAGGTGAAGCTCTTCAATTCACTCAAGGGCGAGTTCGAAGGCTTCGTCGACCGGTTCTTCAATCGGAAGATCTCCCGCTGGTTCACGCGCATCTTTCTCGCCGTAGGTTTGTCGCCGAATACCATTACGATTCTGGCGGCGCTGATTGGATTGGCCGCGGCCGCCGGCTTCGGCGTCGGGACCTACAGCGCCGGCATCGTGGCCGCGTTGTTGTTTCAACTGGCGGCAGTCATCGATTGTTGCGATGGTGAAGTGGCGAGGCTCACGTTCACCGAATCGCCGTTCGGGGCCTGGCTCGATATCGCGATGGACAACGTGGTGCATATGGCGATCTTTGCCGGTATTGCGGTGGGCTCCTATCTGAGTATGGCCGGGGACGACGGTGCATGGGTGCCTCTGGCCCTGGGTTCGGCAGCGGTCCTGGGAAATGGGCTTTCATTCTGGCTCGTCACCCGCGCACAAAAGATTAAGTCCGCGAGCGGATGGAAGACCCCGGTGCAGGCGGCCTGGTCGGACTTTATGCTCAAGAACGTCGCGAGCCGCGACTTCTCCGTCATCGTGCTGACGTTTGCGGTGATCGGCAAGCT
>JANNIV010000144.1:0-1780 GCA_031405355.1 Nitrospira sp.
TCGTCAAACTCCGGCCGCATGTCTTTCGGCACAGCAGCCTCCGGCACAAGTTCATCGATGCGGGCCTTGGCCACATCAAGTTCCCCTCTCAGCTCGGCGCACTGACTCTCATATAACTCAAGATATTGATGCAGCGATTCAACGTTTTTCCCGAAGGCCTGCAGGCTGAGCCGTTTGAAGAGAGGAAGGTTCTCATACTCAGCCAACGTGGCGTTCACCTCTTTGATCTTGGCCTGCAGGTCGTCGACCTGGGTCAGCAATCGCCATTCTAAGAGGCGCACTTCATCAAGATCCTTTTGTTTCTGTCTCTTGTATGTCAACACCGGCGTCAACTCTCGAAATCGATCGTACTTGCGCCGAAGCGCCGCCTTGTCCGCATGTGAATTGGCATAAAACTGATGCATCTGCGCTTCGAACCCCAACTCCTGAATCCCGATGCCCTCGATCTGCTGAGCCAATGCCATTTCATAGCGACTCACCCATGTCTTATACATCAGCCCCACGGCTTTCATGGCTTTCGCGATGGTCCCAACGAGTGCATCCGCCGCCCGATGATCAGGGCAAACCACCAAGATTCGTTTATTTGCGCGAATCAGTTCGATCGTCAGCACAGCTAATCGCTGCCTGCGCACTGAGAGCTCGTCAGCCCAGACGCTTGTGATTATCGACGATCCGGTGCCTGCTCCGGTAGATTCTTCCGTTGCCGTTGCCGCCTCAAGGAGGGGAGCCAAGCGGTCTGCCGGACCGAGTCGATAGGCGTCTGGCTGTGCGAGCATGTTGCGCAATCGTTTGGCCGACGTGGCTAGTATCCCTGCCCGATCTGGAACCACGGTTGCGCCAGCACAGGACTCTCCGATCATATCGAATGCCTGCACGAGGACGACATCCCCTTGCCCGCCCAACACGATGCCTTCAATTGGCTCCATGTCGTCAGGAGGGATAATCGAGACAGGGGTGTCATGCTCGATGGACGAGCCCTGTGGAAGTGTTAGCTCATACAGATGAAGCGTACCGATGGTACGCACAAGTCGGCCTGTTACCAGAGTAATTGGCTGGTCAAGCGCTGTGTCGCTCGCTTGCTGCGCTTCGGCTTCATACCGGAGTGCCCATGTTTCGAGAAGGTCTCGTGCGGTCATACGATTCTTGGGACTGTTACCCCCGTAATATAGCGGTCGCCATCATACGGTCGGTCTCTGCACCTGTCCAGCTTGTCATAGGGTACATCCTGATTACGATCACCTCATAATCCTGATCAGGGGAACATCATCGGCACATTGCGAATTGACTTTTTGCTTGCCCCCCTAGTATCCTCTTTTCCTTTCCAACAGAAGGAGTTAGGGGAATGAAGGTCATTTTACAAGAAACGATGGACGGGGTCGGACATCTCGGAGATCTGCTCGATGTGAGAGATGGGTACGCACGGAACTTTCTGCTCCCACGCAAAAAAGCGGTGCTGGCCGACAGTCGCAGCATCAAGGCGTTTGAGCATATTAAGCGCGTAGCCGGCGAACGGGCGAAAAAAGATAAGCTGGAGATCGAAACCCACGCCAAGAGCATCTCGGCCGTGTCCCTCACGGTGCAGGCCCAGGTCGGCAAGGACGACAAGATGTTCGGATCGGTCACAGTCAAGGACATTGCAGAAAGATTGCTGGAACAGGGATTTACGGTAGATCGGCGCAAGATCCAGCTGGACCATCCAATCAAGGAACTCGGCACCTTCACTGTACCGATCAAGCTTCCACGGGACGTGACTGCAACCGTGGTGATCCATGTCGTGAAG
>JANNIV010000145.1:0-5636 GCA_031405355.1 Nitrospira sp.
ACGGCGGCAGGGTTTATTGTGGCCTATGCCGATCACCGGGCTATGAATCCTGAAACCATTGAAAAACTGGCTGAAATACCGGGGTTGATCGAAAAGAAGTGGTGTATTGATCACAAAAGGATATTTCTCACTGGCCATTCCGATGGCGGAACTGCTGCTATGGCCATTGCGTTTATTAATGACATCAAACACATTCCAGCGGCGATTGTTCCGAGTGCGGCGGGTATTAGGGGTGAAGACTTGAAGGCCTATCAATGTCCGAACCCGCTTCCCGTGATGGTCATGCACAGCAGTCAGGACACGCTGTTTCCAGGGTATGGGAAAGAGGCGATACAATGGTGGGCTGCCTGCAATGGTTGCGGTACTGCAGACCTAGTAAAAGACGCAGACGGTTGTGTAACGTATAAGGGCTGTACGAATAATGTTGCAACACGCTACTGCGAAGGCACGGGGACACATTCCGAATGGCCTGGGAAAAATAAGGCGATCATCGATTTTTTCAGGGGTAGTCTAGATGTGCGTTAAAAGTTTTCGAGCGATTTCAGTATCTTAAGGATCACGATACCTCCATTATCGAACAGGTCAATCTCGGCGATACGCCAAATTTCCTCGGTCTTTCCCATGATCGACGCCATGAGCTGAACTGTGCAGGGAGGATATGATGAATAATCTGCACTCACACCACGTCGGAAGGGGGCTTCTGTTCGCCCTGTGTTTGTTTGCCCTTGCAGGCTGCGCACAGTCTGTTACGCCGATTGAAGACATGGCCTCTTTCGACCCATCGCAGGATCAGATGGCCATTGCCGACTCCTACCGAGGCGAGGCTGTGGCCCTGAAAGAGAAGGCTGCCGCGCTTGCCGAGAGTGTAGTCCGGTACGAGAATCTCTTCGGTCCTCAGTCGGACTTGGTCAGTGGAGCTCGGCAACTCTCTCAGTACTATGTCGAAGCGGCTAAGGAGCTGGAACGTCGGGCTGAAGCCCATGCAGAGGTCGCTCGAACCGGACGGCAGAAACTCCAGTTACCGCCGAAAGTCTGTTGCAATAAATAGGGAGAGCAAGGCCGACAACTATAAATAGGAGGACCTATGAAGCCCTCAACTCTTTCTCGCGCAGTTGTGCTGGTGATTCCGATTCTTTTGCTGGTGATGTATGGGTGTGGGAGGACCGTCGACCCAGGAAAGCGAGGCCTCCGCTGGAGCCCGTTATCAGGGGGGCTGATGAAGGAGCCGCTCAGGGACGGGTTCTATTTCCGCGCGCCATGGAATGACGTGTACGAGTATGACGTCCGGTACCAGAGTTTTACAGAAAAGATCGATGCCTTGACCGCCGACGATCTCTCGGTGACGGTGCATGCAGCGATCACGATGCGCCCGATCGCGGACGATATCTATTTTATCGCTCAGGAGGTGGGGCACAACTGGTATCCGCAGCTCGTGCGACCGCAGTTCCTGTCGGCGGTGCGGGGTGTCGTCGCACAATATTCCATGATCTCGCTCCCGGAACGGAGCAGTGAAATCGGGAACAAGATCGAAGCGGTGATGGTCGAGTCGCTCAAAGGTCGGCATCTCGACGTCCACAGCGTGGCATTGTCCGAGATCGAATTTTCCAAGGTGGTGCTGAAATCCATCGAGCAGAAGCAATCGAAGGAGCAGGAGAAGGAACAAAAGGAATTTGAGGTGGTGATTGCGCAGCGCGACGCGGAGATTGCCAGGATCCGAGCCAAAGGCGAGGGGGATGCCTTGCAGATTCGTGCCGAGGGCGAGAGTGAGAGCTTGCGTATCCGCGCCAAGGGCCAGTCTCAGGCGCAGGAGATCATCACGAAAACGCTCACGGCGGATTATCTCAAATATAAGTTGTACGAGAATCCCAACACCAAGACGATCATCGTGCCGGAGAGGTCCACTGTGCCGATCATCGTGAATCCGGGGCCGGATCACTCACGCTGAAAGTTGGGAAGGGGGCGGCCAGATGTCCTTCTTGCTCGCAGAACAGAGGCGGGGATGGAGCCTGATGATCTTCTGTGCTCGCGCAACGCGCGGCTTCAGAAAGCCCTCGCCCGGGCTCATGGCACGTCTCGGCGTGCCAGTGGGTGGGAGGGTGAGAAAGTTGCGCGCAGTGGAAGATCAATCAACCTCCATCCCTGAAGAAAGAACGAGCGAGCTTGGAGGGATCATCTGTAGCTTGGAGGGATCATCTGTAGCCTCGTTCGACGGCCGCACGTAGGCCAACATGAGTGCCCTTCCCAGAGAGGGAAAGCAGGCTTGGAAGGAGCGTGAGAAGGCAGGCTAGATGGTCTCCTGTGCTCGTGCAACGCGCGGTCTCAGAAGACCCTCGTTGGACGCGCGCAGTGGGAGACCAGCGAGCCCGCACTATTCATGACGGTTCGTCGCGAAATCACACAGTGACGCGCGGCAACGCGAAGGGCTGGACTCGCGTGACGTGTGAGCAGGCCTGCGATTGCCGCAGAAGCGTTCATGAATAGTGCGGACTAATTTCTCAAGCGCTCTATGACTACTGTGTCGGGAGCATTAAGTGTTCGTAGGGCAAGCCAGGGAACATGGAGTACGGTTGCTTGGGATCTGCGACGTCTAAGGTTCTGGAATAGCCCACCATTTCTCGAACCCTCGGTCCAACAACCATGACGTGAGGGCCTGTCTGTACCCAATGCAGGCGCGTTTCCCGCTGATGCGGATGGTGGTTGGTTGTGCCAGTATCCCCGGCCAGCATGTAGATAAAGCCAATTCTGTCCGGTGGATCTGTGCGTTCGCGTATTGCTTTCATCCAGTCCAGCGCGTTCTGATCGGCGCATAATGGGGTGCCGTCAGGGCTGATCAGACAGGTAAAGCCGTTGCTGCCGGCTTGCAGTTCACGCGGCTTGCCCTCCTGCATCATAATGATCGATGCCTTGCTCACAATCTGCTCGGTCGCGGCAGTTTTGACCTTCGTGAGGTATGCGGGTTCCGAGGTGGGAACGTCCGCCGTGGGGTATTGGTGTTGCGTGTGCGCCATGCAACCGCTGATGAACACAATTGCAACGACATAAACGCTGGATACTGGATATCTCTCCCGAATTTTCTTGTGCATAGTATGCCCTCCGGTGGTTGTTTCCCGTGGCCTCTGACCCGTTCCATGCCAAACGGTTGAGACTGTTGTCGCCTGCTCGTGAAGCAGAGCAAGGCAGTTCAGTAATCCGTAGCGAGCAAGTCTACTGCAAAGTTGCATGCGTATCCATCGCTTGGAGAGATCATTGAGGGGGATGGCGAGATAGCTGGCATGGTCTCTGTGCTCGCAGAACCCCCACGATAAAAAGGATGGGAAGGATGCCCATGTTGGTCTTGTGCTCCCGGAACAAAGGAGGGGATGGAGGCTGATAATCTTCTGTGCTCGCGCAACGCGCGGCTTAAGAAGGCCCTCGCCCGGGCGAATGGCACGTCCCGGCGTGCCAGTGGGTGGGCGGGTGAGAAAGCTGCGCGCAGTGGAAGCTCAATCAGCCCCAATCCCTGAAGAAAGAACGAGCGAGCTTGGAGGGAGCGTGAGAGGGCTAGCTAGATGGTCTCCTGTGCTCGTGCAACGCGCGGTCTCGGAAGACCCTCGTTGGACACGCGCAGTGGGAGACCTTCTAGTTCGCTCTCAAGGGGGTGGGTATCGGCTAGCCGAGGTTGCGAACCATTTGTGTGCCCATGCCGCTTTCTGTCTCTCAGATCTTGTGGGAGTGCCGTTTTGGTTCTGTTCTTCGACAGAGGGGTTATGCTATTGGCTCATTTGTTGGGCTCAGCTTCTGTATTTGCTGGCAAGGAGCCCACCAATGGCATTTGGAGTTGCGGCTGGCGCCTGTCCGCATACTCAGAGCTATGCCAGTGGCTATGGAGTTGCTCTTCAAGCCAATCCACAACCTGCAAACAGTGCTCATAGGACTCAAGAAAGTACTGCAGGTCAGCGGGCAAGTCCTTGCCGGACGTTACGCGCGCATGTGAGCCCGCTTTTCGGACGTACACGTCGTTTGCTATCCCGCGATTGTGCACGAAGATGTCGCGAGTTGCTTTGATTTCGATGTAGCGGTGAAATGCGGGGCACTCCAGCAGATTTATGGACAAAAGCTGTTCCATTGACTCTGCGAATTCCGCGGGGGATTTGTAAGACAACTCATTGAGCAAGGTATCCGTGGCACGAAGATGCACCTCTTCCAGAGTCGTAGCCTCGAGCACAGACTGTATAGAGAGAGTTCTCTTTCCTCCAAGTTTTGTGGATAGCGCGCTACGATTGCCCGAACTACGTCACCGAGCATTGTTTCGACGAGCGTTACGAGCTGTACAAGCGCATTTACTGTTAGCTGATGGAATGCTAGGTACTGATACTTGGCGAGAAGCTGCTCCTTGCGGTAGGTCCGTGTACTTGGGATCGTGGTTTTGTCTGGTTTGTACCCAATTGGGAATGTGACCTCAATCTCATCCTGCTCCATCGACTGCATGCTGCGAGCAGCAATATCAAAGGCACCATAGGTAAGTTGGGCAAGCTCGCCTTGATCGAACATCGAAACTCTAGCAAGCCGGACAATCTGATTCACTTGGTTGCCGAGATTGGAGCTACTCATAGGGTTTCAGTCACATAACTATTATTGAGCTATGGTAGGGACCTTAGTGCGAGCGGCCTATTCTGGCCGGACCATGTGCCTTGTCGAGCCAAAGTCCTAGATACTATCCTCGTTTCAGGAAACGCTGTCAATCTTTGCTCGTCGATACACACTGCCATATAGGCAGCGCATCTCTTTTCATTTTCACTCACCTCAAATGGGCGGCCTGGTCGAGTCGATCCTCAATTGCGTGTGTCGAACGATATACATGCTCCCTCCAAGCTTGCTCGTTCTCTCTTCAGGGATGGGGGCTGATGATCTTCCCCTGCGCGCGTCCAACGAGGGCCTTCTGAGGCCGCGCGTTGCGCGAGCACAGAAGATCATCAGCCCCCATCCCATTCTTCCCCCCATTTCGTAGGATAGCGGTTCGTTCTGCCATGCTCGTATCCTGTGTCCTATGGCGGACAGGACCCAACCCATGGCATGGCGAACGATTCTCCGAGGGGTCGCCATTGTGTATGGCACCACCTTTGTGGCGGGACTGGTGTTTGCCTTCAACGGGATCACGCCACAGACCGATCACATTGGCTTCCCTCTGCTCGCGCTGCTCACAGGGGCGGTTGGTGTAGCGATTGCCCTCAGGGTCGCTGACACGACGAAGCTGTCGTATCTTGTGGCGATTGGAATCGGTGTCTGGCTGCTCAACCTGACCAGTGTTTTGCTTGACGCACAGTCCTTGAGCAGCTGGGTCAGTAGTAGTGGCTTCATCGCGACGACGGTCATCCTCGGCCGACTGTTGATCGGCGTTAATCTGGAAACCGTCCCAACTCCTACCATGTCCTATTCACTCATCAGCCGGAAGAGAGACCTAGTCTTGCGAAAACGCCGGACAAGGTTCTCTCGCTTCTAGCAGGCATCTCTTCGCTCCTTCTTCCTCATGGCGCCCCCTGCATCGCCCTCCATATAGACCGAGGTCGTTCCCATCCGTTGGAGGCGCTCGATCATGGGCGCGTCGAGTAGGGTCCCGGCTGCCACGATGGGAAGTCCGTTGGCATTCGTGACGGGTT
>JANNIV010000146.1:0-14978 GCA_031405355.1 Nitrospira sp.
ACGTCGCTCACTGCGATAACGCGTGCGCCACACTCCTGCATGATGCGAGCGGTATGGGACCCGACGTTGCCGAACCCCTGTATGGCCACGGTTGTGTTCCGAATGTCGAGCTTGAGGTGGCGAAGCGCTTCCATGGTGACATAGACCACTCCGCGGCCGGTGGCCTCCTCGCGTCCGAGGCTTCCTCCAATGGATAAGGGCTTGCCTGTGACAACGCCTGGTACCGAATACCCCACTTGCTGGCTGTACGTATCCATGATCCAGGCCATCACCTGGGCGTCTGTGCCGACGTCTGGGGCTGGCACGTCCTTTTCTGGCCCGATCAACGGGAAGATTTCCGCTGCGTAGCGCCTGGTCAATCGTTCTAACTCTGGTCGCGACAACTGTTTTGGGGTGATCGCTATGCCACCCTTCGCTCCGCCATAGGGCAGGTCGGCTAACGCGCATTTCCAGGTCATCCACATTGCGAGCGCCGCAACCTCCCCAAGATTCACATCCGGATGATAGCGAATGCCGCCTTTTGTGGGGCCACGGGAAGTATCGTGCTGCACACGATAGCCGGTATAGACCTCGACCCGACCGTCATCCATCCGGACAGGCACGCAGACAAACAGCGACCGCTGTGGAAGTTTCAGCCGTTCTCGCAAGTTGGGATCAAGCTCCATGGCCTCTTCTGCTAGATCAAACTGCGCAACCGCCAGCCGGAAAGTTGGTGTGTCGAGTTCGTGCATTGGGTGTTCCTTTGGTCAGGGTTGCAGTGGGGGCGTCGATGTGAGGTGGTGATCATGGTGCTCCCGCCTCATGATGTCGGGCGAGGGACTCATCCATTGCATGTTGAATATTTGCGCGAATTCCAGCGCCACCTGTTGCGCGACGACTGAAGACGACAGGGCGGACTGCCGGACCTCGGCCATGGATGTGATGTGGCACTGTGCCAGGCCGCAGGGCATGATAAGGGAGAAAGGGGATAGGTCCAGATCGACGTTGAGCGCAAATCCGTGAATCGTGACCCCATGATCGATCCGGACTCCGATCGCGGCAATCTTCGCATCAGCATGATTCCAGCGCACCCAGACGCCAGGTTTCTTCTCGAGGCGATAGCCTTCAATATCCCATCGCGCGAGGGTATGGATCAAGACCTCCTCCAACTTCCGTACATATTGTTTCGGCCCTGAACAATAATTTGACAGCTTGAGGATAGGGTAGCCCACGACCTGTCCAGGTCCATGGTAGGTAATCGAGCCACCACGATCTACGGACTGGAGATTGGCGCCTGTCCGTCGGAGGCCATCTTCCCCGCAGTTCCAATGTTCGGGTTTGGTGGAACGGCCTAGGGTATAGACCGGTGAGTGTTCAAGGAGCAGCAATACATCCCTTCGTCGCTCTGCAATCCGGTCTTCCTGGAGTTGTTTCTGAAGGGCATATGTTTCGCCATAGGGCATCGGTTGGGAAAACTGGATAAGTGTACCCACTTGTGGGAGAGACTTCGGAAGAGGTTCATCCCCCCGTGTTAGGAAATCGTGACCTGGGTGTGATCCAACGGCGAGACTCATGAAAGAGCTCTCGGCAGTGAGGGATTCTGAAGCCATATTGTACGCATATTCGTCATGGGGCCTCGTCTACTCGAGTCGGCCTCATTGTCGCACAACAGCATTCAGGGTGAAAGTTCGTAGAAAGGGAAAAGGGCGAGGGTCGTTCTCGCCCTTTCCTGATTTATGAGACCGCGGCTTACTGGATGGAGGCAAACATGTTTTTAATTTGAGGCGTCTTCAGTTTCTTGAGTGCTTTTGCTTCGATCTGGCGAATTCGTTCCCTCGTCACCGAGAGGCTCTGCCCCACCTGCTCCAACGTGCAGGCCTGATCCTGGCCGATACCGAAGCGCAGACGAATGACGGTCTGCTCGCGGGGCGTGAGTGTGCCGAGAATGCGCTCAAGCTGGTGGGACATTTCCGTCCGGTGCACATGGGCATCGGGTGGGACGGCTTGCAGGTCTGGGAGCAGGTCCCCGAACTCCGTACTTCCGTCACCTACCGGTTTCTCCAGTGCGACCGGTTCTTGAAATGCCTGCACGGTTTCGTGAAGTCGTTCGGGTCTCATTCGCAGCACCTGTGCCACTTCTTCGAGTCGAGCCGGACGGCCTAGTTGTTGACCGAGTCGTCTGGTCACGCGGAGAATGCGGTGGGAAGCTTCAGTCTGGTGAACCGGAATGCGAATGGTCCGCGATTGATCTGCAAGTGCACGCGTGATGCCTTGACGGATCCACCAGGTTGCATAGGTACTGAACTTGAACCCTTTGCGATATTGATAGCGCTCGGCCGCTTTCATCAAACCGATATTTCCTTCTTGCACGAGATCCAGCAAAGTGAGGCCACGGCCTGTGTAATGTTTTGCCACATCCACAACGAGCCGAAGGTTGCAGCGCACCAATTCATCTTTTGCCTGTTCGAGCACGATCCGGGCGGAGCGCAGGGCGGCCAACCCTTCCTTGAGTTGCTTGGCGATAGAAACCGGAAACCTTTGCTGCCCCGTTCCCTGTTTGATCATTTCCGCGAGGCTCTGCTCGGCTTTATCGATCGCTGTGGCGGAAAGCCCGCTCAAACCTTTGACCACTTGAAGTGTGCGGTGTGCATCGAGAATAGAGTCCGATCGTTTGAGCCGTTGGAAGACTGGTATCGCGTGGCGTAAAGCTTTCCGAATGGTGGTCGTTCCGTAATCGATCTTCTTCGCCAGCTCGACTTCTTCTTCCCTGGTCAGCAGGGCTCGTTCACCGAAGGAGCGAAAATAAAGTGACTCCAACATGAATGGGCCGCCGCTCACGGCGGTACGAGTCGCTGCCTTCGCCGGCTCCTCAAGTTGGTCCTCTTCGGATGTATCCCGGCCGATCACATCCAAGAGATCGCTCGCCTCGGGATCGTCAGCGTCAACGTCTTTTGCAATTGTGACAAGCTCTGTCTGCGCAGGGGTTGGGAAAAGACTATCTTTCATGTCGTGATTCCTCCTTTTACTAGCCGATGTCTTTCTCCACATGGTCGGTCTCGAGCGGATTTCGTTCTTGTGTTCTATCCTGTAAGAGACAGCGATCCGGCAAACGATTCATTTTGTGTGCTGTGCCGCTAGACGATCCTCCTGCCTCTCTACGCAGCAAATACTGTGCTGGATTGCTCATGAGAACAACGGAGCGTGATTTAGCGGGAAATACAGCACTATTAGAATGGTTTAATGAGAAGGCCTGAGAGGCGGTGTGGCACCTTTGCTGTAGATGTGTAGGGGTGACTATAGCCAATAGGCCTAATTGCCACATCTGTTTCTGGAACAGGTCTTTCGGGAAGCAGGCGTTCATATGAATGAGTGGATATGGGGAAAGTCGTGGTGGAATTTTTCTCCGCCGCTATTTTAGAAAGCGTCGGAAGATCGCGGAGGGTAGAGAGTGCGTTTATGTCGGGTATTTGTGTTGAACAGGTCGGACTCAGTGGATTTGCATATCGAAAGAAAATTCAATCAGCTCTCCCGGTGAACACGTCGTAGAGGTGAAGAAAATTATCATCGTGGGCGTTGTCTTGTTGAAAACCCGGCGTGGCACTTCTAGAATAGAATCCGATGTCATACTTTCAATCAGGCGAACGTATCCATTTGGTTGACAAGAAAGGGCGGCAGTATGCTCTGACCTTGAAGGCCGGAGACCTCTATCAGCTGAGTGGGCATAAAATTTTCCACGACGATCTAATCGGAAAGCCTGATGGGTCTTTGGCTATGTTATCAGGCAACAAGACGATGCTGGCACTTAGGCCTACGTTTGGCGACTATGTATTGAAGATGCCGCGGGGCGCGCAGGTATTGTATCCAAAGGACCTTGCGCTCATTCCTATGTGGGCGGATGTCTATCCTGGCGCGCGCGTATTTGAAGCGGGTACCGGCTCCGGAGCTCTGACCATGGCCCTCTTGCGCGCTGTGGGCCCACGGGGCTTGGTTGTCACCTACGAAGCGCGTGAGGATTTTGCACGAACGGCGATGACGAATATTGAACGGTATATGGGGCCGGTTTCGAATCTCATCCCGCTTCGTCGGAACGCATACGAGGGAATCAGCCTTTTGGAGGATGGTCTGCCATTCGATCGTCTCGTCCTCGATCTCCCTGAGCCCTGGCAGGTGGTGCCACATGCAGCCCAGGCCCTTCGCTCCGGCGGCATGTATTTGAGCTTTGTTCCCACCGTTCCTCAAGTGGTGCAGACGGTTGAGGCGCTTCAGCGAGCAGCGGTCTTTGGCATGGTCGAAACATTTGAAACGCTGTTGAGGACCTGGTCGATTCAGGGGCGTAGCGTACGACCGGATCATCGAATGGTCGCCCATTCAGGCTTCATCACGGTGGCCAGGAAAATTGAATCTGGCTTGTGGCTCGTAGGCCAACCGGTTGAATCTACCCATGAGGGCATTGATGCTCACGAAGAACGAGAGGATCACATACGATGAATCGATTACATGGAAAGGTCGCGGTTATCACAGGAGGCAATGCCGGTATCGGTGAGGCGATCGCAAAAGCTTTTGTGCGCGAAGGGGCATCGGTCGTGATTACGGGGAGGCGGCAGAAAGAGCTGGACCGTGTCGTGAATGACATTGTGAAGGAACAGGGTAAGGCATTCGCTGTTTCCGGATCGGTCACAGATGAACTGCATGTTCAGAAGACGGTACGCCAGACCGTAGAGCAGTTCGGACGACTCGATATTCTCGTCAACAATGCCGGAGTAGGGGACTTTGGAAAACGCCTGCATGAAATCGATGATGCCACCTGGGTGCAGGTATTCGACGTCAACCTGACCGGGGTATTCCGCATGACGCGAGCCGTCTTGCCGCAGATGTTGAAGCAGGGGAAAGGAGCGATCGTCAACATCTCCTCCATCGCGAGTCTGGTCGGACTTCCCACATTGCCTGCCTATGCCGCCTCCAAGGGTGCGCTTGATGCTTTGACCAGAGCCCTCGCGGTTGACTACGCCAAGGATGGCATTCGCTGCAACGTCGTAAACCCAGGACTCATCGATACGCCAATGGCTGCTCCGCTGATGAGCAACTCCGAACTACTGGATCCCATTCTCGCTCACTATCCTATCCGTCGAGCCGGGAAACCGGAGGAGGTGGCTAATATGGTCCTCTATCTGGTCTCCGACGAAGCAACCTGGGTCACGGGCGGGACCTTTCCTATCGATGGAGGAATGACCATCTCCTAAGCAGGAACCTCTATGCGAGTGGTGCCTGCCGCTGCTGCGGCGCGAGATGCTTGTCAGCCGGCCCGAGGGTGAAATAGGCGCTGCGACTTCGTGAATTTCTATGGACATCAATGCCCATACCCAGTTCTGCGGTCTGATCGGCAATCCAGTCGAGCATTCGCTCTCACCTGCGATTCACAATGCTGCGTTTCAGAAACTCGGACTGAACTTTGTGTATTTGGCGTTCCGAGTGGAAGCGATCGGCGATGCGATCAAGGGTCTTCGCTCCTTGGGAAACTTTCGGGGCGCTAGCGTAACCATCCCTCACAAGGTGTCGGCCGTTCCGTTTCTTGACTCTCTTGAGCCGACAGCACGTCATATCGGCGCGATCAATACCATTGTGGCTGAGGGTGGGGTCCTCAAGGGCTATAACACCGATGCGATTGGCGCCGTGCGCGCGCTTCGTGAGAGCGATGTGACATTGAAAGGGCGTCAGGTAGTCATGCTGGGGTCTGGGGGCGCTGCACGTGCGATTGCCTTCGCGCTCGGAGCAGAGACCGGGATCGATCGCTTGACCATACTAGGGATCGATGAGCAGGAGCGTACAGTCTTGGTTCGAGATCTCCGGTTGAAGGCAGGGATGGCCGTGCAGGAATCGCTTCTAGATGAAAGTATGTTACGAAAGGTTCTGCCGGACACTCACGTGCTGATCCATTGCACACCGATTGGTATGTCGCCAAAAGTACACCAAACCTCTGTGCCTGCGACGTTGCTCCATCCGGGATTGACGGTCATGGATATTGTCTACAACCCTCGGGATACCCAATTACTGAAGGATGCGAAGGTGGCAGGCTGCCGTGTGATTCCAGGGCTCGAGATGTTTCTCTATCAAGCCGCGGCGCAGTTTGAACTCTGGACTAATCAGGCTGCCCCAGTCGATGTCATGCGTAAGGTCTTGGGATCTCGCTTTGTATGAAGTCCCCATCGTTCACTTCGGGTCGTGCGATATCCCCTTACCCCTTACCCCTTACCCCCCACGGTGCATTGTGAACATCGTGCTGATTGGCTATCGGGGAACTGGTAAGAGTACGGTGGGTAGACAGCTTGCTGCGCGCTTGGGACGAGCGCTCGTGTCAACTGATACGGAAATCGTCAAGCGCGCGCAACGTACGATCCCGGAGATCGTTGGCCAGGATGGTTGGGAATCCTTTCGGGATCTGGAGTCCGAGATCTGCAGAGAACTTGCTGGCCGTGACCAGATCGTGATCGATACCGGCGGTGGGGCCATACTGCGCCAGCAAAATGTCGAGGCGTTGAAGAAGAATGGCACTGTATTTTGGCTGACGGCCTCCGTCGAGACGATCGTGAAACGAATCGGCGGTGATAATCAGCGCCCCTCGTTGACTGGGACCAAGTCGTTCGTCGATGAAATTCAGGACGTGTTGCAGGAGCGGACGCCGAAATATCAAGCGGCTGCCGATCACATTATCGTGACCGACGGTCAATCGATCAATCAATTGATGGAGACCGTACTCGGGCTGGTGTGAGCATGCTCGGATATCGTCTCTGTCACGTTAGGATTGACCCATGCGGGCACTCCTTCCTTGACAAGGCCTTCTCCAAAGTGTTTGAAATGGCAAAGTGCGCCCGTAGCTCAATGGATAGAGCATCGGACTTCGGATCCGAGGGTTGGGGGTTCAAGTCCCTCCGGGCGCACCACTCTCCGTTCGCTGAATCTTAGGATAGAGTAATTGAAGTATCAGTAGCTTGCAACTGATCTGCCTGGCCCTTTCGAGAGGGCTATCCCCCTACTAAAGCCGCATAGATTCCTCGTGTTTCCAGTAATATTCTTCGTATAGCAAGCAGGATCCAGGGGCTGTCTGAATGGTGCTATGCTATAGGCAAGATCGTGGCATGTATTCCAGCGGGAGGTTATTAGGTCGAGTACAGCGGAAGGCCTGGACAAGGCATTGCCCCTGTTGCGGACGCTGATTGAGGAAGCAGGATCCCGCGGCGCCCTGGGTCTGTTCTTGCGGATGGCTGAGTGGATAAGAGCACAGTCACCAAGAGGAGGAGCTTACCATGAATCATGTAGTCCTCCATGATGTCCGGGCTGGATTTTTTCTGACGGTGAGCCTGGCCATGTTGGCTTTCATTTGTGCCATAGCCGCGCTAAGTACCGTGATGCGCCCGGCTCGGTGGGCCGATCGCAAGCCAGCCCAACTTTAACCTGTTTCCTTTCGGGTCTATTCTTTCCCGGTTTGGTGATAGAGGGACGTGTCCCTCCGCCTACCGCGGCTACGCTCAATGTCCGGCTCCAACAGCCTGACAATTCAAGTAAAAAGTCTACAGGCTGCTGAGCGCCTCAGCTTTTCATTCAGGTGCTATATTTGATCTACACAGGCGAAGTCTTATTCCAAAGATGGGGGAACTATCATGATCAGAAGTCCAATGAAAATAGGTGTCGTGGCAGCAATGGGGCTTGTCCTGTTGGTTAGTCAGGGATGTAGTATGAAGTGGCTGCAGTCCGATGGAGAGACAGGAGCAGGGTCTGCCCAAAACGGTGCTAATTCAAACTTCCCTGGCATGGCTCGAGGGGGCTCTGGGGGAGGCTTAAGTGGTTTTTCTCAGAATCCATCGGAAGAACGCCTGGGGAAGATCGGCGATATCGCATCGCTTTCTTCTTCTGGAATGAGTGCCCGTCAGCGCGCGGAAATAACTAAAGAAGAAAAAGCGGCTATCGAAGCTGGCCTACGGGACGTCTTCTTTGGATACGATCAGTGGTTGCTTTCAGATGCTGGCATGGAGGCCTTGAACCTCGATGCACAGTGGCTGAAGGAGCATCCTGGAACGGTGATGAAAATCGAGGGTCATTGTGACGAACGAGGCACAGCGGACTACAATGTCGTGCTGGGGGATAAGCGAGCCAAGGCTGCGCGCAGCTATCTGATCGAATCCGGTGTAGCTCCCAAGCAGGTGGTGATTGTGTCATACGGCAAGGCACGTCCCTTCTGTACGGACCCTGCTGAATCCTGCTATCAACAGAATCGTCGCGGACACGTACTCTTGAATGTAAAGAAGTAACCTATCGACTCCTGTGTAACTAGGAACCCCGGCACCTCTTCATGGAGTCCGGGGTTCGCAGTTTGTTAATTGAGGTGACATACGCATGGCTCTCCTAAGGAAAAAGCGGGATTTAGGTAAGGAGCATTCTCGGCCTCGCATGATCAAAGAAGAGCTTCCTGTAGAGAAACGTCAACAGCCACGATTTACATCGCAGTTCAGAAGCATCATTTCAGGTGGGCAGGGAGAAGGCCAAGGTCGGACGCTCGACCTCTCTACCGGCGGCTGTATGATCGAAACGGATCTGCCGGTTGGCGTAGGAGCTTCATTTGAGTGTCGGATCTATGTCCCAGGACTCGACTGGCCGTTGCGAATTGACGAAGCCCAAGTGCGGTGGATCAAGGGCAATACATTCGGGGTTCAGTTCACGAAGATCCAGCCTGATGAGGAGACAAAGCTCAAACAGGTCATTGCTGGTCTCGACGAAGAGTTTAAGGCGTAGTCCTTCTCGCTTCCCCTTCCTCGTGTAGATTCAATGATTTAACCCATTGTCTGCAATTAGCCTGAGGAACTTCCGCTCGTCCACAGAACTATTCGCGGCTTCGTAGTTCCCTATGGTATAAGGCAGAGGTAATGTCCGAAAGAAAATAGAACCTTCTACGCCTGCTCCTCAAGCCGCGCATCCAGAGGTTTGGACGATGGAACACATCGCATCCCCAGCACAGACGGGATTGAATATTGCCACCTTAGCTGGCGGCTGCTTTTGGTGCCTCGAAGCGGTCTATGACCAAATGAAGGGCGTGGCAGCGGTCGAGTCTGGCTACATGGGTGGCCAGATAGATCATCCGACGTATGAAGCTGTGTGTAGCGGCAGGACCGGTCACGCAGAGGCAGTACGCATTACATTCGACCCTGCCGTTGTCAGCTATCGCGAGTTGCTAGAGGTGTTTTTTGTTATCCACGATCCTACGACACTCAACCGGCAGGGCCATGATGCCGGCACACAATACCGCTCGGCTATTTTTTATCACACGCCAGACCAGAATCAGGCCGCGGACGAGGCTATTGCAGGGATTATGAAAGGAGGGATGTATCCCGGATCTATTGTGACGCAAGTCGAGCCGGCGGGAACGTGGTATGAGGCTGAGCCCTACCATCAAGAGTATTTTGCGAGAAATCCATTCCAGGGATACTGTGCCGCGGTCGTTGGGCCAAAGGTTGCCAAGTTCCGCAAGCTCTTTACCGCGAAACTCAAGTCATAATATCTCCTCCAGTCAGGTATTGCTCTCGTGGTCGAGCCACGCATCTTCATGTCCATCTGCGCGATCGGATGCGCGCAGACCTACGAAGTCGAACAGCCGTTGGTCCAGGAGAAGCGGTGGCGCCACGTTCGACAGAGCGGCGAACATACTGTCTGTACAGCCAGGCGAACGTTGCTCCCACTCGCGCAGGAACGTCTTTATTTGTTTTCGCTTGAGATCCTCTTGTGAGCCGCAGAGATCGCAGGGAATAATAGGAAATGCACGCAGCTCGGCATATTGAGCAAGGTCGCTCTCCCGCACAGCGGATAGAGGGCGAATGACCACATGCCTGCCATCTTTCGAGCGCAATTT
Organism: Nitrospira sp.; assembly: GCA_031405355.1. GTDB lineage: Bacteria > Nitrospirota > Nitrospiria > Nitrospirales > Nitrospiraceae > Palsa-1315. The sequence continues at coordinate 9,875 of JANNIV010000146.1, forward strand.
CGGCGGCATCGTCTTGAGCTTGCCAGTGTAAAATAAGTTCAGGAAGAGAGTTTCAATAATGTCATCGCGGTGGTGACCCAAGGCGATCTTGGTCGCGCCCAATTCCGTGGCGACGCGATAGAGAATGCCACGACGGAGTCGGGAGCAAAGGGAACAGGTGGTCTGCCCTTCAGGGATGAGTCGCTTGACGATTGAGTAGGTGTCTCGCGTCTCGATATGAAATGGGACCCCGATATGTGAGAGATAGTCGGGAAGCACATGAGCGGGAAACCCTGGTTGCTTTTGATCCAAGTTTACTGCGACTAGGTCGAAATGAATCGGAGCACGCCGTTGTAAGACCAGTAATAAGTCGAGCAATGCATAGCTGTCTTTTCCTCCTGAAAGGCAGACCATGATCTTGTCGCCGTCTTTGATAAGGCCATACTCGCCGATGGTCTCCCCAACAAGGCGAAGTAGTTTGGTTTGCAGCTGTTCCGTGGTTTCGTCCAGCTTGAGGTATGGGCGTGGGAGCTTGTTGGATGTGACATCGGTCGGCATTCTACGCGGTCGGCCACGCGGCTGTCGATCTCCAGCCGGAGGCATCATGGGGAATATTGAAAATCGCCCTAGTGGCAAACCTCAGTCAGTTCTATTCGTGTGCACGGGGAATATTTTTCGCAGTGTAACGGCTGAGTACGCGCTCAAGGCCAGACTCGGTACCGGTGCATCCTACGTCGTCAGCTCGGCGGGGATCGACGCCAAGGCTCAGTCGATGCATGAATGGGTCCTGGCTCGATTGCGTGAAAAGGGAGTTGATCCGACTAGTCACGTCCAACGACAACTTACCGAGGAACTGGTCACGGCCGCCGACCTCGTCATTGCAATGGGACGAAACCACCAAGCGTTTATCCGGGAAGAATATGAACAAGACGTTCCCCTGTTTAATCAGATCTGTTTTGGCCACGACGAGCCGATTTTGGATTTGCATGAAGCGATACCGGATTGGGAAACTGACCCTGAGCGGGCCCGCGCCTATGTGTGTTCGGTGATCGATACCATTTGGACCACGGCACCAGCCCTTCTTTCTCACCTCCGTTAGACCGGTTTATGGCATCTATTGCCTCTGTCGGTTCATTCTTGGACTTGATCGGACATTTTTTCTCCACCTATACGCCGCAATCAATACAAAGGCCTTTTCAAGCAGGGCAATGTTGAGGCGCGTGCTATATTTCCCACAGCACCTTTTGCAAGTTGACGGGGCAGAATATGGCATCGATGCAACGATTGCGGGCACAGGACGTGACAGCGTCTGACAATCATGGTCACGGGCCAGAATGGGTTTCCTGGTCCAACGAGAAACTTCTGAATCTCCCCATGAGCCAACTTGGCATTACCCTCGACGGGGTATTCCTGTCAGAACAGATCCGGAAACTCTACGCCGAACTCGAAGCCAGGCAGCTAATATTTCGCCCTCATTTTTGGTTATCCAACGAATGGTTTACTCCGGACGGTGTGCCGGGGATTGCCGTTCCGTTTTATCTGGCCCATCCACGACTCGCAAAACTTGAAATGGATCAGATGCTTGAGGTAGAGGGGGGGACTGCGGAGTGGTGCATGCGCATTTTACGGCATGAGGCCGGCCATGCCATCGAAAACGCTTATCGCCTCCGTCGTCTTCGCCGTCGCCAACAGGTCTTTGGGCGCTCGTCTGATCCCTACCCCAAGTATTACAGCCCCAGGCCCTATAGTCGGAGCTTTGTGCGCCATCTCGATGTGTGGTATGCGCAAAGCCATCCGGATGAAGATTTTGCGGAGACCTTCGCAGTTTGGCTGACACCAGATTCGACATGGGCCGACCGCTACAAGGGCTGGCCGGTGCTCAAGAAGCTGCAGTATGTCGACGGGCTCATGAAAGGGCTGGCAGCGGCTCCGCCCAAGGTGGTCACGAGTGAGGAGATCGATCCGCTATCTGAACTGAAGAAGACCTTGCGCGAGCACTATGAGCGAAAGCGCAGGCATTACGGGGTTGAACGACCGTCATTGTACGATCCGGACTTGAAGCGACTATTTTCCGATGCCCCTGCCCACACGGATAAGCTGAGCGCCGCCACCTTCTTGAACCGCTTTCGAAGAGAGGTGCGCCGCAAAGTCGCAGCCTGGACTGGCGAATATCAGTATACGATTGATCAGGTCTTGAAGGACATGATTCAGCGCTGCCGTCAGCTCCATCTGCGACTGCCGCTCGCAGAAGAGCAGGCGAAATTAGATTTCACCATCTTGCTGACCGTCCACACGATGAACTACTTGCGCAGCGGGCGACATAAGGTGGCGGTATGAAGCGGCTCCGAATTCTCGTCTTGATGCACGAAGACCTGGTTCCTCCTGACCCTCTCAACGGGCTGGAGGTGACAGGAGCCGAGTGGAAGACGGAATACGATGTCGTCTCCACGCTCCGCAAGCTCGGGCATGACGTGAAGCCTCTAGGAGTCAAGAGCGATCTCGGGGTGCTGCGATCGGCCATAGAAGACTGGAAGCCGCACATCGCCTTCAATCTGCTTGAAGAGTTCGATGGGGTGGCGGTGTATGACCAGAATGTCGTGTCGTATCTTGAACTGCTTCACATGCCCTATACCGGCTGTAACCCACGTGGTTTGATGTTGGCACGCGACAAAGTTCTCTCCAAGAAGCTGTTTTCGTTCCATCGTATTCCGTTCCCGGAGTTTATGGTGGTACCGCAGGGGCGGACGGTTAAGCGGCCCAAGTGGCTGTCATTTCCCTTAATTGTGAAATCGGTGACCGAAGAGGCGTCGCTTGGGATCTCTCAGGCATCCATTGTCCAGGATGACGATAAACTCAAGGAGCGAGTCGAATTCATCCATGCGAGTGTGGGGACCGGCGCCCTCATCGAGCGGTACATCGAAGGGCGCGAATTCTATGTCGGAGTGATGGGCAATGGGCATGTCCACGTCTTGCCGGTGTGGGAGTTGATGATGGACAAGCTTCCAGATGACGCCCGCCGGATTGCGACAGAACGAGTCAAGTGGAGTCGCACGTATCAAGACAAATATGGGATTCGGTCAGGCGAAGCCAGAAATCTTCCTGAAGGGAAAGCCGAGAAAATTCAACATCTCGCAAAGCGTGTCTATCGCACCCTCGGCCTGAGCGGCTATGCTCGCATCGACGTAAGAATGGACGCAGGCGGGAACGTATATGTGCTGGAAGCCAATCCGAATCCGCAAATCGCGCACGATGAAGACTTTTCTGATTCGGCAGAGAAGGCTGGTTATACGTATAAAGACCTGTTGCAAGAACTGCTGAACATCGGACTTCGCTGGCGGCCTGCTAAGGCGGCGTAGCTATTCCTCTCCCTCACCCCGTATCCTCAGGCTCACGGCACAGCCTATCAGATTGCCGCAACCTCGCAGTGCTCTGCTCACGCGTCTGGGCCCATTTGCCGTGGGTCGCTGAGAACTTCGGAGCAGAAAGTGGAGGGCGCGAACGAAGCGAGGGGTTTCCCTCTTGCCTTACTTATGGGCCGAAGCGGAAACCAAACAGCAAGGCAACGCTTGTTTGGTCATTCTCCCGTAACGAAGGAGAAAGATTGATGTCGTGGAGATTCACGATCAACGTCGAAGTCAAGGCGAGATTGTGAGAGGCCTGGTACTCTAATGAGACGCCGATAGGGATGTACCAACTCGTGTCGTTGCGGTCGATGGGCTGAGGGCCCGTCCGGCGGTCTAGGTCTGCATGGATCAATCCGATCCCCGTGAAGGGCACCAGGTTGATGCCGTTATTGAGGCGAAAATAATAGCGACCGACCCCGGCGAAGGAGATCTGAAAAAGATCGCCCATCGGACTGATCTGCATCATCGGTCCGACCGAGAAGTTTCGATCTAGATAGTAGTCACCACTGAATGCCAGGTTGAATACCGTGCCATTGACCGTTCCGGATGTGAGTCCCAGGCCGCTTCCGAATCCCCAGCGGTTTTCGTCGGCATGGACCCGAGGTGTGAATACAACGGCGCCAGCGACCAAGATCACTAACAGACCGGCAGCACAGATCCATCGTGAGAATGTGGCGGTAAACTGTCGAATCATGACGGCGAACTTTAGCATAGAGGGCAGGCTTGGACAAGAGTCGTTTGAGTGCACAGGCGACAGTAGCGTATGCTTTGCCCTCCCAGGCGAAGGAGGAGGCCAAGCATGTCAGCCAATTCGATGACGCCGAGGCAAGCAGCGGCTGCTCTGGTCGCTGCAATGCCGATCGGTGTGTCGGTTCAGCAGCTGGAGGAATATGGGATTGAGGCGACGACGGAGCAGGCTCAGGCGATTACACAAGAGGTGCTTTCACTGAATCTGTTTTGGATTTTTGCAGCTATCGAGGCGCATATCCCGCAGAAGTATCAACCCGCGTTATCGGAACTCATCTTGGCTTTAATGGAAACAGGATGGGGTTTGACCGTTCCCGTCGGTTCAGTTTCCTGGACCGCCTATCTCAGTGAATGGCAGGAACGTCGTCGTTGGTATAGTCGCTTAGTTGAAGAAGGGGTAAGTCCGCTTGCTGTGAGTGCGGAGGCTGCCACGTTCATGGAGGAGAATCGATTGGTCAAAGAAGTAGAACGGGGTAATCTCTTGACCCTTCTGATCGATTTTGTGCCAGTCAACACCTATGGGCAGTTACTGGAAGATGTCGGATAATCGTTTGACCGGCCGCGATCGATCAGAGGTAGCGGTGATTGACAACTTTCCCCGCTTGATCCAGCTCATAGAGCAGCGGCGCGCCAGTCGGAATATTTAGCTCCAGCACTTGCTTCTGGGAGAGCTGTTCCAACTCCATGATCAGGGCCCGTAAACTGTTTCCGTGCGCCGCGACGAGAATGGTGTCCCCTTTCAAGAGATAGGGCTTGATGGTCCGTTCATAGTAGGGCAATACACGCTCCGCGGTGTCTTTCAGGCTTTCCCCTCCTGGCGGACGCACGTCGTAACTTCGCCGCCAAATCTTCACCTGGGCCTCGCCGTATTTTTTCGCAGTTTCGTCTTTGTTCAATCCTTGCAGTTCGCCGTACATCCGTTCGTTTAAGGCCTTGTCTTTCTCGATGGGGATACCAGTCTGGCTGATGGTTTC
>JANNIV010000147.1:0-3445 GCA_031405355.1 Nitrospira sp.
CTCAGGCTGGATCACCATGGATCCCACCCCCACCGTCAGCGCAGCAGTTTCCACTTCTCGCTGGGCACCTCTCACCCGATTCGGGGAATCCGTCCGGTTACAGTGGGATCGCCTATTTGTCCGTTATAGCGTGAAGGATCAACTGGCAGTCGTTCATGGAGTTCGAGAAGGCACTGATGCGTTACGAGAAAGAGTGAGTCGCGGGGTTTCGCTGCTGAGTGCTCCGATAGGTCAGACTCTCAGCCATCTGATGCACATGGTCCGGACATTCCAGCTAGGAATGCTGGAGCTCATCACGGGAGTGATCGTGGTCGGCTCGGCTTTATTCCTTCTTATGCTTCGGGACAGGATCGCGCTATGGGCCACCACACATCTTCCGACATCACATCCGGAACTTGCGATCGTTCAGCTCTACGCCCGTATGCTTCGCATGATGGAAAGGCATGGCGTGAGGAAGTCTCCAGCAGCCACAGCCAGTGAATTTGCCAGACTGGTTGAACAGGAATGGAAAGCAGCCGCTCCCATAGTAGCTAACGTAACCGCCCTCTACCATCAGGGGCGATTCAGTCAAACCCCGCTCACCCCGGTCGAGCTCTCTCGTGCAGTCGAACAAGTGGGGCAGTTACAGTCCCTCGTACATGTGGTTCGCTAATCGCTCCGAGGAACTGCGAAACGTGAGCCGTGAAACGTGAGAGGATGGCATCTTGAGAAGAAGACAGAATACTGGAGCGGGAAACGGGATTTGAACCCGCGACCCTCGCCTTGGCAAGGCGATGCTCTACCACTGAGCTATTCCCGCTCGATCACTGTCGGTCAGAGGGATTGGATTTTACTGATGCATGAACGACACTGTCAAGCGGCCTATCGGGCCTCGACAAGACCGGATTCTTACGGGATGAACTCTGGAAGATGACCGGCGACAGTCTGCCAGAGCACGAGACCTTCTTTTTCTATTTCCAGCGGATCAGCAACTACCGTACTCTATTACAGGCTGTTTAGCCGCCTGTCAGCGGAAGGCGATTTAACTCTTCTTGGTCTTTCGGCTCAGTCCTGCCTGCTCCTTCTTCGCACTTGACGCACCACAAGGGGTCCAGTAGAGTTGCAGAAACATGCGGACGTTTCTCCATTACAAGCTGGGGTATCATCGGCGTGACCTCTAGTCAGCAACCATCGGTCCCATATGCGGCGCAAGCTATACCCTTCGACGAGTTTCTAGCTTCAGGAAAACTCCCGGACGGATACCTCTCCAGCGAGTATCTCGCCCAACAATTCGTCGAGCGTCTTGTGCACTATGTCCTCAGCGTCCCAACCGGCAGCTACACCATGGCTCAGTTGGGTCAGCTCCTGGAACAGATCAACCCTCGTGCCCAGATCCTCTTCTTCAAACGTTTAAAGGAAACCAGTCCCGAGAGCCTCAAAGACTTTGCCCCGCTCTATTACGGCTTCATGAACGAGTTTCACTCTCTCCTGTTTACCTAGCCCTACAACTTTTTCCTTGTCGCCTTGGCATTCTCGTGTATAATCTGATGGTTCATAACTTGTGTAAAGGAGTGCCATGAATCCAACCCTACAGCGAGCAGTGACCAGCTTCTACAATCTCATTTACGAGGCCCAAACGTTTGCCACTACGATGTCACGGATTGACACCGCCGAGCAGGAACATTACGCCGGGCGGATCGAAGGATTAAATTGGGTTCTTGATCGCTGCCAAGAGCTGGAAGACATGGATGCAAATTTGACTCCCTCGTCTCTTCAGCGAGTTCTCACCGAAGTAAAGTCTGATCTCGATCACGAGCTGTCGGTGCAGCGGCGAGAAAAGGGCCGTCGTGCAGATGGCCGGGAGGAAGCGCTCAATTTTGTCGCTGATTATTTATCTAGCCTGATCACAGCAACGGACATTGAGTCAGCCAAGACGCCGGCGGTGTAACGCTTCCGCCTTCAGAGGGCACCCGTACCAATTTCATCTGTCGCTTCTCATGCGACAGACAGATCGATAAGATGATGCAAGAGTGGATCATTTTTGCGCTTTGTCTGGGTGTTGGCGGCCACATTGCACTCGGCGTCGTCATGCATGCCCCAGGGCTTTGGCCCTGGAGTACGACCGGATTCTACGGCTTATTGAGCGGACTAGCGGTCTACGGTCTCGTGCAAGCAGGGCGGAGGTTCTGGAAACTGTTCCGGCACGCTCAAAAATTTCCATCGAAGAACGGACCCAACGCATCGTGGTGAATAGAAAGCATTCCGTAGCCGAACCTTCGGCACTAATCACTCCTGCCTCTTCCACGTAGAATTATTTTATGTCAGGCTTTCCGCGTAAACCGACCAGCCAAACTTGGCCGGCCGGTCTATCCCCCACGAGAGCTCGACCATCAAGACCGGATGCGTCAGAACAACCTGGCCAATTCCGATCGTTGAATGCCACATTGCTCTATTGCCCTTCATGCCGAGTGGCAACCCCGACTCGGGAACGACTCTTACTCGTGCTCCCGTCAGGCAATCTGTATGAATATCTCTGCCAGCACTGCGGATCATCGACCGGCTCCAAGACGGACAACCAATAGGCGACTGCTCCCGCTGTCGCGCCTCAATGACGAGTGGGGAGAATCGGGCGTCCCTCTCGACGCACAGGAGGCCGAACGTTGAGAGGAGAACATGCGCCCTGTGTAGCTGCAGAATACAGCTGCAGACGTAGTATGTGTGACGGGTTATTCTGCAGCGCTGAACCTGCGACTGCGGCAGAATCGTTAATGAAGAATGGGGGCTAGATCATTCCTTCGAGGGGGATACCTTCTTCGATGAGCATGACCGGAATGTCTTCGCGGATAGGATACAGCATCTTTCTGTCGCTTCTGATCAATCCTCCATCGAGGGGTTCGGTGACCGGCTTATTCGCCCTGTTTTTCAGTTGCCCACTGATCACCGCCGCATTTAACTTGGCAATCAGGGCATTCTCAGCCAAACACACTTCCTGCTTCGTGTCGGGGCAGCAGAGAATGGCGAGAAGATCCTTGTCGAGATTGACCGGACGCCTTGCTTCCGTACGTTCCGTCATAACACCCCTCCCTGTGTACTCGACCGATATTACAGAGCAAGGATAGATCACCGATATCGATGAGATCAAGCCCCGCGACCAGACTCTATTTCCGAAGGTAGTTTCTGCTACACTGCAGAACTTGCCGGATCGTGTAGAAGGAAACAAGCGGCGATGCCAAAGAACCTGTGGAAATACTTTTTGGCCGGATTGTTGGCTCTCGTGCCGGCCTGGGTCACATTCTTAATCCTTTCCAAACTATTTCACGCACTTAACGAATTGCTCCACGACCTCCCTTGGAATATCGGAGCTGAGGAAAGGCCAGGACTTAGCCTTGTCCTATTTCTGTGCCTTGTAGTTATTGTCGGAGCCATTGCTACTCATGTAGTCGGGCGACGTGTCATTGCCCACGCA
>JANNIV010000148.1:0-23627 GCA_031405355.1 Nitrospira sp.
CGCGGCTATGAGCGGATGGAGGAGAAGTTGCGTGGGTTGGGTGCGACGATCACCCGTCACAAAGAGGGAGCGGCTCCGGCCGAGACTCGCTGACATCATGCTGACGATTGCCTTGTCGAAGGGGAAAATGTTGGATCTGACGCTGGACGTCTTTCGCCGAGCGGGATATGCACTGGGCAGCCTCTCTACCGAGAGTCGCCGGCTGGTGTTCCCCTGTCCGGAGATCGGGATGACCTTCCTGATCGTGCGGCCGACCGATGTGCCGACCTATGTCGAATATGGCGCGGCGGATGTCGGAATTGTCGGGAAAGACGTCTTGATGGAGCAGGACAGCGACGTGTATGAGCCATTGGATTTAGGGTTCGGAGCGTGTAGAATCGCCGTCGCTGCGCTCAAGGGGCAGGCTTCACGCGACCGGCTGTCCTCAAAAATTCGGGTGGCGACCAAGTATCCGAAGATCACTGAGCGGTATTTCAATCAGCGTGGCGTGCCGGTCGAAATTATCAAGTTATACGGTTCGATTGAACTGGCGCCGTTAGTTGGTCTGGCCGATCGGATCGTCGATCTGGTTGAAACCGGCAACACGCTCAAGGCGCATGACCTTGTTGAAGTGGAATGCATCGCGCAGTCCACGGCCCGGCTCATCGTGAATCGGGCGAGTTTGAAGCTGAAGCATGCGGTGGTGACAGAGCTGATCAAAAAGCTCAGGGCTGCGAGCAGTACCGCAGCGGGGTCTCGAACAGCTGCTCCACGCAAGTCTTTGCGCGGGGCTCGTCGAACGGTCAGAAAGACAGGCAGATGAAGATTGTGATCTCCACCGAGCGAGCCTTCCTCCCAGCACTCAAGAAAGTCGCGTCGCGTGCCCGTGTGCAGGGGGCTGCCGTCGAGAAAACGGTCAAGTCGATTTTGCAAGCCGTGGAACGGGGTGGGGATAAGGCCGTCCTCCGTTATACGAAACAGTTCGACCGTGTTTCCATGAAGGACACGGGTTTGCGCGTCACCCCTGAAGAGATCAAAGAGGCCTACTTCCATATCCGGAAAGACGAGGGCGACGCCCTCCGGTTTGCGGCTAAGCGGATTACGTCATTCCACGAACGCCAGCGCATCAAGACTTGGATGTATCAGGACCACGAGGCGACGCTGGGGCAGGTGGTCACGCCGGTTGATGCAGTCGGGCTGTATGTACCGGGCGGCAAGGCCGTGTATCCCTCGTCGGTCTTGATGTGTGCGATTCCGGCCAAGGTCGCGGGTGTTTCCCGCGTGGTGATGTGTACGCCGCCACAAAAAGGCCCGATCAATCCCTATCTTTTGGTCGCAGCCGACATTGCCGGTGTGACGGAGATCTATCGCGTCGGGGGCGTGCAAGCTGTTGGTGCGATGGCCTACGGGACCAAGACGATCCGGCGCGTCGACAAAATCGTGGGCCCCGGCAATATTTATGTCGCGACAGCCAAGCGGCTTCTCTACGGCACCGTCGGGATTGACATGGTGGCAGGCCCGAGCGAATTGCTCGTCGTCGCAGACGGCGACGCCAAGCCAGCACATGTCGCAGCCGATCTGCTCTGCGAAGCGGAGCATGACGAAGACGCGCAGGTCTATCTCGTCACCACCTCGGCTCAGTTAGCAAAGGACGTGGTGCGGCTCATCGAAAGCCAGTTGAAGGGGCTGCAAAGGGAAAAAATTGCGGCCAAGTCTATCGCGCGCCATTCGGTGGCCTTCGTGGTTGCCACGATGGATGAGGCCATCGATGTGGCCAACGAGATTGCTCCGGAACATTTGACGCTTTCGGTCGATGAGCCGTTTGACTATCTGGAGAAAGTCCGTCACGCGGGAGCGCTCTTCTTGGGTCGGTACACTCCCCCATCGGTTGCGGATTATGTCGCAGGCCCCAATCACGTCTTGCCCACCGGCGGAACGGCGCGGTTCTTTTCGGCTCTGTCCGTCCACGATTACATCAAGGTGAGCAACATCGTGCATTACACGAAGGAGGAGCTGAGCAAGGTGAAAGATCATCTCGTTCGGTTGGCCCACATCGAAGGGTTTGACGCCCACGCGAAATCGGCCCAGAGCAGGTTCTCATGAAAAAGAACGGATCGGCACCCAGGCAGGCATCGATTCATCGTGCGACCAAAGAAACGGATATCTCTGTCGAATGGACACTGGACGGCAGCGGGCAAGGAAAGATCGACACCGGCATTCGCTTCTTCGACCATATGCTGGAGCTATTGTCCAGGCACGGCTTCTTCGACCTGACCGTCCAAGCCAAGGGCGACATCGATATCGACGAACATCACACGGTGGAGGATGTCGGCATCGTGATGGGCAAGGCGCTGCATCAAGCCTTGGGCGAAAAGGCCGGGATCAAGCGATTTGGGTTCGCCTCAGCGCCGCTCGATGAAACGCTGGCCCAGGTCACCATCGATCTCAGCGGCCGGCCCTACCTCGTCTACAACGTCGCCTTGCCGGACCGGAAAATCAAAGCCTTCGACCTAGGATTATTCGAAGACTTCTTCCAAGCCTTCGTCACGCACGGCGGACTCAACCTGCACGTGAATCTCATGTATGGCCGCAACCCGCACCACATCATGGAAGCCATCTTCAAGGCGACAGCCAAAGCCCTTGATCAGGCAACGATGTTGGAAGAACGGTTAGCCGGGAAGGTTTTGTCTACGAAGGGAATGTTGTAGCTGGCGTCTAATTAGCAAAGCCGAAGGGCTCAAGGGGGACAGGCCATATGAGTAGCTTGTCCCCCTTCTTAATTTGTGCACTGATGAGTGGCAGGATCATTCTGGTTGCGGTATTGTTACACCTTCTTGAGGTTTGGTCGGCTACCATGATCGCCATCATCGACTACGGCATGGGCAATCTCCGCAGTGTCTCCAAGGCCTTTGAGGCGGTGGGGCATCAGGCGGTGGTGACGCGTGATCCACGCGTGATCGGGAACGCGAGCCATGTGGTGTTGCCTGGTGTCGGAGCCTTTGGCGATTGCATGGCCAACGTCGAGCGCTATGGGCTGGCGGAACCGATTCGCACAGCGATTCAATTGGGAAAGCCCTTTCTGGGAATCTGTTTGGGGCTCCAATTGCTGTTTGAGGAAAGTGAGGAGTTTGGGACTCACAAGGGTCTCGGCATTATTCCCGGCAAGGTCAGACGATTTGCTGCAGGCCAGGGGTTGAAGGTGCCGCACATGGGGTGGAATAACGTCACGACTGAGCGGCCCTGTCCCCTGTTCGAAGGGATTGCCAACGGGTCGTACTGGTATTTTGTGCATTCTTTTTATGTTGATCCCTCTGACAAGGCTGTTGCGGCAACCACGACGGACTATGGGACGACGTTTGTCTCGAGTATCTGGCATGACAATGTGGTGGCCTGCCAGTTCCATCCTGAAAAGAGTCAGGCCGTCGGGTTGCAACTTATTAAGAACTTTGGATCATGGCATACGTAGCCGTAAGGGGTTAGGCGTGAGGGGTGAGGTGATGACAATGCAAAACAAGACAACTTTTTCCTTACTCCTGACGCCGTACGCGCTCGTGCTGACGGTTCTTGTGCTGGCCCTGGTCGGCTGCAGCGGGTCGAAAGTGACCACGAAATCGTCAGCGGAATTGCCGCGCTATCAGATTCGCATCTTGGCGTTGGTACCGTTCACGACTCTCGCGACGCCACAGGTGAGAGACGTTGCCGATCAGATGTTCTCAGTGCCGCCTGAGGTTCGCAGGTCCGATATGGCGATGGCGGTGCCGTCGAATGTCGAACAGCCTCTCAGGCAAACAGTCACAGTGCCGACCGGCGCCGGGGACATCGTCACGCAGTTACTATGGAGCCGGTTGAAGGCGAGGCAGGGCATCACCGTGCTTTCGCCGGGTGAGGCAGCAATAGCGCTAGCCTCTCAGGCGCCGTCGCAACATTCCGCCGGTCAGTCATCGGCGACGATGGTGGCAAAACGGCTCAAGGCGGATGCCTCCCTGATCGGCCAAGTGTCGGTGTACCAGGAACGAGTCGGAGGTCGCTTTGGCGCCAGCCCTGCGGCAACAGTGGGTTTTGAAGCCAAACTCATTGCCGCTGATGGCCAAGTTCTGTGGGAAGGGAATTACTATGAGAAGCAGCGGCCGATGAATGAAGATGTGATGGGATTTATCCAACGTAGGGGCATGTTTGTCACGGCGGAAGAGCTGGCGGCGTATGGAGTCGAACATATGCTCAAGGAATTTCCGTTTGGAACAGTCGGGGAACACTGAGAGGAAGCGGTTCTTTGTATGCTCGTTATTCCTGCTATTGATTTAAAAAATGGCCGCTGCGTGCGGTTACGCCAGGGGGACATGGCGGCAGAGACGGTTTATTCTGACGACGTGCCGGCTGTCGCGAGGCAATGGCAGCAAGGTGGCGCAACACTGATCCATGTGGTGGATTTGAATGGGGCTGTGGAGGGAGAACCCCGTAATCTTCCTCAGATCGAGACGATCATTCGCACCGTGAGCCTAAGGATACAGGTCGGAGGCGGGATACGATCGATCGAGACGGTGCGGCGTTATCTCGGGGCAGGTGTGAGCAGGGTGGTACTCGGCACTGCGGCATTGACAGATCGGTCTTTCTTGGAAAAGGCCTGTCAGGAATTTCCTCGACTGATTTTGTTGGGACTGGATGCGCGAGATGGGAAGGTGGCGGTCAAGGGTTGGACCTCGGTATCAGAGACGAAGGCTACAGATCTGCTCAAGGAGCTGGCAGACTATGCCTTGGGCGCCGTGATCTATACGGATATTGCCCGCGATGGTATGTTGGGTGGGCCGAATCTGGTGGCGTTGCGGGAGGTGGTGGAATTGTCGTCCTTCCCCGTGATCGCCTCCGGCGGTATTTCCCGGGTCGAGGATCTACGGGCGGTCCAGGCGCTTGGCCCTAGAGTTGAAGGTGCGATTGTGGGGAAAGCGCTCTACGACGGCAAGCTAGATTATCGGGCCGCTGTCGCAGCCCTCCGTGAGGCATGATGAACTCTTTCCTGACATGTTCGTTTCACGTTTCACGCTTCACGTGTTGTGATGTTGACTAAACGCATTATCCCCTGCCTGGATGTCAAAGACGGTCGCGTCGTCAAAGGCGTGAGCTTTGTGAATTTGCGCGATGCGGGCGATCCGGTCGAAGTGGCCACGGTCTATGATCGCGAAGGAGCCGATGAGCTCTGTTTCCTGGACATCACCGCCTCTCATGAGAACCGTAAGACCATCATCGACGTGGTTGAGCAGACGGCGGCGCGGGTGTTCATGCCGCTGACTGTCGGCGGGGGAGTGAGAACGATCGAGGACATCCGGGCGCTGTTGAACGCAGGCGCGGACAAGGTGAGCATCAATACGGCGGCGGTCCAACGGCCTGAATTTGTGAAGGAAGCGGCAGAGCGATTCGGGACGCAATGTATCGTCGTGGCGATTGATGCTAAGCGTCGCACTGCGCCGGCAACAGGATGGGAAGTGTTCACCCACGGTGGCCGCAAGTCGACCGGTCTCGATGTCGTCGAATGGGCGAAGACGATGGCGCAATATGGGGCGGGTGAGATTTTGCTTACGAGCATGGATCAAGATGGGCAACAGCGAGGATACGACCTCGCATTGACGGCCACCGTGTCGGAGGCTGTGTCGATTCCAGTAATTGCGTCGGGTGGCGTGGGGAGTTTGGAGCATCTTTACGACGGATTCGTCAGGGGCAAGGCCGATGCGGTGCTGGCCGCGTCTATTTTTCATTTTCGAACGCACACGATTCAGGAGGCGAAAGCCTATCTTCGTCAGAAGGGAGTGGCGGTTCGATAATGGATATGGGGCGATTGAAATTCGATGCGCAGGGGCTGATTCCGGCGGTCGTGCAGGATTGGCAGGACGGCACAGTTCTGATGGTGGCCTTCATGAACCAGGAGGCATTACAAAAGACCATCGAGACGAAGTCCGTGCATTTCTGGAGCCGGTCGCGCCAGACGCTATGGGAAAAGGGTGAGACCTCCGGGCACAGGCTGCAGCTCAAGGACCTGTTTTTAGATTGTGACGGCGATGCCCTCCTCGTGAAGGTCGAGCCGGTCGGCCCGACGTGCCACACAGGGGAGCGGGCCTGTTTCTTTTCGCGTCTGGACTCACCGGAAACGAAGACATCCGAGTCCTGGGGTGGCATTCTCGAACGCCTCTACCAGACGATCCAAGAGCGGAAGCGTCAGCCATCAAGCGATTCCTATACCTCCAAATTGCTGGAAGGCGGGGTTGATCGTATTTTGAAGAAAGTCGTCGAAGAAGCTGGCGAGGTGGCGATTGCTGGGAAGGGCGGAAAGAAGGACGAAATCGTGTATGAAACGGCGGACCTATTATTCCATACCTTGGTGGCCTTGGGGTACCACGGCATCACACCTCAAGAGGTCTATCAGGAGCTGGCGACTCGGTTTGGAAAGTCGGGTTTGAGAAAGGGAAGCAGCTCATGAGCGAGTGCCTCTTTTGCAAAATCGTCGCGAGAACCATTCCTGCGGCGCTCGTCTATGAAGACGACCTGGTGGTCGCGTTCGACGATATCAATCCCCAGGCACCGACTCATACGCTTGTCATCCCCCGGAAACATGTGGTTTCGATTGTGGAATTACAAGATTCGGATGTCGGATTGCTCGGACATTTGATGCTTGCCGGTAACAAGATCGCGAAACTAAAGGGAGTTACCGATGCCGGGTACCGATTTGTCATCAATACCGGTGCACATGGTGGGCAGAGCGTGTTTCACCTTCATCTCCATGTCTTGGGCGGGCGACACATGGCCTGGCCTCCTGGTTAGTGCATTCTCACCACGTTGACAGATTTCTTTCCCGTCTGTTACCCTGACCGGTCTATTTTACGACCACTTACATTTATCTTTCTCACCGATGCCTGGTGGGGAAATAGGAGTCGCGACTCCCGTGGGCCGAGGTCTGATTTCTGAAGATGTGATCAACCAAGTCAGGGATCGGGTCGATATTGCCGAGGTGGTCGGACATCACGTGAGCCTGACCAGCGCCGGTCAGAATCTCAAGGGGTTGTGTCCGTTTCATCAGGAAAAATCCCCGTCGTTTACCGTCAATTCTTCCAAGCAAATTTTTCATTGTTTCGGTTGCGGAGCTGGCGGCAACGTATTTACATTTTTGACTCGTATTACCGGGACAAGTTTTCCGGAAGTGGTGCGCGATCTTGGCCGAAAAGTGGGAATCGAAATACAGGAATCTGCGAGTCAGTCCGGCCCTCTCGCCGCGCAGACCGCTCGGGTCGAGTCCTTGAATCAGGCGGTGGTGGGGTGGTTCAGGCAGAATCTCAATGATCCCAAGCTTGGAGAAGAAGCGCGCACGTATCTGGCGGGGCGAGGCATGACCGATGCGACGCTGGAGCGGTTTGCAGTTGGGTTTGTTCCGAACGAGTGGGATGGATTGAGCAAAGCCTTGATGCAGCAAGGCTTCACCGCTGCTGAGTTAGCGATGGCCGGGCTGACGGTGCCGCGCGAGCATGCGTCAGGATCCTACGATCGTTTTCGCGGCCGTGTGATGTTTCCCATCACGGACTTGCGTAAGAGGGTTGTCGGCTTTGGCGGGCGTATCCTCGGCGAAGGGACTCCAAAGTACCTGAACTCTCCGGATACTCCCTTGTTCAAGAAGGGGCAGACGCTCTACGCGTTGGATCTTGCGCGAGAAGCGGTGGCTCGGCTGAAGACCGTGATCGTGGTGGAAGGGTATTTTGATGCGGTCGCGCTGCATCAAGCCGGGTTGACCCATACGGTCGCAACGTTGGGGACGGCCTTGACGGCAGAGCATATTCAGGTGTTGAGACGGTTCGCTTCGAAGGTCGTGCTGTTATTCGATCCGGATCAGGCTGGGGTCCGTGCAGCGTTGAGAGGGCTCGATCTGTTCGTGAATAGCGGGCTCGGGGTGAAAGTCGTCACGTTACCGGATGGAGATGACCCCGATACCTATGTACGGAAGCAAGGGCCGGAGGCCTTCGCCCGTTTGGAAGAGCAGGCTCCGAGCCTCTTGGATTTTGCCCTTGAGCATCGTTTGAGCACCGCGGAGTCCAGTACGATCGAAGGGCGTATCCGCAGTGTGGACGATGTGTTGAGGATTTTGCAAAAGAGCGAGCATCCGATCGAACGAGAAGAACGGATTCGCGTGGTCGCCGAACGACTGGAAATTAGCCAGCAACGATTAATCGAGCGGTATCCGGCGTTGGTACAGTCGGAAGGACATCGACCGGCGCCCGTTCAATCGGCCGATACCACACCGGCGATGTTCAAGGGGGTGAGCGAAGAGCGGGATCTGGTGTATTTGCTGCTGCATGGGCACCTGACGCCCGCCGATGTGCGACGGCTGAGGCCCGAGGCTTTCTCCGTTTTGGCCTGCCGGTCCCTCGTAGAGTCGGCACTCAATCATCTCGATCGAGACGGCCGAGTCGGGCTCAGGTCGTTGTTGGATGCGGTGGTTGATCATCCGGACTGCGGGTCGCTGGCGACTGAGCTCTCCATCAGGGAAGATCATTTCGACGATGTGAAGGCCCACGTCGCGGGCTGTTTAGAGACGTTGGATCGGAAACGAGCCGAAGCCGTATTTCGAAGTCTGATCGGGCAGCTCAAAGCCGCAGAGCGTGAAGGCCGTGCGGAGGATGCGCGGCGGCTGAACACACAAGTGAATGAACTGCGAATGCAAAAGTCGGGGCGGCCCTCTACCGGGATGTTGTCCTTAGTGAAGGAGTAGTTATGGCGAAACCAGAGTTGCTCGGCGAAGTAAAGAAGCTGATCTCGATGGGGAAAGAGAAGGGCTTTTTGACGTACGACGAGCTGAACAGCACGTTGCCCGCGGAAGTCGTGTCCTCCGAGCAGTTCGGCAGCATCATGACGATGTTCGGCGAAATGGACATCGAGATTGTCGATGCGCCTGAGGGGGAACGGATCAGGAAAGCCCAGGACACTGAAGAGGCCAGCGAGGATACCGAGGACGTCGAGGTCGAAGCCGGTGCGGGAGAGGAGACTGAGAAAGAAGAGAAAGAGGAGAAGGAAATCGATTTAACTCCCGGTGCGCTCAGCCGGACCGATGATCCGGTTCGGCTCTACCTTAAAGAAATGGGGAGCGTGGCGCTGTTGAGTCGTGAGGGAGAGATCGAGATCGCGAAACGCATTGAAGAAGGAAAGAGGGACATCGCTTCGGTCATCTATGGGATGCCGATGACGATCGAGTTTGTCCTCGCATTGTACGATCAGCTCAAGAACGGGACCATCGACGTGCGTGAGATCGTCCCGATCGTCGAGACTGAAGAGGAATTCGAGGAAGAACAAATTCAGCGGGACTATGAAGAGCTTCGGGTCAAGACGCTCGAAGGGCTGAACTCCGTCCGAAAAATTTCGACATCGCTCAAGAGCCTCTATGAAGTCGCCCGGCATGCCGACAATGACCCAATAAAACAGAAGAAGATTAAGAAACAGATCGATACGATTCGCGATCAGGTCGTGGAGAAGATGGAGTCCGTCAACCTCCATGGCGTGTTGAAAGATCGGATGGTGCAGCGTGTGCGCGAGCTGGCGATTCAGATCCGGACATCGGAGCGGGAGATCGTCAGTTGCCAGCGGCGGCTCGGGATCAGCGGTGAGGCCGGTGCTGAGGCTCTCAAGAAGCTCTGCCGCACAAGGAAGGACTTCCTCGCCGTCAAACGCAAAACGAGTTGCTCGGAGGATGCCCTCACCGAGATAAAAAAAGTCTACCAGGCTGCGAAGGGCCGAATTCGACAACTCGAGACCGAAGAGGCCCTCGTATCAGCGGAAGAGATTAAAGATGCGGTCAAGCATCTGGATGTGGCGGAGGATAAGGTCAAGCGTGGGAAAGCCGAGCTGGTCGAGGCGAATCTTCGTCTCGTCGTCAGTATCGCCAAGAAGTATACGAACCGCGGTCTCCAGTTCCTCGACTTGATCCAGGAAGGTAATATCGGCCTGATGAAGGCCGTGGATAAATTCGAGTACAAGCGAGGCTACAAGTTCAGTACCTATGCAACGTGGTGGATCCGCCAGGCGATTACCCGTGCGATTGCCGATCAAGCCCGGACAATCCGTATTCCCGTGCATATGATCGAGACGATCAACAAGCTGATTCGAACCTCCCGCC
The DNA here is from genome assembly GCA_031405355.1 of Nitrospira sp. Lineage (GTDB taxonomy): Bacteria > Nitrospirota > Nitrospiria > Nitrospirales > Nitrospiraceae > Palsa-1315. The sequence goes on from JANNIV010000148.1 coordinate 10,121, forward strand.
ATCTGGTTCAGAAACTCGGACGCGAACCGACGCCGGAGGAAATTGCCGAGCGTATGGATCTGCCGCTCGACAAGGTGCGAAAAATTTTAAAAATCGCACGCGAGCCGATTTCTCTCGAGACCCCGATCGGCGAAGAAGAAGACAGCCATTTGGGCGACTTCATTGAAGATAAAAAGGCGGTGTCTCCCCTGGAAGCGGCGATCCGGTACGATCTCCAGCGCCAGATCAACAGCGCATTGGAAACGCTCACGCCGCGGGAAGAAAAAGTGTTGCGGAAGCGGTTTGGCATCGGCGAAGCCACCGACCATACCCTCGAAGAGGTCGGCCAGGATTTCGAAGTGACCAGAGAACGTATCCGGCAGATCGAAGCCAAGGCTCTGCGCAAGCTGCGTCATCCGAGCAGGAGCAAGAAGCTACGCAGCTTCGTGGAAAGTCTGTGATGCGTCATGGCGTGCTCCGTGGGATTTGACTCCGTTCCCTGGGCAGCCTAAAATCTCAAGTTCGTGTCTGCGGGTCAGGCACGCGAGAGTCATCCGCCTGATCGGGCCCATAGCTCAGGTGGTTAGAGCGGCTGACTCATAATCAGCTGGTCCTAGGTTCAAGTCCTAGTGGGCCCACCAGCGCAGCTGCGAAGCTCATCGATCCGGATCGTTGTTCTGAACCACAGCTACAGGAGTGCGTTGAACCAGAATCTTTCCCCCCTTATCGAACTGCAGAAGTTGGATCTCCGCATCGCGGAGATCAAGGACCAACGCCGAAAAATCCCAGAGCGGCTTCAAGCGGTTGATGTCCCGCTTCGAGAGGCTCAGCAGCTACATCAACAGACCAATGTTTCGGTGGAGACTTTCATCAAGGAGCGGCGGTCGCACGAACAGGATCTTGAAGCGCATGAAGCGCACACTGAAAAAATGAAGTCGCGGCTGTCCGACTTGAAGTCCAACAAGGAATATCAAGCCCATCTCTTCGAGATCGAGGTCGCCAACAAGAAGAAAGGGGACATTGAGGAGAAGATCTTGCTCTGCATGGAGAAGATCGAACAACAGCAGCGGACGGCAAAGGAAGCACAAGAGAAGCTCGGTACTATCGAAAAGGCCTTTACGCAGGAAAAGCAGGCGCTTGATGCGCTGGAGCACAGTCTCTCAACTGAGTTGACTGATCTTGTGGCGCAGCAGCAAGCCTGCTCGGCTCATGTCGAGAAAGGGCTGCTCAGTCGTTATAATTCGATCAAAGCGTCGCGCAAGGATCACGCGCTCGCTGAAATCAAAGAAGGGATCTGTTCCGGATGCCGCCTGCAGCTTCCTCCGCAACTGATTTCAGAAGTCAAACGAGCGGAAGATCTCCACACCTGCCCTTACTGCCGGAGAATGCTCTACTGGGATGGACAAGTTCCCATCCAACCCACGCCAGGCCCCGAGCTCGACAAGACGTCGGTCCTTGAGATTGGCGAATCAGTTTAGCCTATCGTCCCTAGTACAGCTTGAGTTGTTTTGAAGTGCAGTTTGGCGACCAACCCCAGCCGCTCCTCTCCATGCTTTTTCACGATCATGCGTCCGGCCAGTTCGACGGCGGGTGACGCCCCTTTTGGCAACGTCGTGCCGATCTCATCCGAGAGGCGTTTCAACCGGAGGAGGAATTCTGCGCGGGCTAGAATGGAAGCGGCGGCCACGGCCAGATCGGATTCAGCCTTATGCTTCTGTTCCAATACGATCGTGCGACCCTTTTCCTGTAAGGCATTCAAAATCAACCGCTCGTCGCCGAACCGATCTGCGATCGCGCGTCCGCATGAAACCTTTTCAAGCAATGTCTCCAGGGCCTTGGCGTGTCCCCATGCCAGCAGGCGATTCAAATTTCTGATCTTCGCGTACAGTTCGTTGTATCGTTGCGGCCCGATTGCGATAATGCTGTGGGGACACAGCATTCGGATGTCGGGAGCCATCTCGAGTATACGGCCGTCTGATATTTTCTTGCTGTCCCGAACGTTCATGAGGATGAGTTCATTCTGTGTAATGGCATCGACGAAAACAGCGGCGATGACCAGGGGACCAAAATAGTCTCCCTTGCCGGACTCATCAATGCCGATGCGTTCGATGGAGGTGTGCGGTGTCTTGTCGGTCACAGAGAAATGGCCCTAGTAGGCTGAGGAAAACTATTATGGCACGGTGGAATTCAATGGCCCGCACATCTGAGACAAGTCCGGTCTGTCTGGTCCATCTGGTCTATCTGGTTCATCTGGTTAGTTTCGTCCAACCAAACAAGCCAGATAGACCGAACAGACCAAATGAACAAGACTGGCTGGCGGACTTTTTCAGCATCCTGCTGGTAGAAAATCTCAGAGCGGCAGGATAATCTAACAGACCGATCTGGAGCGGTCAATTTCGGCGGAGTCGACAGAATCGAATCGAGCAGGGGGAGGAGTCGTTCGATGCGTAAAGTGAAACAACGGTCACGGTGGGTGTTCGTGATGGTGATGAGTGTGGCGCTCGCCACGTTGGCAGGGTGTGAAACCAATCCTTATACAGGACGGTCGCAGTTGCTCATGACCTCCGTGCCGCAAGAAATGCAAATGGGCGCACAGGCCTATGATCAGATCAAGAGTGATCCCAAGATGCGGCCGTCGCAGGATCCGCGCGAGATCGAACCGGTCAAACGCGTGGCGGCCCGCATCGTCGAAGCAGCCAAGCGTTCGAAGTATGCTGAGATGGCGAACCAGTTTCAGTGGGAAGTGACGGTCATCAAAGACGATAAGACGCCGAATGCCTTTGCGCTACCTGGCGGCAAGATGGCGGTGTATACCGGCATCTTTCCCATGGCCAAGACGGAGGCAGGGCTGGCTGCCGTTATGGGGCATGAAGTTGTCCATGCCTTGGCCCGGCACGGAGCCGAACGGATGAGCCAGGGTCAGTTGACGAATGCCGGACTTCAGATCGTTGGCGCAGCAGCCGGAGCGGCAGGCGGGGGCGGGATGTTGGGGCAAGCGACGATGGCGGCGCTTGGTGTCGGTGCGAAGGTGGGAGTGTTGCTGCCCTTTAGCCGAAAGCATGAATCGGAGGCGGACTACATTGGGATTCTGCTCGCGGCGGATGCCGGCTATGACCCACGAGAGGCGGTAGCCCTGTGGGAACGGATGGGCCAGACGTCCGGTGGCGGCGCACCGTCAGAGTTTATGTCTACGCACCCAAGCCACGAGACCCGCATCGATCAGCTGAAAAGGTGGATGCCTGAGGCCATGGCTATTTATCAGTCCAAGCAGCCGGTGCCTGCGGCATTGTTGCCGACCGTGCAATAGCCCGCATTATTCATGAACGTTTCTGCTGCATCGCGGATTCGCCGCTGCGACAAGCCTGGACGCGGTTGGGACGGCGTCCAGGCAGGCGGGCTCGCCGCTCAGTTGGTCAACATACTGTGTCAGTATGCCTCCCTCCCTCGCGGCTCCGCGCGCCTGTTTCGCGTGGCGACTGCGCGATTTCGCGACGAACCGTCATGAATAATACGGGCTAGGTCGAAGCATTCTTGGTGTGCCCTTGAAAGCGTGGCGTTCCAGTCCTATAGTGTTCTGGCGCGAGGGAGAAGACTAGGTGATCGCTTGGAGCGGTAACGCTTTAAGAGGAAAGTCCGGACTTCATGGGCAGGGCGCTGGGTAATTCCCAGGCGGAGCGATCCGACACCAGCACCACAGAGAACAAACCGCCGATGGCTAAGGAGACAGGATTCCAATCCGGTTGCTTTGGCTCAGGTAAGGGTGAAACGGTGGGGTAAGAGCCCACCGCGGTGGTGGCGACATCACTGGCAGGGTAAGCGTCGCCTGATGCAAGGCCAAATAGGAAGACACCTGCCGGTTTTCTTCGGAAAGCCGGCGACCGGCTGGCCCGGCCGAGGTCTTCGGGTAGGTCGCTTGAGGTTCGAGGTAACTCGAATCCCAGAGAAATGATCACCCCCGTTTGGGAGCATATCCCAGGCGGGACAGAATCCGGCTTATCGGTCTTCTCCACCGCGCTTTTTTTATTGCTCGACGTAACTCTCCTTCCGTCACGTTCCCTTCGAACTGTTCGACCTCGTCGAGCAAGATGACCGGAACTCTTGCCCCATAACGTTCCATCAATTCCCTATCGCTTTCGATAGAGACCTTGCTCGTTTCAATGTGTAGTTCTGACTGAAGATGAGTGGCTATTCGGTAGACGATATCGCAGAGATGGCAATCTTTACGAGACAGGATGGTCACACGGATAGGCAAGCTCATGGAGGTGTAGTCCAAGCCAGCGAGTGGAGCGTGAAGGTATCATGTGGGGAGGTCGACTGTCAGGGAAGAAGGCTCATAGACTGGCCCTACTATTGACGCGTGGAAACGCGTGGTGATAGGATCAACCATCTTTCTCTTTCTCCCTGATTTTTCAGAATGTTCTGAACAATCGTGGGGGGCGTGTCTCGTCTAAGTTTTGACGAGCCGCCGCGTAGCATATTTTGTGCTGGCTCCTCCGCCTAGTTCTCACTGGCGGGATGGAGGGAGGTTCCGTCATGAAGCTCACAGGTGCTGAGATCCTCATCGAATGTCTCAAACGGGAAGGCGTGAAGACGATTTTTGCGCTTCCCGGTGGTGTCGTTCTGAAGATTTTTGACATGCTTCATCAGCAGAAGGATATTGAAGTAGTCCTGACTCGCCATGAGCAGGGGGCTGGCCATATGGCGGAAGGTTACGCCAAGGCGACCGGTAAAGCCGGGGTGTGTCTTGTGACCTCAGGACCAGGGATGACGAATGTGATTACGGCATTGGCGGATGCTTATATGGATTCCGTGCCGCTGGTCTGTTTTAGCGGACAAGTTCCCACAAGCCTGATAGGGAATGATGCGTTCCAGGAAGCGGATAATATAGGACTGAGCCGTCCCTGCACCAAATACAACTTCCTGGTGAAAGATGTGAAAGATCTGGCCGTCACGATCAAGGAAGCGTTCTACATTGCGACGACGGGGCGCCCAGGTCCGGTGTTGGTGGATATTCCGAAAGACGTATCTATGGATAAGGCGGAGTTCGTCTATCCAAGTTCCATCTCCATCCGTAGCTACAATCCCGTATACGAAGGGAATAAGTGGCAGATTAAGCAGGCGGCTGAGGCTATGACGAAGGCAAAGAAGCCGGTGCTGTATGTCGGCGGGGGAGTCATCTTTTCCGGGGCATCGCAAGAATTGATGGAATTGGCCGAACTGACTCATATGCCGGTCGACATGACGTTGATGGGGCTGGGGGCTTTCCCCGGCGAACATCCTCAGTCCATGGGTATGCTGGGGATGCACGGTACCTATTGGGCGAATATGGTGATGCACTATTCCGATCTTGTCGTGGCTATCGGTGCACGATTTGACGATCGCGTGACCGGAAAGGTTTCCGAGTTTTGTCCGCATGCCAAGGTCATCCACATTGATATCGATCCGACCTCGATCCGGAAGAATGTCAATGTCGATATTCCGATCGTCGGCGATTGCAAAATGGTGCTCCGAGAGTTGATTCAGATTCTTCGTGCCACGGTAAACGGCGATCAACGGGAATTACGCAAGCCCTGGTGGGATCAGATTCGAGAATGGCAAAAGGCAAATCCTCTCGCATATCAACAAGAAGCGGATGGGCCGATCAAGCCGCAACATGTCATCAGCCGGCTCTATGACCTCACGAAGGATCGGGATCCAATCGTGTCCACCGATGTCGGCCAACATCAAATGTGGGCGGCTCAGTACTTTAAGCTGGCGAAGCCGAATCGCTGGTTAACCTCCGGGGGACTTGGAACCATGGGGTTTGGATTTCCTGCCGCCATGGGGGCGCAGGCAGCGTTTCCCGGCCGGTTAGTCCTCTGCATCGCGGGCGACGGCAGTATCCAGATGAACATGCAGGAAATGGCGACGGCGGTGGTGCATAAGCTGCCGGTAAAGATCATCATTTTGAACAACCGATTTCACGGGATGGTGCGTCAGTGGCAGGATCTCTTTTATGAAGGCCGGTATGCCTCGAGCTATCTGGAGACGACGCCGGACTTTGTGAAGTTGGCGGAGGCATATGGAGCAGTCGGGCTCAGGACCAACAAGCCATCTGAGATCGACGATGTCATCAAGGAAGCGCTTGCGGTGAATAAACCGGTCATCGTCGATGTGCCGACCTATCCGTATGAAAATGTCTATCCCATGATTCCTGCCGGCGGCTGTAACCATGAGATGATTTTGGAAGATCCGCCTGCATTGAAAAGCAAACAGTCTGGAACGGGGCAGGTGGCCCCAAAAGATTCAGACACGATTCTCACGGCCTAAGCCGTTAATGTTGAATTGTGAATGATGAATGTGGAATTAGACGAAACTAAAAAAACAACACTCAACATGTAGCAATTATTTTTATGGAACACATTATTTCCGTGACCGTCGAGAACAAGTTCGGGTCGTTGTCTCGCATCGCCGGTCTGTTCAGCGGTCGCGGGTTCAACATTGAAAGTCTTTCTGTGGCGCCGACGCTCGATCCCTCCATGTCGCAGATGACCATCGTGACGTCCGGAGACGAGCGGATCATCGAGCAGATCGTCAAACAGCTCAATAAATTAATCGATGTCATTAAGGTCGTGGATCTGAACGAGAGCGACTTTGTTTCGAGGGAGACGGCGCTCATCAAGGTGCATACGCGGTCTGAAGATCGGGCGGAGGCGCTGAGGATCGCCGATATTTTTCGGGCCAACGTCATCGACTCGACGCCGGCGACGTACACTATCGAGGTGACCGGGGATCCACGAAAGATCGAAGCGATCATCAATCTGTTGCAGCCACTCGGAATCAAAGAACTCACACGTACAGGACGGGTTGCGGTTGCCCGCGAGTTGATTAGGTCGACGGACGTACAGGCAAAAAAGGTTGTCCGCGAATAGACATCATCCCGGACTCGACGTCCAATCGGTTCCTTGACACGGCTATTACCCCAGGAGCGATCGATGAAGATTTATTACGATAAAGATGCCGACATTCAACAGATCCGGAATAAGAAAGTGGCGGTGATCGGCTATGGCAGTCAGGGCCATGCCCATGCGCTCAACATGAAGGAGAGTGGTGTGAGTGTGGTTATCGGGCTGCGCGAAGGCGCTTCATGGAAGAAGGCGGAGCAAAGCGGGCTGAAAGTCATGCCGGTGGCCGATGCCGTCAAGGCGTCGGATGTCGTCATGATTCTCGCGCCCGACGAAGCGCAAGCGGCCATCTATCGGCAGGAGATCGCTCCGAATTTGAAGCCGGGCTCCTATCTCGCGTTTGGCCATGGCTTCAACATTCATTTCGGGCAAATCGTCCCGCCGCCCACGATCAATGTGTTCATGGTCGCGCCCAAAGGACCGGGCCATCTCGTTCGATCAGAATATACGAAAGGCAGCGGGGTGCCCTGCTTACTCGCAATTCATCAGGATCCCAGCGGAACGACCAAGCAGTTGGGACTTGCCTATGCCAGTGCGATCGGGGGCGGGCGGGCCGGTGTGATCGAAACAAACTTTCGGGAAGAAACCGAGACGGATCTTTTCGGCGAACAGGTTGTCCTCTGCGGAGGGCTCACGTCTCTTATCCAGGCCGGGTACGAGACGCTTGTGGAAGCCGGCTATTCTCCGGAAATGGCCTATTTCGAGTGCCTGCATGAAGTAAAACTGATTGTGGATTTGATCTATCAGGGCGGCATTGCCAACATGCGGTACTCCATCAGTACGACGGCCAAGTACGGTGATATCACTCGCGGCCCTCGGATTGTGACGGAGCAGACAAAGCTTGAAATGAAGAAAATTTTGAGCGAGATTCAGCAAGGCCAGTTCGCCAAAGAATGGGTGCTGGAAAATCAAGCAAACCGTCCGGTCTACAATGCGTTGCTGGCAAAGGGGGAGGCCCATCCTATCGAAGAGGTCGGAGGCCGGCTGCGTGCGATGATGCCCTGGCTGAAGAAGGACCAACTGGTCGATAAGAGTAAAAACTAACTGAGGAGCAGTTGTCAGCTATCAGCTATCAGCCGTCAGCTCATAAAAGAGTCGGCGGACTTAAGCTGAATGCTGAGAGCTGATGGCTAATAAGTGGCGGATCGTGCCGTCGGCATCCCTTTTGCCAAAGAAGGAATTCCCTTCATCGGGATTGCTGTTGGCGTTACACTGCTAGCAGTATGGTTGGGGTGGATTATCGCGGCGGTCGTGGCGGCGCTCCTGACCTTCTTCGTCGCGTGGTTCTTTCGCAACCCATCCCGGGTGGTCCCTCAGGGGCCGCGTCTCATCCTGGCGTCCGGTGACGGGAAAGTTGTCGCCATCGAAGAAGAGTTCGAGCCCCGATTCATCAAGGACCGCAGTATCAGGATCAGTATATTCTTGAATGTGTTCGATGTGCACATTAACCGGGTGCCTTGCGAAGGGGTCATCGAAGATGTGCAGTATCAGCCAGGTTTGTTTCTGGCCGCCAACAAGCCGGATGCGACGTTGCGGAACGAGCAAAATGCCCTGATGATTAGAACAGTGCAGGGCCCAAAAGTATTGTGTGTGCAGGTGGCTGGGTTGATTGCCAGGAGGATCGTCTGTTGGGTCTCGCCAAGAGATCGGGCGGTGCTCGGTGAACGGTTCGGCTTGATTCGATTTGGGTCGCGGATGGATACGTTTCTTCCTATCGGGACGGCTGTAAGAGTTGCAGTCGGCGACCGAGTCAAAGGTGGGGAAACTATCCTGGGAGAATTACCATGAAACCCATGGGACTTCGGCAATCATTCGGAAGAGATGGGAAGCGGCGTAAAGCCGCCATGCACTTGATCCCCAATCTTTTTACGACAGGAAATCTATTGTGTGGTGTGTTTTCGATGCTGTCCGTGTTCAATGCCGATTACATGGTCGCAGCGGTTGCCATCCTGGTGGCGATGGTCTTCGACGTGCTCGATGGAAAGTCCGCGCGGTTGACGAACAGCACCAGCCATTTCGGCTTTGAGTACGACTCGTTGTCCGACGTGGTGTCGTTCGGGGTTGCCCCAGGCCTCTTGATTTATTCCTGGGCGCTGAGCGGACAGGGCATGTTCGGTATGGCGGTGATGTTCGCGTATGTGGCGATGGGTGCGGTTCGATTGGCCCGATTTAATTCGACTACATCCGTGCCAGACGGCAAGTACTTTACCGGTTTGGCTATTCCTGCAGCGGCAGGGGTTGTGGCGTCGCTTGTGATTTTCGACCATTACAGCGTCAGGATTGGAACAGAAGTGAAGCCCCTAATTGTTCTGATTATTACGCTGACCCTTTCGTTCTTGATGGTGAGCACCATCAAGTATCGGAGCTTTAAAGACATGAAGTTCCGCGGCGGTCAGCACATTACCTATCTCGTCTGGGGAATTTTGACGCTCATGCTCGTAGCGGCTTGGCCCCAAGTGATGCTATTTGTCATCTTTGCCGGGTATGCCTTGATGGGCCCTGCAGAACGACTGGTCGGACTTCTGTCCAAGGTGACGGGAAAACGTCCATCGCCCAAGGCCGAGCAGTCGGTGAATGAATCGAAGTTCTAATGGACTGTGGGATAACCACTGTGCATGCTAGAACTTCGATGGTTTGTACCTGTATCACAACGGGAGAGTACTCCCGCAGAATGCTGCTAATGGCTACGACGAGGAGTAGTACGCGATTCGCACAGTAAAAGAGAGCTGGTGAATGGTGCAAACCAGCCTGTGCGGCGCCGAACTCGCCTCTGAGCTAGAATCCATGAAACCCGAGTAATGGATTCCGCCTCGCCCCCGTGACAGGGCGAAATGAAGGGCTGTGGACAGCGACAGGTTGTTCATAGCTGAATCAGGGTGGTACCACGGAGCTTCTCAAAGCCTCCGTCCCTGGGCTTAGGGATGGAGGCTTTTGTTTTGTCGGCTGCTGAAAGCGGTCGCCAGCTTCGTTCTCGGCTCGAAAACATCCTCAACGTACCCCAGAGGGTACGCCTGCGGTGTTTAACTCGCCTGCGGCCTTGCTGGACAACCGCTTTGAGCAGCCTCAACGCACCAGGAGAAAAGGTGACATCATGACCAGAATGATACGAATTTTCGATACGACTTTGCGGGATGGCGAACAGTCGCCAGGCGCCAGCATGAATGTGGAAGAGAAAATCATGGTGGCGAAGCAGTTGGCGCGTCTGGGGGTCGACATCATTGAAGCAGGATTTGCTTATAGTTCTCCTGGAGATTTTGAAGCAGTGCGGCGGATCGCTCAGGAAGTCGAGGGACCGACGATTTGTAGCTTGGCACGGGCTCGCCCGGAGGATATTGATCGAGCTTGGGAGGCGTTGAAGGGGGCTCCCAAGGTTCGAATTCATACGTTTCTTTCAACCTCGGATATTCACTTGAAGCATCAGTTCAGAATGACGCGCGATGAGGCGAAGAGGCGTGCGGTCGAGATGGTGCAACGGGCGAGAGGCTATGTGGACGATGTGGAGTTTTCGCCCATGGATGCCAGCCGTTCCGATCCAGCCTATCTCTATGAGGTGATCGAGGCGGTGATTGCCGCAGGAGCCGGGACGATTAATATTCCCGATACGGTCGGCTATGCAGTGCCACAAGAATTTGGCCGGCTCATCCGTGGCATTCGCGAGCAGGTGTCAAATAGTGCGAAGGCGGTGATCTCCGTCCATTGCCACAACGACCTTGGCCTTGCCGTGGGGAACAGCTTGGCGGCGGTGTTCGAAGGGGCCGGCCAAGTGGAGTGCACGATCAACGGAATTGGCGAGCGGGCAGGGAACACGGCATTGGAAGAAATTGTCATGGGGATTCGAACCAGGAAGGATTTCTATCAAGCCGACACGAAGATTCGCACCGAAGAAATTTCGAAGACCAGCCGATTGGTCAGTAAGATCACCGGCATGGTGGTGCAGCCGAACAAGGCGATCGTCGGGGCAAATGCCTTTGCCCATACATCCGGCATTCACCAGGACGGACTGCTGAAGGATAAGACGACCTATGAAATCATGCGGCCGGAGACGATCGGGCTGGTCGAGAGCAAGATGGTCATGGGGAAGCTTTCGGGACGGCATGCATTTCGACAGAGGCTGGTGGAGTTGGGATATACGCTCTCTGACGAAGAGATCAATCACGCGTTCGAGCGGTTTAAGAAGTTAGCCGATCAAAAGAAGGAGATATACGAAGAGGATCTTGAAGTCATCGTTTCCGAAGAGTTGGGCAAAATGGCCGATCGGATCAACTTGAAATCGTTCTTTGTCGCCAGCGGGACCGATCGGGTTCCAACTGCCACCGTCGAACTCGAGATCGACGGACGAACGATCTCGCAGACCGGGACAGGAGATGGGCCGGTCGATGCGGTCTACCGGACGATTGCCGCGATGACGCAGACGAAAAGCACGCTTCTCATGTATGTGGTGAAGGCCATTACCGGCGGGACCGATGCCCAGGGCGAAGTCTCGGTCCGGGTTCAAGAAGATGGCCGCACTGTCTCAGGCCATGGAGCGGATACGGATATCATCATGGCCTCGGCGAGGGCCTATCTCAACGCGCTAAACAAGCTGTTGTACCTGGCGGGAAAACAGACGCAGGGTGAACATAGGGTAAGCTTGATTTAGGGAAAGTGGCCACGGTAGAGTTAGCGGCTCCGGTCTGGAACCTGGAAGGTATTATCGGCTGGGAGGTGCACCGTGGTTCATGTCACCCTGGCAGATCGGCAGGAGTTTTTGGCCGGCGATCATACCGTCCTGCGGGAGCTGCTGCATCCTGCGAAACAACCGCTCTCGCTTAGATATAGTGTGGTGCACGGGACATTGGCTCCAGGCCTTCGGTCGAAGTGGCATAAGCTGAGATCCTCAGAGGTCTACTACATTATCGCAGGCAGGGGACGATTGACCGTCGATGACTCTGTCGTCGCGGTGGAAACCGGCTCCATTGTCTATGTGCCTCCGGGAGGCAAGCAGTCTCTGGAGAGTAGTGGCCCCACCGCCATTGAATTCCTCTGTGTGGTCGAGCCTGCTTGGCGGCCAGAGGACGAGGAAGTGCTGGAGTAGTGCTGGTGTGGGTTAAATTCACAAAGAGGGAGAGTGGTTTGTGAAGGCGAAGATTGCCGTGTTAGCCGGTGATGGAGTGGGTCGAGAGATCGTCCCTGAGGCGGTGAAGGTATTGAAGGCTGTGGCCAAGAAGTTCGAGCACAGGTTCGAGTTTCTATCCGCTGATGTCGGTGGGCAGGCTATCGACAAAGTGGGCGTTCCGCTTCCTCAGGAAACGCTGACCCTGGCCAAACAGAGCGACGCGGTCTTGCTTGGCGCAGTAGGCGGTCCTAAGTGGGAGGGGTTGGAGTATAGCTTGCGTCCGGAACGCGCGCTGTTAGGCTTGCGAGAGCACTTGGGCCTCTACGCAAATTTACGGCCGGCGAAGTTGTATCCGATGTTGGCCGATGCCTCTACACTGAAACGCGAGGTGATCGAGGGGATCGATATCCTCGTCATTCGTGAACTGACCGGCGGGATCTACTTCGGGAAACCAAAAGGGATCGAGAAGTTGCCGAACGGAAGCGAGCGAGGCGTCAACACCGAAGTCTATACCACTGAAGAAATCCAACGCATTGCGAAAGTAGCGTTTGAGGCGGCCAGAAAACGCCGGAAAAAGGTGACGTCTGTCGATAAGGCGAACGTTCTGGAGTCGTCTGAGCTGTGGCGCCGTGTCGTCATCGAGACCCACAAGGGCTATCCGGATGTAGAATTGAACCATATCTATGTCGACAATGCGGCGATGCAACTCGTGCGCAACCCGCGGCAGTTCGATGTGATGCTTTGCAACAACATATTCGGTGATATTTTGAGCGATGAGGCCGCGATGTTGACCGGGTCCATCGGTATGCTGCCGTCGGCCAGTATTGGCGCGCAGGTCGGACTGTTCGAGCCGATTCACGGCAGCGCGCCGGACATTGCAGGGAAGAATGTGGCGAATCCCATTGCGACGATTGCCTCGGCGGCGATGATGCTGTCTTATGGATTCAAGTTGGACAAGGAAGCCGCTGCCATCGAGCAAGCGATCATGAAGACCCTGGATCTCGGCTATCGCACGAAAGATATTCATAGTCTGGGTACTCGCCTGGTCAGCACGACAGAAATGGGCGAGGCCATCCTGCGAAATCTGAGTTAAGCTAGACTCTCGATACAGATGAAGACCGATCTCAAAACTCGATTGATCCAGACCGTTGCCGGTACCGGAGACTCAGGCTGGTCCGGTGATGGAGCTGCGGCCTGTGCGGCTTGTCTGAATGAGCCGAAGAGTCTCACCTTCGACGCAGAGGGAAACCTCTTTATCGCTGACTCTGAGAACCACGTCGTTCGGAAGATCGACTGGAAGACCAACCGTATCAGGACGATTGCTGGCCGCATTCAGGCGTTTGAAACAGAAGCGAACCCTGTTTCGCCTGCTCCGATGACTGAAGGAGTGGATAGCGATCCTTTTGCCGAAAGCGATGCGGTCAATTTGCACGCCGTGACCCAACAGACGGACCTGAGTGGGACCGTGCGTTACATTGCGACCGGTACA
>JANNIV010000149.1:0-22982 GCA_031405355.1 Nitrospira sp.
CGGGCAAAGGACGAATTGGTGCGCTGCAACCTGCGGCTTGTTGTGGATGTCGCAAAACATTACACGGGCCGTGGCCTGACTTTGCTGGATCTCGTGCAAGAAGGAAATATCGGGTTGATGAAAGCGGCCGAGCGCTATCAATACCGCAAAGGATTCAAGTTCAGCACCTATGCAACCTGGTGGATCCGTCAAGGCATCACACGCGCGCTGGCGGATCAATCGCGGACCATTCGCATTCCGGTTCACCAGACTGAAGCCTCACACCGCATTCTCCGCGTGACCAGACGACTCGGGCAACAGCTGGGCCGTCCGGCTCGACTCGAAGAAGTGGCGCAGGTGCTACGAATGAGACCGGAGCGACTCCACGAAACCGTGCAGGCCTTTCAAGAGCCGGTCGCCCTGGAGAAGCTGGTGGGTGACGGAAGTACGGAATTCGGGGAACTGCTCCCTGACCTGCAAGCCGTCCCACCCGATGCCCATGTGCACCGGACGGAAATGTCGCACCAGCTTGAACGTATTCTCGGCACGCTCACACCCCGAGAGCAAACCGTCATCCGGCTGCGCTTCGGGATCGGCCACGATCAGGCCTGCACGCTGGAGCAGGTGGGGCAAGGCCTCTCGGTGACGAGGGAGCGGATTCGCCAGATCGAAGCGAAAGCGCTCAAGAAACTGAAGACCCCCCAGATTAAGGAAATGTTTGCCGCTATCCAGTAAGCCACAGACTCATGAAGCAGGAAGGGGCGAGGCCGATCCTCGCCCCTTTTCCGTTCTACGACTTTCACCCTGAGAGCACTTGTGGGACAATGAGGCCCACTCGAGTAAATGAGGCCCCATGACGAGTGTGCGCACAACACAGAAGAGTTCCCTCCTCTTTCGCTTCTTCACAATTCCATTCCTGCTCCTTCTTGTCATCGCCTTGGCACCCACCGTCGGAAACTTCCAGAATTGCGACATCATTACCACCGTCGACCAGCATCAGATGTACAATTTCGGAGACTTTTGGCACTCCCTCCGACTTTCCGGAAACCAGTCGACCCTGCAACTGACCATTCAGAGAAAGAACGCCCAGTCCACGATCTCGCTTCAGAATCCATCGCTGCCGAAGGCTGTCCCATGAGTCTCGCCGATGGGTCACACCAAGATGACGACTTCCCAGGACAGGGAAGTAAGCCTTTCCCGACGCTGACCCCACGAGTAGGTACGCTCGTCCAGTTTTCACAACCGATCCACTATGCCAAATCCTGGACACTTCAGAAACAGCTACAGGAGGAACGGATTGCGGAGAGACGAAGGGATGTGTTGTTACTCCTTGAACACTCGCCAGTCTATACCCTAGGCCGCACCACCCTACCAGCACATTGGGACTGCGGGGGAGAGGTTCTCCGCCGGACAGGCGCCAGCCTCCAGTCCGTAGATCGTGGCGGCTCGATTACCTACCATGGACCTGGACAGGTCGTGGGCTATCCCATCCTCAAGCTGTCACATTATTGCTCAGGACCGAAACAGTATGTATGGAAGTTGGAGGAAGTCTTAATCCATACACTCTTGCGATGGGGGATAGTGGGCTATCGAATTAGGAAGAACCCTGGTGTCTGGGTACGCTGGAATGATGTTGATGCGAAGATTGCTGCGATCGGAGTCCGTATCGATCATGGGGTTACGATTCACGGATTTTCACTCAACGTCGATATGGATCTATCCCCTTTTTCCCATATCATGCCCTGTGGCCTGGCACAGTGCCGGATCACGTCCATGGCAGAGCTCCGGCAGTCCACCATATCGTCATCAATCGTCGCGCAACAAATAGCGCAGGAATTCACACGAGTGTTCAACATTCAATGGATGAGTCTCCCTCCCGATAGCATTGAGCAAAGGCATCATGATTACCGCCTCACATCAACGCCCCCGCTTCACACCTGACCAAAGGAATAGCCCATGCACGAACTCGACACACCAACTTTCCGGCTGGCAGTTGCACAGTTTGATCAAGCGGCCGAGGCCATGGAACTTGATCGTAATTTACGCGAGCGGCTGAAACTTCCTCAACGGTCGCTGATTGTCAGTCTGCCGGTCCGAATGGATGACGGCCGAGTCGAAGTCTATACCGGATATCGCGTGCAGCACGATTCCGCCCGCGGCCCCACAAAGGGCGGCATTCGCTATCATCCGGATGTGAACCTTGGGGAAGTTGCGGCACTCGCCATGTGGATGACATGGAAATGCGCGTTAGCCGACCTACCCTATGGCGGAGCCAAGGGTGGCGTCGCAGTCAATCCAAAACAGTTGTCACGACCAGAGTTGCAACGACTGACCAGACGTTATGCAGCAGAAATCTTCCCGTTGATTGGGCCAGATAAGGACGTACCGGCCCCAGACGTCGGCACAGACGCCCAAGTGATGTCCTGGATCATGGATACGTATAGTCAGCAGGTGGGGTATTCGGTACCAGGTGTCGTCACAGGCAAGCCCTTGTCGATTGGAGGAAGCCTCGGACGCGAAGAAGCCACCGGCCGCGGAGTGGTCTGTGTCACGATGGAAGCGCTTCGTCACCTCAAACTCGATATTCGGAATACCACCGTGGCTATACAGGGGTTTGGCAACGTCGGGGCCCATACAGCCCGCATCATGCAAGAGTGTGGCGCACGCGTCATCGCAGTGAGCGACGTGAACGGAGGCATCCATAATTCGAGCGGCTTGGACATTCCGGAACTCCTTACTCGCTATAAGACCGCAGGCCAATCCCTCCGAGACACCAAGCTGGGAGACTGGCTTTCTAACGACGAATTGCTTCAACTCGATTGCACTGTATTGACTCCTGCAGCGCTCTCCGAACAAATCACCGAACACAATGCCGCGAAGCTGCGCTGCCGGATTCTCGCCGAAGGAGCAAACGGTCCAACGACGCTAGAGGCCGATCGCATACTGCAGGACCAAGGCGTCTTTATCATTCCGGACATCCTGGCCAACTCCGGTGGCGTGATTGTGTCCTACTTTGAGTGGGTGCAGGATGTGCAGCGATTTTTCTGGAAAGCCTCTGATATTCAAGAGCGATTGCAAGATATCATGACCACCGCCTTCCATCGGACGTTACAGTTTTCCATTTCCAGAAAAACTTCTATGCGGATGGCCGCCCTGATGAGCGGAATCGACAAGGTCGCGCAAGCACATCTCCATCGTGGACTCTACCCATGAGTTCCCAACGCTATGAAGGTGGCGATCCCATACTGCCGAGGGTTCCCTGTGAAGGACTATGCGTTGGTCATTTTCGCCGTGATTAGGTCGGACGACAAGAGGGCACCCCTGCGCAAAATACGCTCATGTCGTGGACCGTTCATCGATCGGCTTGGCGGCCGAAGAGACATCGCCAACTGATTCTGGGGCTTACTCTCTGCGCGCTTGCGATCCTGTCACTCCATGCGCTAGGGTGGGCCGATCTGAGCTGAGTCAGACTGGATTATTGGAGGCCTGCAGGATGGATCGGGATGCCGTTCTATCTCTCTGGGAAGCCCACAAAGATGAACGGTGGCCTCAAGTGGGAAACCAACATGAGGGACCATTGATGACACTGGATACAGTGATCAGCGGATGCGTCGTGTACTTCCTCGATAGTCCTGAGGGGCTTGATCCCCAGCGGATCGGGATCGTCGAAGATTGCGTTGCAGATCTCGATAGTTTGACAGACGAATTGGACGAAGATTGTCGGCCCTACTTTCACCGGCTCCGGAGCCTCGGGGCCCTTCTCATCTCGACCCATCACAGCATCTAACCTATCAGTCCGCCCCCATTACACGTTCAACCATTCTTGCAAGTTCTAAGGCCGTTCGATAAAATACGTTTCGCGCTGTGGTCCCACCAATTTGAATAATACGTTCCCACACCATCCATCTCTCGGAATATATAGGTAAGGAAGAGTCGATGAAGGATTTACTGCGAGTCGTCACGCTGACATGCATGGTAACGGCTGGAGTCGGCGCATGGGTGCCCCCTGGGTATGGTGAGCCCTACGAATTAAGTAAGAACGACGTGATGGATCCCAAGACTTTGAAGAGTTCCGAGATTTCATTGTTTGGAGTCAAGTTGGGAGACCCCGAAGCCAAAGCCCTGGGCTCTCTCGTAAATGAAAAGATTCCTGGAGTAAAAGTGGAACAGGAAGCCTCGTTTATCTTCTTGCTCGACCAACGTAAACCGACCGGTCCTATGGCTGGCGTGCGCATTCAGGACGGCAAGGTCGATCTGATCTTTATTAATAATCGATTTTCCTATAAGACTCGAGGAATTTTTCGCAACGTGTTGAACTGCGAGAGCCCTGACGATGTACGAAAACTATTGGGGCAGGAAGACTACGGGGACGAAAACGTGATGGGGGCCATACTCGCCTATGATAAGCAGGGATTCGTCATCAACTATCTTGGGAAAGATGTCAACGTGGAGTTTGCTCCGCTTCGGTAGCATTGCGGATAACTCTCAGGCTACGACAGCCCTCTCGCCTCTGCCTACCTGCATGTCGCTGGGTCAAACAAAGAAATTCAGTGCGGAGACTCGGCTGCCTGTAACCCATAGGCGATGAGACTCGTCGCAGTGTTCCAGCGACGCTTGGAGTTGAGGATAACGAGAAGAAGATCGCTCCCGTTCTGGGATACCTTGGCGATGAGGCATCGCCCGGCTTTGGAAGTAAATCCGGTCTTGATACCTTCGACGCCAGGAATACGCCCCAATAATCTGTTCGTGTTGTGCAATACATAGGCGCGGTGACCGCTGACAGGGGTAATGATCGCGCGTTCCTCACGGACTAACTGCCGGAAAATCGGTTGATCGAGAGCCATGAGACTCAGCGTGGCAAGGTCTTCAGCCGTCGAGTAATGGTCTGGATTATCGAACCCGCAGCCATTGCTGAAATGTGTATCCGCTAAGCCAAGCTCTTCCGCCTTGGCATTCATGAAGTCCACGAACTGTGCTTCGTCACCACCCACATGCTCCACCGCTGCCAGGCAAGCATCGTTTGCCGACACGATTAACATGGCTTTCAGCAGATCTTCCAATCTAAAAACCTGCCCTGCCTTCACGCGTAAATGCGTTTTGTGAGCCCGTGCGGCATTGGGACTAATCGTGACAAGATCATCCAACTGTCCCCTTTCTAGAATGACCAGCGCCGACATGATTTTCGTGAGGCTGGCGGGGGACATTCGCTTTCCGGCATCGTGTTCATACAACACACGACCGCTGTTGAGCTCCTTGAGAAGAATGCCATGGGCTGGAGCGACTCGCCACGGAGGGAATTGGTGCGGAATAATTGCGGTTCGGATATGCGCCGGTTGAGCCTCTACGCTCTTCGCAAGGGCGATAGACGGCGTGAGGGCCTCGACACCGATCAACAGGAGACCGATGAGCACCAAGGCAGCATGCGCGAGAACTGGCACCCGATAGAACCTTCTGCAATCTCTTGTCATAATGAACCTGTCGCTCTCACTCATAGTGTAAACGATTCCCTCACCTTTCCTCCGCGAAACCCGCTGTCAATCACTTTGTGGAAGAAACGGAGCAGATCAGCGAGGTCTATCCAAAACCCGCAATTCAAACAGCGGGCATAGAGTCGCCGATTCACCAGCGTATAGTGACGCTCGACCATCATGCAGCCCTTACACCTCAAACAGTGCATCGACGCGCCTGTCTTCTGACTCTGTGCCTACCGGAGTCGATTCATCACCAATGCCAAGCAGCCTGCCAATAATCCTCCGCCGACAATCGTGGTGCCAAACGAGAGGTACGCGCTGGCCCCGCTTCCCGGAGCGTTTCCATCAAGCAGCTCTCGCACACCTCCCTGTACCATCAGCACAGAGAGGGTGAGCACTGCGCCGATAGCAAACCACCATCTAAATGATCTCACCAGTGTCCTCGGAACAGAGAGCCATGAGGCCTAGCGGCGCACATCAGGCACTGTAGCCGAGGGTCGACAAGCTGTCAAGAAGACTGGTGTTGATGACTCACTCCATGATCGATAGACGGCATACGCGCCTCACGGGGAAGGCGCAACGGGAGTGGATGCCGCTTTCAACCCTCGATGGAGAAAGATTGAGACGCTTCCGTTTCCGTTGTCCGCTGTCACAAGTCCAGGCTCTTCAGCTTCCTTCGTTGTGACACGAAACGTCGCGAGGGCAAAGGGGCCTGGCTTTGTCCTATAATTTCTCGGCGGATATTCAAAGGTCCCGTCGCCACGGCCAAAGAGAATGGAGAGATCACTCGATTGAAGATTGACAATGGCCACGTCTGTAAGACGGTCGCCGTTGAAGTCACGAGCGAGCCCGAAATTCGGTCCTGCATCGGCACCGGAATCGTGCCCTGGATGGAAAGTCCCATTACCTATTCCAAGAAAGGTCGTGAAGCTATCCTGCACGCCGTTGATGACAAGTAGATCTCGAATCCGGTCACGGTTGAAGTCAGTGAAAGTCACCCCAAGCGGGCGCTTCCCCGTCCGATAGTCGGTAGGGGGGCGAAACGTGCCGTCGCCATTCCCCATCCAAATGGAGACCGCGTTCGACATCGGCCCTCCATTGGTCACGGCCAAATCGATCTTCCCATCGCCATTCAAGTCGGCCAACGCAGCCGATGTGGGCGTATCGCCATATTCGTACTGCGCGCCATGGGTAAATTCACCGGTGCCGGTTCCCAGAAAAACCTTGATCTTGTCGTTCCGCAACGCGACCACGAGGTCTGGAGCCTGATCGCCGTTCAGATCGTCACTCGCGATGGCAATAGGAGTCCGATGCACGGGATAGCGCGGCCCTTCTTCAAATTTTCCATCGACCCGCCCGAAAAGTACGGCCACTTCGTCGCCCCCGGAGCAGGCCAACACCACATCGGGATACGAATCGCGGTTGAACATTCCGAGGGCGAGCGAGCGGGGCTCCTTACATACATTCAGCTGAACTTGATCGTGAAAGGTGCCGTCACCGTTGCCTAAGAGAATCGAAAGGGTATTGCTGCCGATATTCGTTGTCACCAGATCGGTAAAGCCGTCTTGATTGACATCCGTGGGGGTGACAGTCGTCGGGTTCTTCCCTACTTTGTAACTGGCAAAGTAGTAAAAAATGTCCGGCGGGGTGTAGGGATCTTGCTTGGTACAGCCGCTTGCCAGAAGCAGAAAGAAAGTTGTCGCAACGACGGCAAGGTTCCGGCCCATATGTCCGTCAGCGTCTCTGGTCACACCCACCTCTCGAGTGAGGAACCGCCGACGTGGCAGTTTGTCCATATGAGCATGAGCCCATCGATCAAGCCTTTCCGCTGAAATAAATTCAGGCAGTATACAGACCACCTCTTTCTCTTGGCAATCAACCAAGCCACGCAACAATCCTTGCCAAAATGAGTTTCCCCAATCCTGGCCCGCTCATTGGCGGCTTTGAAAACGGTGCGGTGTTTGGGGTAGAATGCCACCTTGGTAAGGAGGAACCCATGAGCAAGATGACGAAAATTGAATTGTCGATGTACGGAATTGCCGAGGTATTGCACTGGTGTCACGACCGTAATAAAGGCCGTGTCCCAGGAGTGGACACAGCAGGCTTCGATAAAATGAAGGTGCTCTTAGCTGAGAAGCCCCAGTCAGGCGATTATTTTACCCTCGATCAATTCTGGAAGAAGCGGGCCACCTTGGACTTGACCGAAGATGAGGTGGCCACAATTGATCGCTGTCTCTACGATATCCCGAATTTCGATAGCGAGCCCCTCCCGCAAATCCGGCATAAGTTCTGGCCGCAGCAGACGGCAGCCCACTGAACTGCAGGGGCCGTTCCCAAGACGGCCCCTGCCTCTACCTCATAGCGATTCGCCCAGCCCGCTCTCGGCACGCGTCAAAGAACCGTCAAACGTGAGGCGTGGAACGACGGTCACCCTCGGGCCTGCGGCCTCGCATCTGGCCGCATTGCCTTCGCCTCGTCACGAAGGCAATGTCGGACAGGCTCCTGAGGAGAACTATTTGGTGGAATGAGCAGCCTGACGACTGAGGAAAAACCGTTTCGGCACGCGAGCCAGCGATCCGTGAGGCGTAAATCGTTAAACGTGAAAGGGTTCGGAGGAAAAGCACAGGCAACCCTACGTTTCACGTCTAACGTTTCACGCCTTACGGGCTGATGTCAGCATCCTACCGCTAGAGCGTCCCTTCCCCCTTAAGATACTGGCGAAAGCGGTCCATCAAATCGGCGCCGAGAGTCCCACCTTCCGGCTTCTTCAGGTCCGGATCGGCAAAATGCCCACGAATTTCCTGGAGGCGTTTTTCCGCCTGCTCATTCCCCTGCAGCCGCTTCGTCTTCTCCAGCGCCGTATCGAACGCTTCAAACGTCAGCTCTTTGTATCCAAACGAGCGAATCCGTTTAACGGCTTTCATCATGGCTTGATTCCGGAAAGTCGTCAGATGTTCAGAATCGATCTCTGCGAGCCCGAGCTTTCTCGCCCTCCGCTCGGCGGCCTTACGGATTCCGCTCCGGACAAAATCCGGAGACGTCTGCAGTCGCTTCCATGCCTCATCGGTCCACGGGACTCGCTCCTGTGGGGCGTTCCATAATTGAAGCAGCGTCGATTCATCGATTTGTGTCAAACCTTTCTCTCTGGCCAAATCTTCGGTATCCCGCCTCAACATGTCGGTAACGAATTCAACGGCGATCGGCGGCGACTGTTTCAGCTTCTCTTGCAACTGGGCCAATGCCCCCTCGCTCCACTCCATCGGAGGGCCCGAGGCCTCTCGGAAATCGCCTAGCGCCTCCACCTTTTCGAAGAGTTCGACATTCACCTCAAGATGACCCCGCTCTTTGGCAATCTCTTCTGAAATCTGCTTGATCATGTGGCGCATGAACTCTGGAACCGTATCCAGTCGGTCCTTGGCCGCGGCAGTCCAGGGAAGATGGCCTTGCGCCATTTGCTCTGCCGCATCGGCCATACCAGATTCCCCGCCCATACCACTCATCATTTGATTCTTAAACTGCTCGAGAAGATCCCCTGTAATTTCTGCATGTCCAAGCTCCCGGGCCTTCTTCTCGGCCAAACGGCGAACCATTCCACGCAGAAACAGCGGTGCCCGCTCCAGACGTTTTGAGGCCTCGTCCGTCCAGCGAACATCTACTCCGACTGCATCGTGGGAATCTGGTGCGTTCATGCTGAGCGTCCCGCTATGACTGATTCAGGAGTTCCTTCAATTCCTTACCAGCCTTGAAAAACGGAACCTTCTTGGCAGGGACTGCCACGGTCGCGCCGGTCTTGGGATTCCGTCCCTCTTTCATCCGGCGAGCCCGCAGCCTAAAACTGCCAAACCCTCGGATCTCCGTCTTATCGCCGTTCTTCAACGAATCACGCACACAGTCGAAAATCGTATTGACAACGACTTCCGCTTGCCGCTTCGTCAACGTCGTGACCTGTTCGGATACGCGCTCGATGATTTGGGCCTTCGTCATATTGGGCTCCCCTTTCATACGAATGAATCGACCTACAGGCCAATCCGCCCGCGCTAGAACGCCATAAGATACTTGAGGCTGACCCCTGGGTTAAAAATCAACTTGGGAAACAGCATCGACAGTCGAGACTCAAGCAACTCTCTAACCGAAAATCGTCGGCGAGGCTCGATGACTTTCGGCTCGCCTTCGATACCGGCCACATCCGCCGCAAGTTGAATGGCCGCTTCGAGATCACCGAGTTCATCAACAAGCTTAGAATCTTTGGCCTGGCGGCCCGTGAAGATTCGACCGTCCGCCAAGGCCTGCACAGCCGCCATATCAAGCCCGCGCCCTGCCGCCACTGCCTCAATAAATTGTTTATGGACATCATCCATGACGGATTGGAGTAACGCTTGTTCTTCATCGCTCATCTTCCGCAACGGCGATCCCACATCTTTGAATTTTCCACTTTTAATTACGACACCTTCGACCCCGATCTTCTTGAGCAGCCCTTCGACATTAGCCATCTCCATGATGACCCCAATGCTCCCCGTCAACGTCCCTGAATTGGCCATGATCCGATCAGTCGCCACCGCAATATAGTAGCCTCCTGACGCTGCCACTGTGCCCATTGAGGCAATCACCGCCTTATTGCTCTTGTTACGAACCCGCTGGACCGCGTCATGGATTTCTTGCGACGGCACAACCCCGCCGCCGGGACTGTCGATGCGCAATACGATTGCCTTCACGGAGGGGTTCTCGGCAAAACGCTTCAACTCGCTGATTGTGGATTGCGCATCCACAATGACCCCTTCAATACGGATCAATCCGACCCGGTCCTCCATAGAAAAGTCGAGGTCAGGGAAAAACAGGTTCACCAGAAAGAGCAGGCCAAGCCCGATGCCGAGCGCCCAGAGTACTCCGCGCACGATCCCTCGCTTCGGCGGCCTTTGTGCCATTTCATCCATCATCGTTGCTGTTCACTCAAAGCGCCGAGGGCACAAGGCCCCCGGCTTACCCCGAGATCTGGTACTCAGACCTACTTATCGTCCTCGTCTTGGCCTCGCTTCCGGTTCTGTTTCGCCGCACGGCCCAAACTCTGGTCCAATGCGCCTTGCGTGGCATGATATTCATCGACCGTTCGGCGATCGGAATCCACTTGATGGTCGCGCAGGCTGAGCGCGATCTTCCGTTCTTCACGATCAACCTTGATGATCTTGGCCGTCACTTCATCCTGCAGCTTGAATTTCTCTTCGAGCTTGGCCTGGGCATCAAGACCCGCCTCGCTGATATGAATCAACCCTTCGACTCCCCCGTCCAGTTCGACAAAGATGCCAAAGTCAGCGACCTTGCTGATCTTCCCGACCGCCACATCCCCAACCGCATACCGGCTCGGAATCTCGTCGTCCCATGGATCGCTCTTGAGCTGCTTATACCCGAGCGATAGCCGCTCCTTTTCCTTGTCGATCCTCAACACCACGGCCTCGACCTTCTGTCCCTTTTTAAAGAGCTCAGAAGGATGCTTGATATGTTTCGTCCACGACATGTCGGAAATGTGAATCAATCCGTCGATGCCCTCTTCAAGTCCGATGAATGCGCCAAAATCGGTGAGACTCTTCACCTTCCCTTCAATATGGGTGCCAATGGCATACTTCCCTTCCACCATATCCCAGGGGTTCGGCGCAGTCTGCTTCATGCCGAGTGAAATCTTCCTGCTTGCCGGATCCACGTTCAACACCGCCGCTTCAACCTGATCCCCAATAGACACGACACGCGACGGATGGCGCACCTCGTGTGTCCATGACATCACAGAGACATGCACCAAACCCTCGACGCCGGGCTCCAGCTCAATGAACGCCCCGTAGTCGGTCAGGCTCACGACACGGCCTCGGACGCGGGTGCCGATCGCGTACTTCGTGGCTACGCCGGTCCAGGGATCGGCGCTCTTCTGTTTCAAGCCGAGTGAAATACGCCCGGTCTCCCGGTCATATTTGAGCACGCTCACTTCCACCTTGTCGCCGATGTTGAACATTTCCGAAGGATGGCCGACACGGCCCCATGACATGTCCGTGATGTGGAGCAACCCGTCGATGCCGCCGAGGTCGATGAACGCCCCGTAATCCGTAATATTCTTCACCTGGCCTTGAATCAACTGTCCTTCCTTCAACGTGGAAAGAGTCGTCTTCCGCTTCGAATCCCTGGTCTCTTCCAAAAGCACGCGCCTGGACACGACAACGTTGCCACGCCGATGATTGATCTTGATGATCTTGAGAGGGAACGTACGCCCGACCAACCCGTCAAGATCCCGCACTGGGTGAAGATCGATCTGCGAACCAGGCAGAAAGGCCTTCACGCCGATATCCACCATCATCCCGCCTTTGATCCGCGCCACAATCTTCCCGTCAATGCTCTTGCCGTCATTGAAGAGCTTTTCCAGCTCCTCCCAAATCTTCATCTTGTCGGCTTTTTCCTTGGAGAGCACCAGATTGCCGTCCTCGTCTTCGCACTCCTCGATATAGACTTGAAGCCGATCACCCACCTTGATGTTCTGAAGTTCCTCGGTGGAGAACTGATCGTTCTGGATCATCCCTTCAGACTTGTAGCCGATGTCCACGACCACCTTGTCTTTGGTCACGGCGACAATCCGGCCTTCCGTAATGGTGCCCTCTTCGAGGTTCTTGAACGTCTCCTCGTACAGGGCCGCTAAGGCCGCTCGATCTAACTGCTGGTCACTCGATGGCGAAACCGTACTCATGGTATAGATCCTACTCTTCCGACAGGAGTCGGGTGCTGATGGTTATACACCGGCATTCACTCAGCCTTGCGAATGCCGGCACTGGACTGCTGGGTCGGAGACTCCACGGCACCTAGTGAGGCGATACGATCCATCACGGTGCGGCTCACCTCCTGATAATATTGCTTGTCATCACCACTCTTCTCATTCCGGGGAAACAGGAGGGAATCTCCATAGCTAACGGTCACGGGACAGAAATGCGGCCACGTAGCTCCAGGCGGCAGCACGTCGAACGTGCCCTTGAGATAGGCCGGAACCACCGGACATCCGGTTTGTGCCACGATCATACCAATCCCCGGTTTAGGGGACTGCAGCCGACCATCCATACTGCGAGTGCCCTCCGGAAAAATCACCACGACCTTTCCTTCCTTGATCAGTGAAACCGCTTTACCAAATGCGTCACGGTCAAACCGACCGGCCCTCAAGGGAATCCATCCCGACCATTGACAGATCGCCCTAAGACCTGGAACCGGAAAGAGATCGCTACGCCCCAAAAACCAGGCCCGTCGCCTCATCCCACAGCCCAGGAGCGGAATATCCAAATAACTGGCATGGTTCGCCGCGACGATGAACCCGCCGTTTTGTGGAACTGCCCCGACGACTCGAAAGCGAAAACACAGCCAGCCGATGATCCGAGCGAGGATCCACAAGATCCCGTAGAAAACCGAACTCACAATTTGGCCGCAATCACAGCCATCATCTGGTCCACCACGTCGGTAGCGGACAAGTTCGACGTGTCGATATGCCTGGCATCCTCAGCAGGAACCAGTGGAGCGATCGAGCGGGAACGGTCCCGCGTATCACGGCTCGTCAAATCGGCGCTCGTCTCTTCAAGTGCTCCGGAATGTCCCGCCGAAACGAGTTCCCGATGCCGGCGTTGGGCTCTGACATTCGGATCCGCTTCGAGAAAAAATTTCACATCTGCCGAAGGAAATACCTTCGTCCCCATATCGCGCCCCTCAGCCACCACCGCTCCGCCTTCTCCGATTTGTCGCTGGACGGGCAACAGCCAAGCCCGGACTGCGGGAATTGCCGAGACCACCGAAGCCGCTGCCGACACCACAGGCGTTCGGAGTTCGTTGCTCACATCCCTGCCACTGACCAACACTGCCGCCACTCCCTGATGGAACTGCATTTGAAGTGACAACGTGGGCAACAGAGCAACGACCGCGTCGGTATCGGCCGAATCCCGGCCAGACTCAATGACGGCCCAGGCCGTCGCGCGATAGAGGGCGCCTGTGTCAAGATACAGATAGCCCAATCGAGAGGCCAGCAACCGGGCCACTGTACTCTTGCCGACACCAGCCGGACCATCAATTGCCACGATCAGCCGGCTCGCTTGCTTGTCCCCCGTAATAGATCCTGCATGGTGGTCCCACATCATAGCCGTCATCGGCACTCGCCGACTAACTCTAAGAGCCTGTGATGAAAGCCCGGGAATGATGTCTCAATACAGGCCGCCTCGTCAATCAATGTCGGTGTCGAAGCGGTCAAGCCTGCAATGGCCAGTGACATCGCCACCCGGTGATCCCCATGACTCCGGCCATGTGCAGCTCGCAGTCGCCCATTAGCTTCCGCTGTGCCAAGCCCTTGCACAACCATCCCGTCGGGCTTTTCTGTGATCTGCGCCCCCATCGCGCGTAACTCTGCCGACACGGTCGCAATCCGATCGCTTTCTTTGACCCGCAATTCTTCAGCCCCGGAGATGATCGTCTCACCCTCTGCAACCGCAGCCGCGACACAGAGGATGGGGAATTCATCGATCGTCTGAGGGATCAAGTCCGCCCCAATCGCCACCCCGCGCAACCTGGCTGACTTCACTCGGATATCCGCAACCGGTTCTCCCGCCTCTTCACGCCGGTTGAGCAGTTGAATATCCGCCCCCATTCTTGCCATCACTTCCAACAAGCCGGTCCTGGTGGGGTTAATACCCACCTGTTGAATCGTCACATCCGAACCAGGAACAATCGTCGCACCGACGATGAAGAATGCCGCGGACGAGAAGTCCCCCGGAACAACCAATCGGGGCGCCGCATTCCAGCCAACAGACGGCCGTCCATCAAGCAGCAGGGTTGTCCCGTCCCGTCGAAAAGCAATACCGAAAAACTGGAACATCCGTTCCGTATGGTCCCGCGAAAGACACGGCTCTGTAATCCGGGTTATCCCTTCAGCAAACAGAGCTGCAAGCAACAAGGCCGACTTAATTTGCGCGCTCGCCACCGGCGAGTTGTACGTGACCGCATGGAGACGGCTACCCATCACAGCCAAAGGCGCGAATTCACCGCCTTTGCGTCCGGCGATGATCGCCCCCATTTCCCGCAACGGCTTGACGACTCGCCCCATAGGACGGCGACGAATCGATTCATCGCCGGTCAATACCGTAAAAAAGTCCTGCCCTGCCAGCAGGCCGGTCAGGAGACGAATGCCAGTCCCGGAATTCCCGCAATCAATCGGTCCACTCGGCTCGGTCAGCCCCCAAAGCCCTTTGCCATGCACGCACAGTTCATCGACCGATTGATCGATACGGATGCCGAGGGCCTGGAACGCGCGAACCGTATTGAGACAGTCGTCTCCACGACAATAGCTCACAACCCGGCTGACCCCGTTCGCCAAAGCAGTCAGAATGACGGCCCGATGGGTAATCGACTTATCGCCGGGGACAGAAATCGTCCCACGCAAAGGGCGGCCTGGGGTAATAGTCAATGGCGTCATAGGCCTGTTACGCCGGCACCGTCGGTTGCGTGGAGAGTTTTTCCCGTTCCTGTTTCGCCTGATCGAGTTTCTTCTCGATACCTGCGGCATCGCTCACCTGAATGAGCTGCTTCAATTGGCTCAGCGAGCGCTCGTAGGCCTCGATGAACGAGACCACATTGTCGCGATTCCAAAGAAAGATATCTCGCCACATTTCAGGAGAACTGGCGGCAATCCTTGTCGTGTCACGCAACCCGCCGCCCGAATGGCTCACCAGGTCGAGGAAGGGAATCTGTTGATCGCGAATCTCAGCCAGAGCATTCATCAAGGCAAAGGCCGCCACATGGGGCAAATGGCTCACCGCGCCGAGAATCTTGTCATGCAGATGGGCATCCATCGTCAGCACCACCGAGCCGGTCGCTTGCCACATCGTTCGGATTTGCTCAAGCGCCTGCGGATCCGTCGCTTTTGTCGGAGTGATGATGCAGCGCGCCCCCATAAAGAGCTGATCCGATCCGGCAGCCACACCAGTCTTCTCCTTGCCGGCAATGGGATGGGCTCCCACAAAATGGACACCGGCAGGCATGGCTCGTTCGGCCTGTTCTACCAGCAGACCCTTCACGCTTCCGACATCGGTCACAATCGCGCCTTTTTTCAAGCAGGATGCCCACTCCGTCAGATGCCGGTCATAGGTATCGACGGGAGTGGCCAGCACAACCAGGTCGGCATCCCTCACTCCGTCCTTGGGGTCGATGACGTAGCGATCGATCGCACCAAGCTCGACCGCGGTTTTCAAGTTTTCGACACGCCGCCCGACTCCGACAACCTTCGACGCCAACCCTTTTCGACGGAGAATCATACCGAGCGATCCGCCGATCAGCCCGACTCCAATAATTGCGACCTGGGTAAAATGCAGCGTCATTCACACACAATCCTTCTGACTACACTTCCCGGCCAATCGCCACCGCGATCTTTCGCATATCCTGCATCAGTTCTTTGAACTGGCTCGGCTTAAGGGATTCCTCTCCGTCGCACAACGCACATTCCGGATTCGAATGGACCTCGATCAGGAGGCCATCCGCCCCCGCAGCCACTGCCGCCTTCGACATCGGCGCCACCAGATTCCACTTGCCAGTGGCATGGCTGGGGTCGACGATGACAGGCAGATGCGACAGTTCTTTTAACGTCGGGACCGCAGCGAGATCGAGCGTATTGCGATATTGCGTTTCGAAGGTCCTGATTCCCCGCTCGCACAACATGACGTTTTGATTCCCCCGGGACATGATGTATTCTGCCGACAGGAGGAACTCTTTGATCGTGGCCGAAAGCCCCCGCTTCAATAGCACCGGCTTGTCATAAGCCCCAACTTCTTTAAGCAGCTCGAAGTTCTGCATGTTGCGGGCGCCAATCTGGATAATGTCGGCTTTTTCGAGAAACAATTCGATGTCGCGGGTATCCAGAATCTCGCTGACCACCGGCAACCCGGTCTGTTTCTTCGCCGCAACCAGGTAATCCAACCCTTCTCGCCCCAACCCCTGAAAAGAGTACGGCGAAGTGCGTGGCTTGTAAGCGCCACCGCGTAAGATACTTGCGCCGGCTGCCTTGACATCATGGGCAATGCCGACCGTGATTTCGAGCCGCTCCACCGCGCAGGGTCCCGCCATGATAATCAGCTTGTTGCCGCCGATCTTCACGCCGCCCACATCGATGACCGTACCTTCACGCTTAAACTCCCGGCTGACAAGTTTCCAGGGCGCGAGGATCGGCAAGACACTTTCAACGCCCGGCAACGCCGTGAGAGGCTGGTTATGCAGTACCCGATCGTCGCCGATCACACCAATAATCGTCCGTTCCTGACCGGTCGTGAGTTGCGACTTCAGTCCCAACTCGCGAAGCCGATCGATAATGTGGTCGACTTCCCGTTCGCTTGCTTCTGGTTTTAATACGATAATCATGTTGCCCTCACTAGCAGGATGCTGAAAAAGTCACTCTTCTCACCCGCCCAACCCCGGCGCGCCGAGACGCGCCTTTCACCAGGCATCGTTCTCGCATCGCTCAGAGGCTCAACGTACCCCGCGTGGAGAACACGCTGTCTTGGCAGCGTGGGGTGGGCGGGTGAGAAATGGTACGCCTCGCCTCTTCGCTCGCTGCGGCCTTGCTGAACGGCCTTTTTGAGCATCCTGCGTGATTACTAGACGCTCAATGCGGCTGAATGACCCGCTTGAGCGCAGCCAAAAATTCCCTATTTTCTTCTTCCAGGCCGATCGTCACTCGGATCATCGGCCCCTCAATGTGGCGAACGATAACGCCCTCCCTCAGCAGGGCATCAAACACCGCGCGACCGTCTCGTCCGATATCGACATACACAAAATTCGCTTCGCTCGGAACCGGCACAAGCCCGAGCTCGGTCAATCCCTTGACCATCTGCCCCATCCCAGCTTCATTCACCGACCGGCTCTGCGCTACATGTTCGTCGTCTCCGAGCGCGGCGAGCGCAGCACGCTGCGCCAGACTATTGGCATTGAAGGGAGGGCGGATTCGGTTCAGAAAGTTGGTGATCTCTGCCGTCGCCACGCCGTACCCGATTCGCAATCCTGCGAGGCCATAGATTTTCGAAAAAGTCCGCAGCACAATGACATTCCGCCCCTGCTTCACATAGGACATAGAATCCGGGAACTGCTCGCTCCTGACATACTCGAAATAGGCTTCGTCAAACACGACAACGACATGCGCCGGCACCCGTGACAGCAGCAGTTCGACCTCAGTGGCCGATACCATCGTTCCTGTGGGATTATTGGGGTTACACACAAAGAGGAGCCTCGTCCGATCGGTAATAGCGCCCGCCATCGCCTGAAGATCGTGCCGCCACTGCTTCAACGGGACGATAACAGGCTTTCCATGGGCTGCCGTGACCTCCATTTTGTAAATGACGAAGGTCTGGTCGGCCATGATTGCTTCATCGCCCGGGGCCAAAAACGTCCGGGCGAGCAGGCCCAGGATTTCATCCGATCCGTTTCCAAGAATGACCTGATCCGGAGTCACTTTCCAGCAATCCGCCAGAGCTTCGCGCAGGCGAAATGCGCCGCCATCGGGATAGCGATGCAGAGTCGAGGTTCCCCCGCTCAAGGCGGCAAGCGCCTTCGGGGAGGAGCCTAACGGATTCTCGTTGGACGCCAATTTAATGACTCGTGCAAGACCCAGTTCCCGTTGGAGTTCTTCAATCGGCTTCCCGGGGACATAGGGACTCAGCGAGGCGATATCTGGATGGACCTTCAGTGGCATGGCATCAACTGTGGGCTGGATAGGAACCCAGCACCTTCATGAAAAGACAGCGGCCGGTGATTTCTTCGATGGCTTTCTTAACCCGCTCTTCCTCCATATGCCCTTCGATATCGACAAAGAAAATGTATTCCCAGGCTTTTCGCCTGGAAGGACGCGACTCAATCTTGGTCATGCTCAGGCCATGAGAGGCAAAAGGCCGGAGGAGATCGTACAGGGCGCCAACTTTATCTTTCACCGAAAGCATCAATGAGGTCTTATCTTTCCCTGTACGCTCAGGCGGCTTCTGGGACAAGATGAGAAAGCGGGTCATGTTGTTCAAATTATCTTCAATGCGGGCCTTGATGACTTTCAGACCGTACAGTTGAGCCGCCAACTCCGATGCAATAGCGGCAACAAAGGGATTTTCCACACACAATTCCGCGGCGCGAGCCGTGCTCGCCACCTCCGACGCAGGCACATTGGGAAAGTTGGTTTCCAGCCAATTTCTACATTGGGCAATGGCATGGGGATGGGAATGGATTTGCTTCACCTCTTCCATCACACCGGACTTCGACATCAAATGATGGGATACCTCCTGAAGCACTTCGCCATAGATAAGCAAATTGGAGTCGATGAACATATCGAGCGTGTGGTTGACAACTCCCTCTGTCGTATTTTCGATCGGGACCACCCCGAAATTGGCCCGGCCCCGTTCGACTTCGCTGAATACGTCCTTGATGCTATTGACCGGAATATATTGGGCAGACGACCCGAACTTCTGCATAGAGGCCATATGCGTAAACGTGGCTCTGGGACCGAGATACGCCACCTTTTGAGGGCCCTCTAAGGAGAGGGACGCGGACATGATTTCTCGATAGACCGGACGAATCCCCTCGGATGGAAATGGCCCTGAGTTCTGTTGGGTGAGGCGTTCGATAATCGCCGCTTCCCGCGCCGGAGTATGGAGATTGGCATCCGCATCCTGCTGTTTCTTGAGCTTGCCGATCTCAATAACGCTTTTGGACCGCTCGTTCAGCAGGCGTAAAATCTCATCGTCAATGAGATCGATCTTTTTCCGATACTCGGAAAAGTCTCCGGACATAGCTCACTCTCTCTTCCCAACCCACGGATACTGGTATCCGTCCGTCGGCTGGAATGGCACAAGCTAAGTTCAGAATGATACAGGAACCTTTCCTGGCAAAGCAAGGAGACCCTCGGTGTTTCACGAGCTTACGGGCGAATCCCGCCCGTTCAATCTGCCGCCAAAGAGATGTGGCAGGGACCAGACAGATCATGAAAAAAGGAGGGAGGTTGGCCTTTTGAAATGATCGAAAGCCAGTTTCGTGGCTTGACGGCCACGGCCGGTTCGTTCGAGGAAGCCGGCCTGAATCAGATAGGGCTCATGGACGTCCTCAAGGGTGCTCCTATCTTCCTGGACTGCGGCAGCCAGGGACTCAGCCCCGACCGGTCCTCCGGCAAACTTATCGATGATGGTCAGAAGAATCTGACGATCCATCTCATCGAACCCCGCCGTATCGATGCCCAACCACGCGAGGGCATCCTGGGCAACAGCCTGAGTCACCTGTCCAGCCGCTTTGACCTGGGCATAGTCGCGCACCCGTTTAATAAGCCGGTTGACAATGCGGGGCGTCCCTCGAGCACGCCTGGCAATTTCCTTGGCTCCCTCGCAATCGATTGGGATCCCAAGCACGCCAGCCGAACGTGTCACGATGGTCTGCAGTTCCACCGGAGAGTAGAACTCCAGGCGGTGGACGAGGCCAAATCGGTCCCGGAGTGGGGAGGTCAAGGCGCCGGCTCTGGTTGTGGCTCCGACCAGCGTAAACCGGGGGAGATCCAATTTCACCGTTCTGGCTGCAGGCCCCTGTCCGATCACGAGATCAAGCTGATAGTCCTCCATCGCCGGATAGAGCGCCTCTTCGACAGGGGCAGGAAGCCGATGAATCTCGTCGATAAACAGCACATCGTGCTCTTGGAGGTTCGTCAGAATGGCAGCCAAATCACCCGCATGGGCCAACACAAGACCGGAGGTCGAACGGAGCGATGCCCCCATCTCACGAGCAATGATGTGGGCAATGGTGGTCTTCCCCAACCCGGGCGGGCCATAAAAGATCGTGTGATCGAGCGCTTCGTTTCGCTGCTTCGCCGCCTCGATACAGATCCGGAGGGATTCTTTCATCCTCTCCTGGCCGACGTACTCCTCCAAGGTCTGCGGACGCAGCATCGTTTCCATGCTGCGCTCTTCGTCCGTGATCTGCGTGCTGACAACTCGCTCGGTCATTGTTGAGGAAACCTCTCTCGCTCTAGCAGGATGCTGAAAAAGTCCGCCAGCGGCGTTCTCGCTTCGTTCAGATCCTCAACGTACCCCAGAGGGTACGCCTCCGGTCTTCACTCGCTGCGGCCTTACTGGACGGCCTTTTTGAGCATCCTGCGGCTAGTTTATCATCGGCCCATTCTGTCAGATTCTAACGGTGTATTGTGCATAGACTGAGTTTTCCGCAGCCTGTTATGTTTACTACTTCTCCGGCGTCGGGCGGTACATCGGTGGAGGCGGCAAGGCCCCCTGCCCCGGCGTGGCTGTACTGCCGCAATCTGGCGGGCAGTTCAGACCGCCTTTGGTTGGATCCGGAAGGTTCGACTCCATCTTCTCCAACTGACATTGTGAAAGCCGCCCCCCATCCTTACCTCCACAGCGAGCCGGCACATTCGAGTTGCCCTTTTCACTATAGCCCTCGGGACAAGAACCGCAGACAGCCAACAGATTCGCCCCTAGAGGGACACACTGAACTAGGGTGGGATCGCCGTCCTTGCAAATCTCTTTGGACTCGGTCACGCCAGTGGTCGCATAGCCTTCAGGACATGTACCGCAAGTCTTCCGAATGCTTTTGGGTTCGCTCGGCTCTTCGGCCTGCACAGGCACGGCCCCTATCCCCAATACGAGTACCGCGAGCCCGATGAACAATTGTGCCTGAACTATTCGTTGAATCAATCTCGCCATCATCCTTACCCCCTTGCAAGTTCCTTCAAGGATTCACGAATCATGTCTTTGAGCACGATGGACTCAGCATTGGACTTCTTGACTTGTTTCAACGCGTCTTTGGCATCTTGCGGGCGATAGCCCAAATTTACAAGCGCCGACAGCGCATCATCGAAGATCGCATCTTGCCCCTGCCTGGGTGAATCCTGTGCCGGCCCAAGGCCGGGGTGGAGCTTTCCAACTTTATCCTTGAGCTCCAACACGAGACGGCTGGCCGACTTGTTGCCGATGCCTGGAACCGTCGTCAGCTTCTCGACATCTCCCGACTGAATCGCTGAGACCAGATCGGACACCGGAAGAGCAGACAAGACACTCAGGCCCAGCTTGGGACCGACACCGGATACACTGGTCAACAGCACGAATGCGTCCTTTTCCTGCGATGTCAGAAAACCGAAAAGCTGGATCGCATCTTCGCGAACGTGGGTATGCACGCTCAGCGAGATAATGTCGCTCAGATTGGGCAACCCGTAGTAGGTGCTGAGGGGAATAAACACTTCATATCCGACCCCCTGTACGTCGAGGATCAGATGGGTCGGCGCCTTGAAGGCCAATCGGCCTGTCAGTGAGGCGATCATACGCTAAGGGGCAACATGGGCTGAAGGTGTTCAGCCTGAACACCTGAGTCGCTACCGCTGTTGTTCATCCAGCGGCGGCCACTTTCTCCATCACCTCGTCGGAAATATCAAAATTCGCATGAAGCTTCTGCACATCGTCATGCTCGTCCAAGACTTCCATCAACTTGAGCATTTGCTCGGCGGCCTTTTCCTCGAGCCTGATCGTGTTCTGCGGAATAGCGGTGACCTCCGCAAACAGGGTGTGGATCTTTGCCTCGGCGAGGGCTTTCTTCACCGCTTCAAAGTGGTGCGGATCCGTGATGACCTCAAAACTTTTCTCGCCCACTTTCACGTCCTCCGCACCCGCATCAAGCGCGAGAGACAACAGCGCATCTTCATCGACTGTGCCCTTCTCAATCGTGAGCAGTCCCTTCTTGTGAAACTGCCAAGAGACGGCACCGGCTTCCGCCATGTTGCCATGATGCTTCGTGAGGAGGTTTCGTAGCTCTGCAACAGTGCGATTGCGGTTGTCGCTCGTGATTTCCATCAATACGCCGGTCCCTCCGGGACCATAGGCTTCTAAATGGAACTCTTCATAGGCCACGCCGGGTAACTCTCCCGTGCCGCGCTGAATGGCTTTCTTCAGCGTATCGCCAGGCATATTGGCTTCTTTGGCCTTCAAGATGGCCAGCCGGAGCCGCGGATTACCATCCGGATCGGCACCGGTACGCGCCGCAATTGTCACCTCGCGGATAATTCTCGTGAAGATCTTCCCGCGTTTGACATCCATGGCCCCCTTGTGCCGTTTAACCGTCGCCCAATGGCTATGTCCACCCATGCTCACTCCATGCAGCCGGACTCAGGGGGACCGACCGCGCAAGAATGTGATCTCAATCAATAAGAGCTTGTACTCGTAGCACAGGGTTTAGAAAGGTGTCAATTATGCCGGGAAGCACACTGCGGGCACAGTTACGCTGAATAGATCAGCAACTGTGTCCCGATGAGTAGAATCAAGACGGCCCAGGGCAATTCCCACTTGGAAGACCCTATGTTCGACGAGGAACGGAACCAATCAGCCAGCAGTTTGGACGAACCGGCCGTCACCGCCATGGTGCCCATCATTGCATGGTCCATCGCGATCTTGTGGGCTAAAGGATGTCCGCCGTGCGAATGGCCGAACAACATCAGCCCTCCGATGATGGCAAACGTAGGCA
>JANNIV010000150.1:0-8177 GCA_031405355.1 Nitrospira sp.
GTCGATTTATTCTCCGACAAAGAAATCGTTCTCACGGACGACAAGGAGCCCTACCTCTTCGGCCTGGTGCTCGATCAGAGGAATAAGCCGATACGCTCGCCTGAGGAAGCCGAGCCCTTTGCTGCCTATCTACTCGAAAAGAAATATGCCACACGGGTAGTCGATCAAGACGGAACCAAGAAAACAGTCCACTACGCCACAATGGCCATGGTGACCAATCTTCCGATGAAACAGGCGGAGAAATATCGCACACTGGTTCATCAGTTTGCGCAGCAATATAACATCAGTCCCAGCCTGGTCTTCGCCGTCATCCGGACAGAGAGCAACTTCAACCCCTATGCCGTCAGCTCGGCCCCGGCCTATGGACTCATGCAGCTGGTCCCCACCAGCGGGGGCCGCGAAGCCTACCGAAAGGCAAAAGGCCAGGATGTGATCCCTTCACGGGATTATCTGTTTGACCCCGAGAACAACGTCGAATTGGGGACGGCCTTTTTGAATGTCTTGATGTTCAATCAGCTGGAAGCTGTGGATCACAATGTGTCACGCGAATATTGCGTGATTGCAGCCTACAATACCGGCGCAGGCAACGTTTTCCGCACCTTTTCACGGGATCGCACCACAGCGGTCAACCAGATCAACAGCCTCCAACCGGCCGGCGTCTATGACCAGTTGCGCAAGAACCTACCCTACGAAGAGACCCGCAGCTATTTAGAAAAAGTAACTGGCTACCGCAAATCCTTCATTAGTTCGTCGGAGAAATCCAACGAGTAAGACAGGGCAGGTTCAGCTGGTTTGTCTTGTTTATTTGGTTTGTTTGGTTGAACGAGACTAACCAGATGAACCAGAGCAACCCGCTGGTTTTCACGTTTCACGGGTATCGCGGACGCCACAGTCAGGTCGATCCCGGCACGAATTGTCCTGCGGATTCCGGAGATCGAAGTCGACCACCCCGCGACGCTGGTCGAGTTCAATCGTACAACAGGCCTCCATCATCCCCTTCAATTGACGACGCCCCCGTTGCACGCGAGATTTCATCCCTGAGAGCGAGAGCCCGAGTTGCGCGGCGGCCGCCTGCTGAGTGATCCCTTCAAGATCGACCAGAACCACCGCTTGCCGATACTCTCCGGATAATCGATCGATCATGGGGCGAAGACAACCGGCCAGCTCCCTGAGGAGCTGGCCGGACTCCTCAGACGCCGTCTGTCTGCTGGACGACGATTGATAAGATTCAAGGTCTGCCGCGAGACCGGCAGGCATTTCTCTCCCGCGCCCCGGTGCGCGGTAATGATCGATGATCGCGTGACGCGCAATCTGGTAGATCCATGAGACCAGACGACTCCGATCTTTTAATCCATCGAGCCCTCGCTGCATCTTGAGCCAGACGTCCTGCACGATGTCGTCGGCCTCCGCTTCGTTGGCGACACGCTTTGCGATGAACGCACGAAGGCCATTATGGATTTGCTGCCAGATTTCTTGCGCATCAGCTTCCATACCAACACCTCCACCATTCAGTATCCATACGATACTGATCCTCGCTCATACCGTGCAAGTCGCCGGTTCCGACGCGCCCTTCCCCTTTGATACACAGCAGCCAGTCTGCGCAAGTGGACCCTCCACAGCCAACTGCTCATGGACCGTAAAGACTTCCCAGGGATTGCCGTCCGGGTCGGTAAACCAGAGTTTGTCCTGCCGCGCGAAGCAACATTCTACGCTCTCCTCGATTTTTTCGAGGATGCCCCGCTCTTGTAACCGCTGTTTCCACCCTGCGATATCATCGACCGATTCGACTTCGATGCCGAGATGGTTCACCCTGCTGACCTTCTCTGTGGATGACACCAGCGAGAAATTCAGCGCCGGGGACGTCAGATCAAACTTGGCATAGTCCGTCGTCTGCTTCTGCGACGCCACACCAAAGACCTTCTGATAGAACTCAACCGAGTCGGGCACGTTTCGCACATCGAGAGAAAGATGGAGTCTCATGGGGTTCTCCTTCGAGCGAATAGGAAGGCACAATGCCTCCCCATCATCTCTATAGACGGAGCATGCCCGAAAAGGACGCAAGTCTTGCCTTCTCCCACTCTACAATCCACAAATCGATAGCCTGCATTATTCATCAGCGCCTCTGCTGCAATTGCGGATTCTCCGATTCGACAACGCTGCACGTGTCAACCGCTAACGACGAACTCGCATACAACAGTCAATTGTGTGATCGTTCACCAATCCGGCGGCTTGCATGTAGGCATAGACGATGGTGCTGCCGACAAAACGGAAACCACGCTTCTTGAGATCCTTCGACAATGCGTCGCTGTCAAGGCTCGTGGCAGGAACCTGCGCCATACGTGTCCACCGATTCACTTTCTGTTTTCCACCGACATACTGCCAGACATAGCGATCGAATGAACCGAACTCCTCTTGAACAGAGAGAAACGCTTGCGCGTTGGTCACCGCCGAATCGATTTTGAGCCGGTTGCGGATGATGCCGGAATTATTCAGTAGCAGGGCTTTCTTCTTCGCCGTAAATCGCGCCACCTTCTTTGGGTCGAACTCCGCAAACGCCCAACGATAGCCCTCCCGACGCAACAAGATTGTTTCCCATGCGAGACCTGCCTGCGCGCCTTCCAACAGCAACATCTCGAAATGCTTCCGGTCATCGTGAATCGGTACACCCCACTCTTGGTCATGATACGCGATGAAATGCGGCTTGGCACCGACCCATCCGCAACGAGTCTTACCATCGGAGATCGGACGAAGTGGCTTAGTCATCATCAGGCTTCTCGTAATCGATACGAAGGTGTATCAGCTAGCCCAAAAATCGTTGTAGCAGCGCATAACCCTCTTCCCATTCACCATGCCCACTGTCGGCATTGATGTGCCCTGCTTGACCGATATCGACGAAGCTGCTCCCCCATACAATCGCGCAATGTTTAGCATGGGCCAGCGATCCGAACGAGTCATTCGTGCTGGCAACCACGAGAGTCCGAAAAGCGAACGGCTCCATAGGTACCTGCACAAATCCACGCGCCGTGGCGGGGAAACTTGCGCTCTGCGGATCGGGCACCGCCACGAGAAATGCGCCCTTCGGAACTAGCACTGAACAATGAGCCCAATGGGCCACCAGGAGGCAGGCGAGGCTATGAGCCACCAGCAAGGGCGGAGAAGGACAAGCCTCCACGGCAGCATCCAACGCACAAACCCAATCGTCACATACCGGGCTGTCCCAATCTCGCAAATTCACTCGCTGCCAATTAGGATGGCGCAGCCCCCAGAGCGTTTGCCAATGTCGCGGCCCGGAGTTGCCAAGACCGGGCAAAACTAACACCGGCGTATCTACGGACATCTCAGCCTCCGGCTTTCCGACCACTCACAGCGATTGTGGCGTAGTAGACGGCCCAGCTGTTCGGATCGTCGGCAAATCGACAATACCGTTCAAGGTCGGACTGTCCGACGACTCCTGTGGCCAGATACTTCTCCCGCAATTGTTCAGTAGACAACTTCATCACTGTGGCTATGCCAGAACCACCCGCACACAGAGGGGCATCGTTCTCCACGGTCAGACGTTGCAGTCCCCGCCTTTGCATCAAAGCAGGTAACTTCAGTCCCAGTTCGTAGTCCAATCCTCTTGTCGCATACATCTGTTCGATGGCCTGATTGACCTTGCGCAGAGACTCCAATCCCTGCTCATCGCCGGTGATGCCACGGGAGGCTGAAAAATCAGGCTCCTCCAGAACAAGCCAGCCTCCCGGCTTAAGGCTGTCGACCATCTTCGTCAACGCCACCTCATAGTCAGGTATATGTATCAACACATATCGGGCATGGACCAGATCGAACGATTGTTCTGGCAACTGTGCAGTCCGGATATCGGCTCGCTCGATCTCCACATTCGATTGCCCCGATTCACCAAGAAACTTCGGGTCAAGATCCACCGCCACGACCTGGCCCGTCGGACCAACCACCTCGCTCATCCAGGTCATGATCGACCCGGCGCCAGGCCCGACCTCAAGACAGCGCCAGCCTGCTTGCAGACCAGTACCGAGCAGCCGTCTCCGACTCGCAGGATCGAACACCTGCTCGATCATCCGAAGCCGTTCCAGTTCTCCTTGATCTTCAACTCGCTGAAAAACGTACTCCGATTTGGCCATGCCCCTACCTCGCTCAAAATAGGATAGCAATTCTGACGCGCCAAAACAGTGGAGGAGTATAGACGACTACCGGGCGGGGTGAAAAGCTGCCCGCTTCCTTGATGATCACATATTTCACGTACCCATAAAGCGTGACGCCATTTCTCCAATCAATAAGCAGCCAGTCTCTACTTGATGGCGCCCCCACAACTTGCCGCATTTCACTATTGGTTTCTGCTATATTGCACGAACCCAATCCGTAAGGCAGGCGTTCGATCTATCGAATCGCTACCTGCGCGGGTGGCCTGGACACCACATTAGATGAGGGCTATTCGATGGAGACCTCGCAGAGAGATGTGCTTCTTGGAACGATCACATGGTGGGGCTTTCATGCGCTCCTCTTGTGGATGGGAGCCTGGCATTTTTTTTCCAGAGATCTTACCGATGGCGCGCTCTTCGCGTCAGATTTGTTCGCCGGCGGTCTCATAGGAGCCACGGTACTCTCTCTTCTTCGGCTGTCGGTGGGCTGCCACCTACTTCGCTTTATTTCCCTTATAGGCATTTTGCTAGTGCTGGTTCGTCTGTGGCAGGGAAAGGCCGAATGGGGCAGTCTGACCGATGTAGCCATCTGGGCATACACGTTTTACTCCTTTGGCCCGAGTAGTTGGCGACATTCCCTCTATTCACGACTAGGCGTCTTCGGAAAGTTGAAGACATAGAAACAGCAGACTGACGGCTATTGGCTCAATCCTGGGACGAGCTGTTTCAAAGACTCCGCCTTGCTTTTGATCGCATCGCTACCCGCCGGTGACAGGGAAGACAATTGATCTTTAGCTTGTTTAATCGTGCCCATATTCTTTTGGAGCGCATCCACATTTTTCTGCATCTCGATCAAAGCGGTCCCGATCTGAGTGACTGATGTTTTTAACCCGAAGAGTCCTTGCGCGGAGGCGACATGCAACGACACCCCTCCTAAGCCAAATCCGAGCAGGAACGTGGCAATCGAGAAAATGTACGCCGATCGTGTGACTATCATAAGCCCCTCCTTGGTGGTGTGATTCCTAT
Organism: Nitrospira sp.; assembly: GCA_031405355.1. Classification (GTDB taxonomy): domain Bacteria; phylum Nitrospirota; class Nitrospiria; order Nitrospirales; family Nitrospiraceae; genus Palsa-1315. The sequence continues at coordinate 5,184 of JANNIV010000150.1, forward strand.
CTACTTTCTCGCGACGGCACGTAAGCCTACCCTCGACTATGCCGAAGGTTGCGTGCAGCTGCTAAATCACTCCTTGACGCAGGCAACCTCCCACAGCGCCTGATTAATACTATCTGGTTCGACCGGTATCCATCTGCCTGTGTCGACGTATCCATCAGCCCGTATCCCGGTTGCCAAACGGTGTGAGAACTCCGTGAAGGCAAGCAATCGAAGGCGCTTTTCGGCGCAATTGAATTGTTTGTGCGTCTCCGTAGACAAAAACCTGGTGGGCCCTCTCGCACTCCCTTGCATCCACTTAAAGTCAATTAATTGCCGCATCGTCACCAGACTCCCTTCTCTGCGAATGCTGTCTGAATCGACGTAGACAGTCTGTAGCCCTGGTACGAGGTAGTCCCTTTCAACCGCCACCCACTCTGCATAGGCCGGGACACTACTCAGAAAAAGAAGCGCTACCAATGGCCAGAAACCCGAGAGCAAGGCCAACAGCTGATTATGGCAGTTCCCCTTCACCGTGCGACGATTCATATGCGATGCGTACGTGCAGTGCCACATCGGATCAACCGGTTTCATTCCACCACCCAGATCGCAAACCCTTTTGCGTCGCGCAGTACATGATCGGTCGTGCCGCCGCCGAAGATCTGTTTGATTCTGGAAGTTCCCTGCCGCCCCACAACGATGGTGTCGTAATGTCCGCTGCGCGCCTCTTCGAGAATACTTCTGGCGATATCGTCATCATGGCCATACTTCACTTTCATGTGGCTCAGGTCGAATCCAGCTTGTTCAAGCGTCTTGCACGCCTCCTTCAGGACGCCGCACTCGGATTCCCGTTCCGTCCGAATCCAGACTTCCTGCTCATCGCGCAACTGCGCGCTCAATTGCGCTTCAGCGGCAGGATTCTCCGATCCACCATGTTCCAACAACCCTCGCGGCATGGGCTTGAGCACATGAAAGAGGGTGACCACGACATCAGGTGTTCGGCCCAGGAGAGATCCGACATACTGGACAACGCGATGGGAGTTCTCAGATTCGTCGACGGCTAGAAGAATTCGCATAGCAGCCTCCTCGGCAGGGAGGGACAAGCAGCACAGTGACTTCTACATTATATATCATCCCCCTTTGAATCAGTTGATAGCTGATATTTTCCCAGGGAGACTCCAAGCCCATTTACCAAAAGTTGGAAAGCGAAAACTTGATCGAGGAAGTGGTTACGGAAGGATGATGGCCTGCTCGGAGTGGCCGATCGTTTCGAGAATGGCTTCCAGCGCGTCAACCATCGGCGGAGGGCCGCAGAGAAAGACCACGGCGTCAGGACCGGGTGGCGGGAGATGCTCGCGCAACATAACTTCAGTGATGCGGCCCGTACCCTGCGACCAGCCCTTAGGGGGCTGCTCCAGCACATGATAGCAATGGAAGCTCGCGTGTTCGCGCACATCCTCCTCCCACTCCTCTCGAAAGATGATGTCGGTCTCGGCCTTGTTGGCAAAGACCAGAAACAACTCGACAGGGAGGCTCTGGGCAAGAATCCAGCGAATAATGGAAATCATCGGGGTAATGCCAGTACCGCCCGCCACAAACCCCACCTTCTTCGCCATGCCGTCCACCCAGTGGCCGCCAGGATTCGGCCCGCTCATCAGCACGGTGTCTCCTGGCTCCCGCTCATGGAGATACTTTGAAATCGTGCCTGTTTCGTACCGTTTGACCGTCAAGTCGAAATACCCCGTGGCACCAGTCATCGACGACGGCGTGTAGGGCCGTTTGACCGTTTTCCCGTCGATTGTCGCGTGGACATACAGAAAATCGCCTGGCAGCATGTCCAACGTGGCCTCGTCAGGCAAGGCAAAGCAGAACGTCTTCGTGTCGTGGGTATCGTGATGAATAGCCGTGAGCTCGTAAGACAGAGGCGTCTTCGACTTAATGCGCGTGACAGGTTCCGCACTCATGCGTCTATCATACGATCCTCAGAGAAAGGTCGCAACTGAGGAAGCGGCTCATCTTGTACGTCACCGACGTTGAACTGCAAGCAGGTGACGAAGTAAACCTGCCCGTTACAGTGCACGCGAACTCTTTCCTCTCTCTGGCGACAGGCTCGATTTTGAAACAACACGGGCGACCTCCTAGGTAGGAGGTCGCCCGTGGATGGCGCTTAGGGCGCCGAAGCCGACTGCAGGACTTAGTACGGAATCACATGCAAGCAATCCTTGCTCTCGTTGTTCCAGACCACATCGCACAGGTTCGACATGCGCGCTACGATCTGCGCCGCCACGCCGCCCGTCCCACCGAACAACCCGCACCAGCCCAAGGTCACAAAGCCCCAGTGCAACGGCGCCGCAAACAGTTCATCGACGAACCAGAACGCATGCCCCCACTCGTTGAGGCCCACGTTCGGGAGAATCATCATCGGGCCCACAATCGCCCCCACCAACGGGAACGAGACCGCCTTGCTGAACTGCGGCAGCCGGGTCATGGCATAGAGATAGCTCGCCACGCCACAGGTGATGTACAACGGGAAGGTGAAATAGAACGCAATGATATGGCTGGCCGTGAAGCTCGTATCGCGGATGATCACCTGGTGCCACGACGCATCCTGCTCCAGGGTATAACTGCCCGCCCAATAGACCCCGAACACGTAAATCGCGAGCCACATCATCCAATAGAAGTACCGCTTGAGCTCGGTCTTGGGGTCCACGTTGGCCACATTGCGATCGCGCGTACTCCACAGCCAGCCGAGGGTCGAGGCCGAGAAGATGATGTTGGAAATCACGTTAAAGCGCCACAGCCCCATCCAGACGTTTTCGAACTCCGGGGTCATGGAATCCAGGCCGTGGGAATACCCAAAGACGCGCTGAAAGACGACCTCGGCACCGACGGCCCCCAACATGACAAACCAGCCGATCTTGAGGGGGCGGGAATCGTACCAGAGCGACATGTCGTAGCCCCGGTCACTATCTCCCAATGTTGTACTGGCCATGTTACTGACCTCCTTGTTAAGGAATT
>JANNIV010000151.1:0-3148 GCA_031405355.1 Nitrospira sp.
GACGCCGGAACCGACGGTCTTGCCGCCCTCGCGCACCGCAAACCGCAGCCCCTGATCCATCGCGATCGGGCTGATCAACTCCCCCGTCACACTCACATTGTCCCCCGGCATCACCATCTCCACCCCCGGATTCAACGTCATAATCCCCGTGACGTCCGTCGTCCGGAAATAGAACTGCGGCCGGTAGCCATTGAAGAACGGCGTATGCCGCCCGCCTTCTTCTTTGGCCAGCACATAGATCTCGGCCTTGAACTTCGTATGCGGCGTAATGCTCTTCGGCTTCGACAGCACCATCCCCCGCTCCACATCTTCCTTCTTCGTGCCCCGCAGCAAGACGCCGACGTTATCCCCTGCCTGCCCTTCATCGAGCACTTTCCGAAACATTTCCACCCCCGTCACAATGGTGACCTGGTTGGGCCGGAGACCGACGATCTCGATTTCATCGCCCACCTTGACGATCCCTCGTTCGACCCGGCCCGTCACGACGGTCCCGCGTCCGCTGATCGTGAACACGTCTTCAATCGGCATCAGGAACGGCTTATCGATCGGGCGTTGCGGCGTCGGAATGTAGGTATCGACCGCTTCCAAGAGCTTCAGAATGGACGGGACGCCGAGCGGGCCCTGATCCCCTTCCATCGCCTTCAAGGCCGAGCCGTGAATGATGGGGGTCTTGTCGCCCGGGAACCCGTACTTCGTGAGCAGCTCGCGCACTTCGAGCTCGACCAGCTCCAAGAGCTCCTTGTCGTCGATCTTATCGGCCTTGTTCAGGAACACGACGATGTAGGGCACGCCGACCTGCCGGGCCAAGAGGATATGCTCCCGCGTCTGGGGCATGGGGCCGTCCGCGGCACTCACCACCAGGATGGCGCCGTCCATCTGCGCGGCCCCGGTGATCATGTTCTTCACGTAATCGGCGTGGCCCGGGCAATCCACATGGGCGTAATGGCGATTCGCCGTTTCGTATTCCACGTGACTGATGGCAATCGTCATAATTTTGGTGGCATCGCGCCGGCCCTGGCTTTCGCTCGCCTTCGCCACTTCGTCATAGGAGATGAACTTCGCCATGCCCTGATCGGCGCTGACCTTGGTCAAGGCCGCAGTCAACGTCGTCTTGCCATGGTCCACGTGCCCGATCGTCCCGACATTCACGTGCGGCTTCCGCCGCTCATATTTCGCCTTCGCCATAACTGCCTCCGTTGCTTACGTAAGGTTAAGGTTCAGGCCAAGGTTGAGAAGGCCCTCTCGGTCTCTTCTCTTCAACCTTGACCTCAGCCTCAACCCGTGACCGAACTTCTGGAGCCCACGACGCGGATCGAACGCGTGACCTCGTCCTTACCAAGGACGTGCTCTACCAACTGAGCTACGTGGGCCTTTTCTTCGTAAAACGTCAAACGTGAAACGTGAAGCGCTGGAAGCCGCCACACTATTTTCGTTTCACGCCTCACGTTTCACGCCTCACGTCTTCCTTATGGAGCGGGCGATGGGATTTGAACCGCACTCCGTCGTCAGCTCAGCCCTGAAACCTGCTTCACTGACTCCCGCAGAGGGGGCCAGCCCCCTCGCGCGCTCCCCACGAAAGAGGCTTGCCCCTTTCGGAATCCCCGCTGTCGTGGATTCAATCTCTATTTCCGCATGCCCCACGTTTCGCGAATAACGTTTCACTTTTCACGTCTTCTGGAGCGGGCGATGGGATTTGAACCCACGACAGCCAGCTTGGAAGGCTGGAACTCTACCACTGAGCTACGCCCGCCCTCTCAACAGTCAGGTTGAGGCTGAGGTCAAGGCTGAGTAAAAAAACCGAAGCCACTTCTTCCTTTGCCCCCCCTAAACCTTAGCCTCAACCTTCATTCATTATTGAATGGTGGGCAGGCAAGGATTCGAACCTTGGAAGCCGATGGCAACAGATTTACAGTCTGCCCCCTTTGGCCACTTGGGTACCTGCCCGAAAATCCCTGCACACAACACAATAATTAAAATCTAAACGTTCAATTTATAATTGTCTTTTTCATCCAAATGATAAAAAGACAATGTACGCCGGTCCACACACAGCTACCCCTTCCTTACTGAATAAGGATGCAGGCGGTGAGGCTGTGGACCAGCCTTGCTCATGAAACGCTGGATTCTATTGATGAAGTCTGGTGAAGTCAATACCCTAAAGCATAATTATCTTGCTTTTTGTGAAAATATTACTTACCGACCGATATTTCCCCTCGCGCTATCGTTCTGCCTCCCTGTCATTTCACCGCTCCCTTCCCTTGCCCAGCAGAGCAGCAGATACTCTGGCTAAGCCGTTTCCTCCGAGCGTCTCACAACCATTTCATAAACTAATTGAAAGGCGTCTCTACTATCCACACTGACCATGCCGGTCAACCCCTTGGCCGAGACCGGAAAAAACCTCCTTCGCACGGGCCAGTAGATTGGGGGGAAACTCAATGATTTCCTTCAAAATAACCGTGGCTTCCGACTCCAACAACCGGGATGCAGGGGCCAAATACCGCTTTCGAGCAACGGCCCGCTCGGCAGAATCCTCCGGTTCATAATACCCACGGAATGTTCCTTCTCGATCGGCAATCCTGAGACGGCTCACCCATTCATCCTGACTCTTCCCCGGTTTCTGAATCGACCGACCTGTGCCGCTGCTCAACTCCAACTGGTTCCACACGATCCACCCGACAAATACCGCCCACGTTTCGTTGAGCGCTTCCCAGGACTCACGTTCCGTCAGATACCGCTCCTCAGTTTCTCCCTTCCTCTGTACCACCGGCGTGATCAATACCGATCCATAGTGGCAACCCTGCTGTGCTCTCGCAAAAGTGAGCACAAGATTCGGCGCTACGCCGGGCGATGTCTCAACTCCCGTCGCCAGGTAATCGATATAGGCATGGAACAATTCGTGGAAGAGTGTTTCGATCTGGGCATGGGTGAGTTGCCCGAGTGGACGTAACGTAGCTCCGGCTCCGTTAAAGGACAGCGCGCGGTTGAGTACCATCCGATGCTCCACGGGATGATATTCAGCGGCATAACTGTGCAAATCGTCGAATTCAAACCGCACGAAGCTCGATGGAACTGCCTTGAGGAATTTTGTCGGGAGGCCTAGCGCATGAGCCTCACGAAGCAACTGTCCCCACATCCGGTCGGCTGACGACAG
>JANNIV010000152.1:0-3089 GCA_031405355.1 Nitrospira sp.
CATTCGGGATGGACGATCACCTTCCCATCCGGGTACTGCTTGCGGAAATTGTCCACGTGCACGGGCTGGAACATCTGGTGCACACTACAATGGCCTTTCCAGAGAATGAGCTTCGCACGCCGGACCGCCTCACGCGTATTGCCCCCGTTGGGTTGATAGGGATCCCACACGATCATCTCTTCTCGCGGCAACCCCATCTTGTTGGCCGTATTGCGGCCCAAGTGTTCGTCCGGGAAAAAGAGAATTTTCTCTCGTCTGGCCCAGGACCATTCTATGACCGCCTTCGCGTTGGAGGAGGTGCAGGTAATCCCGCCATGTTCGCCGCAAAATGCTTTGAGCACGGCGGCAGAGTTCACATAGACCGCCGGCATGACGGTCTCTTCCACGGGAAGGATTCGACCTAGCGTCTCCCAGCATTGATCGACCTGTTCGATAGCCGCCATGTCCGCCATGGAACAGCCGGCAGCCATGTCCGGGAGGATCACCGTTTGCTTGGAGCGGCTCAAAATGTCAGCGGTCTCGGCCATGAAATGCACGCCGCAAAAGACGATATAGGGCCGCTCCGAGCGCTCGGCCGCCAGTTTCGAGAGCAGGAGAGAATCCCCGCGAAAATCTGCATGTTCGATGACTTCATCCCGTTGATAATTATGGCCCAGAATCATCACCCGATCGCCGAGCACACGTTTAGCCTCAACAGTCCGGCGGAATAACTCCTCCGCAGGCAGCTGCTGGTAATCCGTGATCGGTTTCGGAAGCGTCGAGACGGTCTGCATAGGCTCCTTGGCGAAATCGCGTGAGGCATCATTCTACGTTAGGGCTCTCCGACAATCAATGAAGCAGGCTAAGGTCGAGGTCAAGGTTGAGCGAAGGTCGGACGTTTTTCGCCTCAGCCTCAAACTAAGCCTTAACCTTCTGATAGGCCTAATACCCCGTTGACAATGCAAGCGGCCGGCGATACGATTCCTGCTCAAAGCTAGGGGAGCCATACGGCTGAGAGTCCGCCCAAACGGATGACCCTCAGAACCTGACCTGGGTAATACCAGCGTAGGGAAGCGAGAACAACCGGACACCGTTGGTCTCTCTGCCGCACCCCCTGCTCGTGGTGTGGCATTTTTATTTTTGGCGACTGTGCACAGTTCACGTTTTGGAGAAAGGATCTCCTCATGAGCGACCATACAAACGGCAATGGATCGGCCACGAGTAACGGACAGACATCCGCAGCTTCGGCCTTGACGACCACGCCGTTCCCTGCCTCTCGCAAGGTGTACGTGCAGGGAACTCAGGTCGGCGTGCAGGTTCCAATGAGAGAAATCAGTCTGACCGCTACTAAGTCGATGAATGGGGGCACGCCCACCGTCAATGAACCGATCACGATTTATGATACCTCCGGCCCCTATACAGACCCAAACGTCACAATCGACGCGAAGACTGGATTGGCACCTTACCGCCGAGACTGGGTGATCGGCAGGAACGATGTCATCGAGCTTTCGGATATTTCCTCGCAGTATGGCCGCTTGCGCGCAGCCGATCCCAAGCTGGACGAGCTCCGCTTCCAGCACATTCGCAAACCACTGCGGGCCAAACCAGGCATGAACGTCACTCAGATCCACTATGCCAGAAAAGGCATCGTCACGCCGGAAATGGAATTCATCGCGATTCGCGAGAATCAATCCCGTGAAGTGGCGCGCGAACTGGCGTCACGCAATGGACATGGCGGCGGGGTCACCCAACATCCAGGCCAATCGTGGGGCGCAAGTATTCCCTCCGTCATCACACCGGAATTCGTCCGCGATGAAGTCGCTCGTGGCCGCGCGATCATCCCAGCCAACATCAACCATCCAGAGAGCGAGCCGATGATCATCGGCCGCAACTTTCTGGTGAAGATCAACTCCAACATCGGCAACTCTGCGGTCGCCTCCTCCATCGAAGAAGAAGTCGAGAAGATGATCTGGTCCATTCGATGGGGCGCCGACACAGTCATGGACCTCTCCACCGGCAAGAACATCCATGAAACCCGTGAATGGATCATCCGTAATTCACCAGTGCCCATCGGCACCGTGCCGATCTATCAGGCGCTCGAAAAAGTCGGGGGCAAGGCAGAAGACCTGACTTGGGAAATCTATCGCGACACGCTGATCGAGCAGGCCGAGCAAGGCGTGGATTACTTCACCATCCACGCCGGTGTGCGACTGGCCTATGTGCCGATGACCGCCAAACGCATGACCGGCATCGTGTCCCGTGGCGGGGCGATTCATGCGAAGTGGTGTCTGGCTCATCATCAAGAAAACTTCACCTATACGCACTTCGAAGAGATCTGCGAGATCATGAAGGCCTACGACGTGTCGTTCAGTTTGGGCGACGGGTTGCGCCCCGGCTCCATTGCCGATGCCAACGACGAAGCGCAATTTGCTGAGCTGGACACGTTGGGTGAACTCACCAAGATTGCCTGGCGCCACGACGTTCAGGTCATGATCGAAGGGCCGGGCCACGTGCCCATGCACATGATCCAGGTCAACATGGAAAAACAGCTGAAGGCCTGCCAGGAAGCACCCTTCTATACGCTGGGGCCGCTCACGACCGACATCGCTCCTGGCTATGACCACATCACCTCCGGCATCGGCGCAGCCATGATCGGGTGGTTCGGGTGTGCGATGCTCTGTTATGTCACACCGAAAGAACACCTGGGTCTTCCTGACCGCGATGATGTGAAAACCGGCGTCATTACCTACAAAATCGCCGCCCACGCGGCGGACCTCGCCAAGGGACATCCGGGCGCGCAGATTCGGGACAACGCCTTGTCCAAAGCTCGCTTCGAGTTTCGCTGGGAAGACCAGTTCAATCTTTCGCTGGATCCGGATACGGCCAAACTTTTCCACGACGAGACCTTGCCGGACAATGCCGCAAAAGTCTCGCACTTCTGCTCCATGTGCGGCCCTCATTTCTGCTCGATGAAGATCACGCAGGATGTTCGCGACTATGCAGCTCAATTACAGGTGGACGAACAGCAAGCGATTCAAATCGGCATGAAGGAAAAATCGGAAGAATTCAAGAAGACAGGCTCCGAAATTTATCGATAGGGCAAGTGAGGA
>JANNIV010000153.1:0-2557 GCA_031405355.1 Nitrospira sp.
GTTAGCTGCCCATGAGGTGAGACCTCCGGCAGTTGCGATACCGGCGGCGATGACTGATTTGGCATTCCAGGGTGCTTCAGCTAGAAGCGCCGTCCAGATCCCTTGGGAAGCCGGTTCATGCGGGTGGTCTTGATAGTGGTCTGTGTCCATATAATGAGAGGCAGAGTGCTGGAAAAGTCGCTCTCAAAAAACGTGAAAGGTAAAACGTAAGACGTAAAACGTTTCAAAAGGGCTCAACGTCTCGGATACGTTCCCTCGTTTAACGTCTAACATTTCACGTCTCACGGATTGCTAGAGCCGGTTGTTCGTGAAGGTATCGCAAGCTTTAGGGTCGCCCGTTTCTAGTCCTTTGCGGAGCCACGTCATGCGTTGCTCGGAGGAGCCGTGCGTCCAGCTTTCCGGCTGAACAGAGCCGCGAGACATTTTTTGGAGCCGGTCGTCGCCGATGGCGGAAGCGGCTTTCAAGCCTTCTTCGAAATCGCCCGGCTCGATCAGGTTCCGCTCACGCTTGGCGTGGTGGCCCCAGACGCCGGCGAAACAATCGGCCTGCAGTTCCATTCGCACCGACAAGGCATTCCCCTCTCGTTCAGAGGCCTGGCGCTGGAGGCGCGTCACCTTCTCCGCAATGCCCATGAGATTCTGCACGTGATGGCCTACCTCATGGGCGATCACATAGGCCTGGGCGAAGTCGCCTGGCGCACCCAGGCGCTGGGACATTTCGTTGAAGAAGGAGAGGTCCAAATACACTTTGTGATCCCTGGGGCAGTAGAAGGGGCCGACTGCGGACGATGTGGTCCCGCATGCAGACTGAACGGCGCCTGTGAAGAGTACGAGTCGAGGATCTTCATACTGCGGCCCGAGAAGTTGTCTCCAGGTGGTTTCCGTGTCGGCGAGGACAACCCCGGCGAATTTTCCAAGTTTGTCGTCGGGGGTTCCAGTTGGTGCGGTCGGCGCGGGATCGGAGGGTGCCGATGAGTCGGTTATCTCTTGCACGCCATTGAGCATGTTGAGGAGGGTCACGGGATTGATGCCGGTGAAATAGCTGACGGCGAGCACCAGCACGATTCCGCCTAGCCCAAGCCCTCCCACGCCTCTGAGCCTGGCCGGTCCCATCCCGCGACGATCTTCGACATTGCCGCTTTCTCGTTGCCCTTCCCAGCGCATGAGGATCTCCTTATAGAACGCGGTATCTCAAGTGGGCGGACCAGGCCGGTTCTTTCTCCATGGTCTGAATGAGTTTGCCGGCTTCTGCTCAGTGATCCAGAAGACCGATCACGTGATGCATCATAACCGAAGCAGGGAAGAGGGGGAAGGGCCAGGTTGAAGGGCTAGATTGAAGCCGGAGGTGCCCACCTAATGTGAGCACCTCCGGAGGACGGATGACTATTTGGTCCCTGAGGTGGTGTTCTCCAGTTGGCCGGCAATGCGTTTGAGGTCTTTCGGGTACAGCACGATCTCGATCCGCCGATTTGAAGCCCTGCCTTGTTCTGTCTCGTTCGAGGCGAGGGGGTGGGTATCGGCATAGCCGACTGCGGAGAGGTGCTGGCGGTCCACACCACCCTGATCGATCAGGTAGCGCACCACGGTCGTGGCTCGCGCCGTCGAGAGTTACCAGTTTGTCTTGAAGCGATCTTGTAACTTCGGGCTGATGTTCAAGTTGTCGGTGTGGCCTTCGATCCGGATTTGTTTATCGGAGATCTTGTTGAGGACGTCACTGACCGGCTTCAAGACTTTCACACCGGCCGGTTTTACTTGGGCCTGTCCGGAATCAAATAAGACGCGGTCCACCATGTTGATCGTTAGGTGGTCGCGTACCTGCTGAATGGTGATATTGCCCTTGGAGATCTCGTCTTGCAGCGACTTGGACAGTTCTTCCTGTGTGCGAGTCAGACGGCTGATCTCTTCTTCTTTTGCCAGTTTTGCCAGCCGCTCCTGCTCCAACGATGCGGCAAGTTGTGATTGCTCCTGCTGAAGTTGCTCACGCTCCTTCGCAATACGAGCGGCGTTGTCTGCTAACTCAGAAGCCTGTTTCTGGAGCCTGGTGATTTCTTCCTGCGATGAGGCATTCCCGCTCGTGAGCTTCTGTTCAAGGCCAGTGATTTGACCGCGCACAGTGCCGAGCTCGCTATTCAGTTGCCCTTTCTCCTTCTCGAGGCCGTCCAGGCGAGATTGCAACTCGCTCGATCGTGCCGCGAGTGCTTCACGCTCTTTAGTCAACGAGACCGCCTGTTGTTCGGCCACTTTGCGCTGAGTGGCTTCCTGGTCCAGTTTCTGTTGCAGCTGTGCGGTAGCTTTCTTTGCGGCATCAAGCTCAGCAAGCGCTTTCGTGTGGGTTTCCGTGCTCACGCATCCCACCACCGCCAGGGCACAGAGTATCGCCAATGCGGGGGCCCGGAGTGGCTTGATTCGGTCAATCGAAATTTGCCTCATAATCGCCTCCTATCAATGATGGTGAACGGAACATTGGGTAGAGGAGCAAGCGCAATGCCCAATGAACAGGAAACGTGCATGAAAATAATTGCTTATTCCTCATTGAATTGAAAGGCAATTGTTGCTT
>JANNIV010000154.1:0-9745 GCA_031405355.1 Nitrospira sp.
CTCATGGACGACTTTGCCGCCTTGGCTTACAAGGAAGCGAAGAACGTGTTCGTGATTCCTGGGCTCGGGAAGCTCGTATTGGCGAACCGCAAGGCCCGCATGGGACGGAACCCACAGACTGGTGAGGCCATCAAGATCCCAGCCAAGCGTGTGCTCAAGTTCCGCGTGGCCAAAGCCGCCAAGGACGCGATCCTCGGAAAGAAGTAAGCAGAGATTGCAGGAAAGCCACAGGGCCGGCGCCCCTCATCGGGGGCGCCGGCCCTGTACTTTTCAAGCGGCTGTGGGAAAAACTATGTTTGTCTGGTTCATCTGGTCTGTCTGGCCCATCTGGTTAGTCTCATTCAACCAAACAAACGAGACAAACCAAATAAACCCAATAACAGTCTTCTTCCGCTGGCGGACTTTATCAACAGCCTGCTAGTTACAGTGAGGGGCCCAGCCCCGTTCCACCCATCCCATCGTGCCCCACCAGCCTGATCGCATCGCCGTCCTGAACCAGCGAGTCCTCGCTGGCAATTTTCTTATTGATGGTCACCAGCACTTTCTTCTCGCGAATGAGCTGGAGGAGATGGCGTAATTGAAGGCCCTGCCGCTGGATCACTTGGCGGACGGACATGGGGGAGGGAATCTCACAGCCGAGGTCCCGTTCTCCATCGGCGGTTTGAAGCTGACCCATCAGCGAAATGGTAATCATGGTCGGATACTCCTCATTGAATGAAGCAGGTTGAGGTCAAGGTTGAGCAAGGATCTGACTTTCCTCATCTCACCCTTAGCCTTAACCTGAACCTTTTCTCTACCGCTGGGGCCCTTCACCCGTTGACTCCGCGCCGGTCGCCATCGATAATGCTCGGCCATGCCGTCGTTGGATGTCCAGAATTCCGGAATGCCGGATTTGCAATTCGTCCTGTTCGTGTCGGCCCTCTGCACGGCCGATCTCGCGACATGCAATGTGTCGCCGGAACTTCGAGCCACTATTTTCGACCGTTGTTGGGCGCTCACCCATACAGAGGCGCCGCCGACCGATCCCAAGGAACGCGTGCTCGATCTTCGCGAGGGCACGGAGTTAACGTTGGAAGCCTGTTTATCGACGATCCGCTCGTTACTGGCGGATGTCGACATTCGCACCCTCACCTGGGACCATCCGGTGAGCGAGCCGACCCACCAGAGCACACCGGAAGCGAAGCCGTTGATCGATAGGCTTGGGCGATTGTACCCTGAACCTCCTGAGATCGTCGATCCCGAAAGCCCGGCAGCGGGTTAACTGGCGAGGGGTTAAGGTTCGAGGTTCGAGGTTTTTGGAACTTCGAACCCGGAACTTCGAACTTCGGAGGAGGATCGTGCGGGTTACAAAAACCGATATCCCAGGCGTTGTGCTGATTGAACCGAACGTCTTCCGCGATCCCCGCGGGCTCTTTCTTGAGACGTACCATGCCAGTCGGTATACGGATGCCGGTATTCCAGGCCCCTTTGTGCAGGATAACTGTTCAGAGTCTTTGCGGGGGACATTGCGCGGGCTCCACTATCAAGAGCCGCATGCCCAGGGGAAGCTGGTGATGGTGACCGACGGGGCCGTCTACGATGTCGTAGTGGATATCCGAAAGGGGTCACCGAGCTTTGGCCGGTGGTATGGAGCCGAGCTCTCGGCAGACAATAGACGCCAAGTTTATGTGCCGCCAGGTTGTGCGCATGGATTCTGCGTGATCAGCGATCGCGCGTTGTTTTTGTATAAGTGTACGGACTATTATGCGCCGGGCGACGAACGGGGCATCGTGTGGAACGATCCGGCTCTTGCCATTCCCTGGCCGATTGCGACGCCTATCTTGTCCGCGAAAGACCGGGCATACAAGTCCTTGGCAGAGATGGAACCGGAGTTGCCGCGGTATCGACCGGCCGGATGACGAGCCGAGAGCCCGCGTTTCTGGCGAAGTGTATCTCGTACAAGTGTTTCAGGTTCCAAGTTTCTAGTTTCAAGTTGTTCGTTTCGGATCGCTGAAATTCCGAGGTTGAACCTGAAACTAGAAACTTTAAACTAGAAACCAGCCACTCCACGCCCGAACGACGCTTTAGGCACAAGACCAGCGGATCGGCAATGTAGCAGCAACGCTCATCAAAAACGGGGGGGGTAGGCCCCATTGATCCTGCGAGGATGACTATGTTATTCACCGAGGGCATAGTGATAAGATCCCGGTGGCAGTGACGGCACGATTTCTAAGCATAAGGAGGAGACGATGGGGAAGAGCTTAAAAGGAACCAAGAGCCACGACAATCTCAAGGGTGCATTTGCCGGTGAGTCACAGGCCAATCGGCGCTATCTCTATTTCGCCCGGAGGGCGGACATCGAGGGCTTTCCCGATATCGGAGGCTTGTTCCGCGATACCTCCGAGGCAGAAACAGGCCATGCGTTCGGGCACCTGGATTTCTTGAAGGAAATCGGGGATCCGGCGACCGGAGTGCCGATCGGCAATACCGAAGCCAATCTGAAGTCGGCGGTCGAAGGCGAAACCTACGAGTACACGCAGATGTACCCTGGCATGGCCAAAACGGCTCGGGACGAGGGATTCGCTGAGCTTGCTGAATGGTTCGAGACGCTCGCCAAGGCGGAGCGGTCCCATGCGAATCGCTTCACGAAGGGGCTCGAAAGCCTGAAGCAGGGCTGAGAAGTAGCCTTCAGCGTTCAGCCGTCAGCGATCAGTTCATCGTGCATTTGGCCTGTCTCGGTTGTGTGGTCTATTTGGTTTGCCCGATTCAAACCAGAGAAATGCAATGACGCTCCCCGCAGCAGCCTACTCCGCCGAAGTAGCCACTTCGGCTACGAAGGCAGGAAGCTGCGGGGTATCTTGCGGAATTCTCCGACCCGTCGGCCAGAGCCTTTGGGCGGCGTGCCGAAGCCACTACCCTCCTTCGCCAAGGCTACGGAGGGTTCTCCCCGCCTTCATCCCCGTAGCAAGCTACGGGGTATTCGGCGAAGGAGAATACACCAGATGAACCGGAGAAACGTGACCAGGGTTGTTGACGGCTGATGGCTGAGAGCATGTTTTCCCCACCCATGAATGGCCTGAGTCTGATCAACCCCATCGATCCCGCGCAACTTCAGAAAAATACGCAGCGCATCTACGAAGTCTGCGATGGCTGCCGGCGCTGCTTCAATTTGTGTCCGTCGTTCAACACGCTGCTCGACGGCATCGACCGGCATGAGGGTGACGTCGCCAAGCTTACGCTCACCGACCACCATCGGATCGTCGATGAGTGCTATTACTGTAAACTCTGCTACAACCACTGTCCCTATACGCCGCCGCATCAGTATGCCCTCGATTTTCCCCGCTTGATGATCGCGTGGAAAAAGCACCTGGCCGTGACACGCGGTGTGAGCTGGCGCGATCGGTTGTTGATTAAGACGGATATGATCGGCGTCCTCGGGAGCTTCCTGGCTCCTCTTGCCAACTGGACCCTGAGCCTCCGGTTTGTTCGCGGGGTGATCGAATCTTGGATCGGTGTGCATCGGGATCGGCAGGTCTTGCGATTTTCTTCCGAGACGTTTATCCATTGGTGGCAGCGCCGAGGGAAGTCGCAGATTCCACCATCCGCGCCGCGAAAGGTCGCATTGTTTGGCAGCTGCATGGTCAATTATCAAGCGACGGATATCGGCAAAGCGACGATCCAAGTCCTCGAAAAGAACGGTGTGCATGTCGTGTTTCCCGAACAGCGTTGCTGCGGCATGCCCTCGTTCGATCTCGGTGATGCGGCGGCGATTCAGCAGGCCGCCGCGACCAATGTCGCCTCGTTTTTGCCCTGGGTGGAGAAGGGCTATGACATTGTCGTGCCGGTGCCGAGTTGCAGCCTGATGTGGAAGCGGGAATATCCCGAGATTGTCGGGGGCGACGACGTGCGGCGCGTGGCGGAACGGACGTTTGATGTCAGCGAATATCTCATGAGGCTGAAACGTGAAGGCGTCTTGGCTATGGATTTTCAGCAGAAGCCGGGCCGAGTGGCCTACCAGGTGCCTTGCCATCTGCGGGATCAGAACATTGGATTCAAATCCAAGGAACTCATGGAATGCGCCGGCGCGCAGGTCGAGGTGATCGAAAAGTGTTCCGGCCACGATGGCTCATGGTCGGCCAAGACGGAGTTCTTTCCCCTCTCGATGTTGATCGCGCAGAAGGCCGTTCGAGCGATTGAACAGGCCCCGGCTGATGTTGTAGCCTCCGACTGCCCGCTGGCGGGGTTGCAGCTGGATCAAGCCGGCGCCATGGCCCATGCCGGCGGCAGGCCGACGCAGCATCCGATTCAAATCGTGCGCGACGCCTATGGGCTCGGCCGTAATGGGAAGGGGTAAGGGGATAAGGGGTAAAAGGGGTAACGGGGGAACGGAATAACGGGGGAACGGGGGAAACAGTCAATGGTAAATGGTCAATGGTGAGGGGTGAAACGCAAGAAGCACCGTTCGTGAAGTGAGAGAAAGACGATGAAGCAACTTATACAGACTGATTTGTTGTCTATAGCTGACTATGAGCGTCAGCGGGAGCCATTCCGCTCGCAGATCATTGCGCTCAAGCAGCGGCGCCGGATTTCTGTCGGGCCGCTCGTTACGCTCATCTTCGAAAATCGTGAGACGTTGCGGTTTCAGACCCAGGAAATGATTCGGGTCGAGCACATTCTCGATCCCCGCAAAATCCAGGACGAACTGGACGTCTACAATGCCCTCATGCCGGAATCCGGTGAGTTGAGCGCCACGTTGCTGATCGAGATTACGGAGCAGGAGCGGATGAAAGAATGGCTCGATGTGTTCATGGGGCTCGACCATGGCGAAACCGTCGCGATCCGTGCCGGGAGTCAACAGGTATTCGGGCAGTTCGAAGGCGGCCACAGCCATGAAACGAAAATCAGCGCGGTGCATTTCGTCCGTTTCAGGCCGACTGCGTCGATGACCGCTGCGTTCGCCGACTTGCGCCAGCCGGTTATGCTGACGGTGCATCATCACGAGTACCATGCCGAGGTGTCTGTGGCTGGGAGTATGAGGGAAGAGTGGCTCTCCGACCTAGCAGGAAGCTGAAAAAGTCCGCCAGCGGCGTTCTCGCATCGCTCAGATCCTCAACGTACCCCAGAGGGTACGCCTCCGGATCTTCGCTCGCTGCGGCCTTGCTGGACGGCCTTTTTGAGCTTCCTGCTGAGCGCGTAAGCGCCCAGGTCAATGGTAAATGGTTAATGTTGAATGGCGAATTATGGTGCAGGAGAATAGAGACGGTAAACGTTCCGTACATTCAACATTGAACATTCAAAATTATACATTGGGTCCATATGTCCACAGTTTTACTGACAAAGCGCATCGAGTTTGCGGCGGCGCATCGCTATTTCAAGCCTGAATGGGATGAGGCCAAGAACCGCGCGGTGTTTGGCCTTTGCTATAACCCGCCGGCCCACGGACATAACTACATCGTCGAAGTGACGGTCAAAGGCGGGGTGGATCCGCAGACCGGCATGGTCGTGAATCTTTTCGATCTGAAGCGCATCTTGCTCAATGTGCTTGAAGAGTTCGACCATAAGAATTTGAACCTGGATATGCCTTACTTCGAAAGCCGGATTCCCACGTCGGAAAACCTGGCACGTGTCCTCTGGACTAAACTGGACGAAACGAAAGACATCGGTACACTCCATGCGATTCGATTGTATGAGGATGAAGACCTGTATGCCGAAGTGACGGCGGCGGCCGGGCTCGACGTTGCCAGCGTCACGCGGCGCTATTCGTTCATGGTCCTACAAGACGGCAATCAAGGCCGCGAATGGGATTGCTTCGTTACGGTGCACGGCACGATCGATCCGGTGACGGGAATGGTGACGGATATCGGTGCGCTGGATCGCTTGGCGCAAGAGAGAATCGTGAAGGCGTTGGGCCATCATGATCTGCGCCATGTCCTCGGCGCTGAGTCTGTCACGGGCGAGCAGCTTGCCGAATGGGTTTGGAAGTCGCTCCTGTCCGGTATCTCGTCGGGTCAACTCGCCAACGTTCGCTTAATCCAATCTCGCGATCTCTCATTCGAGTATGCAGGTTGATTCTCCTTTGCCGCATACCCCGTAGCTTGCTGCGGGGATGAAGGCGAGGAGAACCCTCCATAGCCTTGGCGAAGGAGGGTAGCGGCTTCGGCACGCCGCCCAAAGGCTCTGGCCGACGGGTCGGAGAATTTCACAGGATACCCCGCAGCTTGGAGCGGGGAGTTTCATCGGACGGAAGTGGTTCGTTCGGAGCAGCGATGAGGAAAAGCCGACTTGCATGTGTGGTGATGATGGCCTGTCTCTCATGGACAGTCGTGGCCTGGTCTGCAGAGGAAAAGGAAACAATTGAGAAGGCTGTCAAGGCGGCCGCGATGGCAGCCGCAACCTTTTCAGAAACCAGAGATAAGCAAGCCGTGTTGAAGCTGTACAGTAAGGACTATGTCGGCATTCAGGATGGCGAAACGGAGACGCGGGATTCCATCGAGAAGTGGCTGTCGGATTATGAGTCAGAACTCACCAAGGGAAGCACGTTGCGCTTTATCAGTGTCGTGTCGAACTTGAAGCCAGGTGTTTCGGGGACTACGGCCTGGGCCACCTACGACTATGTGTTTCAAGCGGTCAGAAACGGCGAACTCGAGGGAAGCGATGCCGGTAAATGTACTGCCCTCCTGCGCAAAGAAGGTTCCACCTGGCTCATCCAGCATGAGCATTGCTCCAAGCCGCGATCGATGAAATAGCATTCTGTCTCTGCGCCGTCCCTCCGAGCCGCTGGCCTGTGGCCCTTCACTCCCGTGCCTCCGGAGCGACCCTTACGGGCTCGGCTGGGCGGAAACCTTCGTGAATTCCTTCGCAGACTCAGTCAGTTCCCGCTTTCCTTCCCAGCCGAGCCTCGGCGGGTCCCCGCTCCTCCGGCAAAGTCCGCTCCAGGCCACAAGCCAGTCGCAAATCTCTCTTCCAAAATTAGACTCTCAGATACTAGATATGGAGAGAATCTTGGATCAGTGAGTAAGTGGCAGGAGGCCTGTCTGAGGAGCAGTTCTCCTCTGATTGTGTGAGCGGGGCTCAGAGCGACTTGCGCCGTAGCGACGGGCCCCACCCGGCGTCTGAAGAAGGAAAGCTGGAACTGACTGAAGAACCACGGTCGAAGACCGTGGCTGAAGGAATTCCAGAAGGGTTCCACTTCAGAGCGCCGTGGAAGGGTGGCGCGGGAGGCGCCGGAAGCGGCTGAGGCTCGCACACACCGCTCTTAAGACCCCTGTTCTGACTATTTCAGTAAGTGATCCGAAATCAGGGCGGCGAGTTCGGCAGGCTCTACCACCCCTTCACGGGTAAGGAGCAGCTTGCCATTGGAAAAGAAGTGCGTTGTGGGGTAGGTCTCGAAGGTGTGGCTCTTTTTAATCTCGCGGCAGCGGCCAGGGACATGCATCTTGGCCTTGCCGACTTTCACATCGGGAAACTTGGCGGCGGTCTCTACCAGGATCGGGTCGTAGGCCAAGCAGGGCTCACAGGTCGCTAAGCCGTAGGCCACGATCGACGCAGGCGCGTCGGTGAAGTCCTTGTAGTTCTCGTCTCTGACGTCTTCGACAATCCCAGCCATAAAGTCATCAAGTCGGAAAGTCAAAAGTCCGAAAGTCAAAAAGTCCCCGACTTGAAGACTTTCCGACTTTCGGACTTTCTGACTGAAATTAACTCAGTTTCGCGAGTGCCGCGAGGATATCCTTGTCCTCCCGCGCCACCTTGAGTTCCTGAACCTTCGCGTAGGCGACCTTGCCGTTCTTATCGACGATGACGGTTGCACGCTTCGAGCAGTTCAACGGCTCGAAGTAGAGGCCGTAGCCCTTTGCCGTGGTCCGGTGCACGTCCGACAGCAGCCGATGCTTGAGGTCCATGGAATCGGCCCAAGCCTTGTGTGAGAAGAAGCTGTCGCAGCTGATGCCGAACAGTTCTGCGTTCGCTGATTGGAACTTGGGGAAGTCGTCGGTCAGGCACTTGTTCTCGCCTTGACAGACAGGGCTCCAGTCCAGCGGATAGAAGCAGAGCACGACATTTTTCTTACCCTTATAGTCGCTCAGTTTCACATCTTTTTGGTCCTGGTCCTTCAAATTAAAATCCGGTGCTGTATCGCCCACCTTGATTTCTGCTGCTACGTCGCTCATCTGAGTACCTCCTTCACTGGGTTTAGTCCGGCCACTGACACTGTCACCTGTAATTTTGTACCGTGTGGCTTGGAATGTTGTCAACGGGCCTGAAGACCTAGCAGGTCCGTGAAACGTGAAAACCAGCTGGTTGCTCTGGTTTGTTTCGTTTGTTTAGTTTTTTTGGTTGAACGAACTAATTAGATGAACCAAATCAACCAGATAAACCAAACAAACTAATTCAACTAGATGGCAGCGGGCGAATTTCTCGGAAGCCTAGCATGCGCCCGGCTGGCGCAACAGTGCGGTGATTGGCAATTGTCACGCTCTGACCCTGGCCTAGGCTGATGTGACTTCCGACTTTTGGTGACTGTCCGGTCCTCGTCAATTCGTCTGCTGTGTCTCTGAGCATATCGCGCACAGGCTGGTCCGGGAGACCAGCGGGAAGAAACATTTCGATTTCATCCACACCGAACTTGCTGAGGCCGAGGGTGTAACACCAGGTCCGGCGGTTCGGCTCATCGTCGCCCCGTACGATTGGGATGTGGTCGCCGACGAAAAAGTTGGTGAGGGGGCGATCCTGCCAATCCGACGGGTTGACGTACTGGTTGGTGGTGATGTCATAGGCCGTGCCTTGTGTGAGGAGTGTGAGGCCCCGTGCGAGTCGAGCGGCAAACAGGATGCTGTCCGGCATATCGCGCGGGGGCATCAGGGATGGGGCGACGGCGCCGACATGCTCATGTTCCCATGCAAGCTGCGCTTTCAGGCCTGCGATATGAGAGGCTGGAAGCGGGATCACGATGTGAGCCGTCCAGGGCCCATGGGTGGCATGCCAGGATTCCGTTTCCTGCTCGCTGACACGCAGCACCAGCGGCCCGCCGTATTCGAGGTCATACCAGGTCTTGAGTTCATCGGGCGCCGGCACGGTCCCCCGATAACCGACGAAGTAGAGTGGGGGACGACGGGCGGAAGGTTTGGGGGTTTTCTTCCTGATTCTCATCGCTGCAAGGAGACTATTTGCTGGATTTTTTGGCCCTGCGGCGCTCATCCGAGTTGAGGATCCTCTTGCGAATACGCAGACTCTTTGGCGTCACCTCAATCAGTTCATCCGGGCCGATATATTCGAGCGCGAGCTCCAAGCCCATTTCCCGTGGCGGCGTGAGGACCAAGGCCTCATCGGTACCCGACGCACGCATGTTGGACAGCTGCTTTTCTTTACAGACGTTCACGTCCATGTCTTCGTCCCGGCTGTTCTCGCCGACAACCATCCCGCGATAGACATCCACGACAGGGCCGATGAACATGGTCCCTCGATCCTGAGTCATGAAGATGGCATAGCCGGTGCTGGCTCCGTCTTCGCATGCGACGAGCGACCCGTGTGTTGCCACCGTGAGGTCGCGCTGCTCCACCGGTTCGTAGGCGACGAAGACATGGTGCATGATGATGGTGCCGCGAGTCTTAGCCACCAAGAGGTTCTTGAGCCCCATGATGCCGCGGGTGGGGATATGGTATTCCAGATGCATTTCACTCGGGCCTGCGTCGGAATGGATGAGCCGCATATGGCGCAACTCGCCGCGGCGCTTGCCGAGCTCTTCAATCACGGCGCCTTGATAGGTTTCCGG
>JANNIV010000155.1:0-11183 GCA_031405355.1 Nitrospira sp.
GCCTTCGTGCGGGCGCGGGAGAGCATGGCCCCGATGGCCATCGGCGCGGCGTCGGCGACGCACATCCTCGACCGGCTCTTCGCGCGCGCCGATCCGCCGCTACGGGCCATGATCGGAAAGGAAGTGCGCACGATCGGGCGCGACGTCGCGCAGTGGTCGCAGGTCTTTCTCATGGCGGCGCTGCTGTTCATGTATCTCTACAACATCCGCATGCTGCCCCTGGGCGGCGACGCGCGCGCGCCGATCGTCGCCTACGTGAACCTCGGCATGGCGGGATTCGTCATCGCCGCCATCTGTCTCCGCTTCGCCTACCCTTCGGTCTCCGCGGAAGGGAAGGCGTTCTGGCTCATCCAGAGCGCGCCAGTCTCGTATCGCGATTTCCTGAAGGTGAAGGTGCTGGTCTACGCCGCGCCGCTGACCCTCTTCTCGCTCCTGCTGACCTCCGTCGCGAATGTGATGCTCGGCGCGAACGGGCAACCTCGCACAACCAGGCAAAGATTGGCACACCCAACACAAATCCCGCGAGCAGCAAATGGAGCTGCGCCACAACCCAGATGACGTTGCGGCTGCCGACGTAGGGAATGTCACGATACTCGGTCGGCGCTGCCGGTGCGACGTCTGCCCCAAAAACCAGCGCGGGAAGGCTGAGGAGGCCCGCCGCTATCACGAACCCCAAGAGTGTTCCCCCGTGCCCACTCCCGCTACGGAGAAGCCTCTGAATCCATCCACCCTGATATCCCATTGCCCTCACCTCATCATCTCCCATGTTACTGGTTCACGGCGGTAGGCGCAGCCGGTTTTGTTGCGTTCGGCGCTTCCACTGTTTCTGTGCCTTCCTTGCCTTTTCCCTTGCTCTGCTCTTTTTCCAGTTCGGATTTCGCCCGCTGTTCTACCAACAATTCCACCTGCGCCGCAAGACGTGCGATCATTTTTTCGTTTTTATTCAAGATCTCAATGGGTTTGAAGGGAGGCTCGGCCATCACTTCAGGCTTCGTACAACAATCGTGTGGGTGGGGGGTAAATACCGGGAGAGAAAACCAGAACAGGACCGACAATACCACCGCCGCTCCGGACAATGCCGTCAGCATCCATCCTTGATCCAGCGGCACCCGCATCAGATCCCAACGGACAATCAAGCCTTGATAATTCTCCGGCGCATGACCTGCTGTCTGCACCGTGCGACGGATCATGCGTCCCACAAGCGAGAAACCGATGACCAGTAACACCAACAGCGCCACTGTGGCTACCGTACTCCAGAGGGTCAGTTTGATACTAATCCCCTCCGCCACAGGAATTCCCCTCAGAACATCCGCCTCAAGTATCGAATAGGCGCCGGATATCGCAGCTTCAGTGATCACGCCCTGAGCCACCCAGAGGATCGGCACATAGATGGCCCCGACCAACGCACACTTCCACCAAAGCGTCAGACCTAGCCCACCTGGCGGTTCGCGCTGCAGCCGTTCGAGAAAAAATGTTCGTCCCACGATCCCGAGCGACCAGATGTCGATCGGAATGGCCAGCAAGAACAGCAATGCAATGCCGGAGCCTTCGCCGATGTTCGAACCCACGGCCAAGGTGACTGTTGGAACCGCAAACACCGTGACCGGACTCGCCAGGAGCATTACAAAGGCGAGCGCGATTCTGTTTTCAAAATGCATGATCCCGAACGCCATGAACAGCACGGCAAGAGCAAGCTTGAACGGCAAGCCGGTCCAGAAGGCGGGCCAGAGTATTCCAAACCCCAGCTTTGTGGGAGACATATGTTCGTTCACACTAGTCCAGAAAATCTCGATTGATAATCGCCGACACCGTAAACAACAGGATCGACGCTGTGAGCATGACCCATCCGATCAGGGCAAATGGGCGCTTGAAAATATTCCGCTCCGGATTGCGGTCGAAGAAGGGCAATAGCACCAGCATCACTCCAAGGAGGCCCGGCAACCCCATCGAACCGAGGAACTGTCCGAGTTCGCCGGAAAACATCTTGAGACGCAGATGCTGAAAGATGAACAAGAAGTACCATTCCGGTTCCGGGTGATAATCGCCCGGGTCAGGGGTTGCCTCTTCCAACAAGACCACCGGTTCCCAGAAGGCCATCGCGCTGATACAGGCAAACACAACCGCCATCCCGACCACATCCTTCCAAATCTGTCGTGGGAAAAAATAGTCGGTCTTCGCCTTCAGCTCTGCCGGCGCACCCCTGAACGGACCAGCTGGTCCCGCACATCGAAAGAGAAAAAGGTGCAACCCTGCCAACGCAATCAGGGCAGCCGGGAGCACCATCACGTGAATGACAAAGAACCGGCTCAAGGTCATCTGCCCGGGAGTCGGGCCTCCCTTGAGGAAGCGCGCCAGAAAGTCGCCCAAGACCGGCATCTTATCCATAATCTCGACGCCGACCGTCGTAGCCCAATAGGCTCGCTGGTCCCACGGGAGCAAATAGCCTGTAAAGCCGAATCCCATCACGAGGGCGAAAAGCGCCAACCCAACCAGCCAGATGAGCTCACGTGGTTTTTTATACGCACCCCAGAGAAAGACTTGGGACATATGCGCGAAGACACAGACCACCATGGCGGTGGAGCCCCAGAAATGGTAACTCAGCAGGAACCAGCCGTAGTCGACGTCGTGAAGAATGTATTGGGTACTAGCGTAGGCATGGTCGGCGGTGGGGACATAGTAGAACATCAGCAGTACGCCCGTGATCGCCTGCATGATGAAAATAAATAATAGAATGGACCCGAAGACGTAGGCCCAACGAGAGCCGCCTGGGACCGACTCGTTGAGCATCTTGGCAGCGAGCAGCTTCAGCCCGACCCGTTCATCGACAAAGGTGAAGATCTTTTCGGCGACCGTTGGCTGCTCGCCGGCAGTAGGAATGTCGCTCATCTACACAATCCGCGTTTGAGACTTCGTCCCGGCTTTGAATTCCATATCGATAATTTGCACCTCGCCACCCGCGGTCACCTGAATCGGCAGCAAGTCGAGAGGACGTGGGGCGGGGCCGTCCAGCACCCTGCCGGACGCATCATAGATACTTAAATGGCAGGGACAGAGAAAAACCTGCCCGAGCACCTTGTGTTTCCGCCATTTATAGGCGCAACCAAGGTGGGGGCATTTGCCGGAGAATGCGAGATAGGGCATGTCCTTCTTATTGGTCCAGATGGCTCTCCCTGAAGAATCCAGGAATTCCATATTCTTCCCCTGATACACTTTTTCCAATACCGCTGGAGTCGCCTTGACAAGCCACACGTTCTTCTCAATCTCCGCTTCAGGCATATAGACTTCTTTGATCTTGCGCTTGTACTGGAACTGAATCCCGGCATCCTCCGTCTTTATCTTCCCGATGTTGCCGACCTTCAGCCATCCGTTGTCGAGCGGCGCATACATCGGCTTCATCAAGAACTTCATCACGGGGTAGACCAGCGGCAATCCGATAAACAACCCCGTCACGTAGGTCAAATTCGCGAAAAACGCCCGCCGCTTGACGTTCCGTTCTAACTCAGGGAACGGCACCAGGACTTCGCCCGGCGTGACGTGAATATGCTTCTCAAGGCCTGGGATTTCGACTTCATGCAGCGTGACATAGTCCTCACGATTAAAGGGCTGCATGCCCATGACTTCCGACGAGGACGTCCGCAGTTGCACCAGATCGTCCGTCACGACCTGTACCGCTCCCATAGGCACTTGCCGTTCGCCCGCGCCGTTCATCGACACGACGAGGTGGCTGACCTCATGGGAGAGCGGGTCCATGATGACCCTGGACACCTCTCCAACTTCCCGGTCCAGACAGCGGACTTTCGACTTCAGTTGAGGCTGCATGCTACTTCTTCTTAATCGGCTTTGGTGTGTTCACGGATGTATTTTTGAATGTACTGAGCCACGTGGCAAGGGCGGTGATGTCGTTGGGCTCCATGACGTCCTTAAACTTGTCCGGCATCTTGCCCTTTTCCCAATCCTTTTCAAATCCCTCTGCCATAAAGCTCTTGGGGTCCATAATTTTCTGCTTAATTTCATCGACCGTGAGGTAGGAACCGATGTTGTCCAGCTCCGGACCGCGTTTCTTTCCACCCTCACCCTTTAATTTATGGCAGTTGTAACATTCTTGCAGTTGCCACTGCTCTTCACCCAGCTTCATAAAGTCTCCGGCTGCTGCCGTCTTGGGCACGACCGGGGACTCGACAGCCGGGGACTCTTTCACCGCCTGGCCTGCGCCCAATGACATGAGCCGCACCTCTAAGGCTTTCACCTGCTCATCGAGCGCTTTTACCCGCGCAATCAGCTCCTCAGCCTTTCCCTGTTCAGTCGCGGCCAGTTTGGGCTTCAATATCTTGGCGATCTTTCCCTTTTCATCTTCCGGATCGAACTGCGGCCACAGCGAGGCGCCGGAAACGAATACCGTGCACAGCACGACATAGAACACCACGATGGCGATCACGGACTTCGCTCCGCTCATGGTTCTGATCGATGGCGCGTCCAGCAGCATGAAAACGGCAGCCCCGAATATCGTCTGGCCGAAGAACATCATCTGGAAAATGGATGGAAACTCGAGCGCCCTCGAAATACCGACAAGCGCAATGCCCACTACCAGACCGATCGACAGCTTCTTAATGACATTCCACATACAGATTCTCGGTTACTTGGCCCTGGCAGGAACAGGACTGCCCTCCGGTACCTCATTCTTCGAGGCCGAAGGCCGAAGGGTTAGGATCACGGCGAAACTCACTACCGTGAAAAAGACGACGGTAATCCCCGTAATCCACCAAGCGGAATACGACAGCGTCGGCGTGAAGGACTCAGCGGAGAAGTCCGGCACCAAACCGTAGGTGTGAAAGTACTTCCGCACCAGCGAGCGGACAGCGCCCATCAAGCCCATCGTCCAGATTGAGGTGAAGGCCAGGAAGATCAGCACGAACTGGGAGGTAAAATCGATCTTTCCCCAAACGATTATCCCCTGCCTGATGGCCCGGTTATACACGACATAGTTGAAGACCGTGATGACCACTAACGTGAACATCGCGGAAATTTTGGCCGGCATCGACGCCAGGAAGCCCCAAGCCTCCGGCAACTCTAACTCAGGCAGCATCTTGGCGCCAGTGGCCGCGAATCCGTGGGGGGTAAGCCAGATCGCATCGCCTACGATCACCATCAAGAAACCGATTTTCATGACGGTCCGCGCAGATACAGTTACCGGGATGAATCGACCGAACACAAACGGGGCGAAGACCAGCGGAAGAAGGAACGCCAACGACATCGGGTCGGGAATCCAGTAGTAATTCATCACCACCATCATGACAAATGGGAACGCCACCATCACGATGGGAACCAGAATCGTCATCCGGACCTTTTCGGCCCCCTCAATACGTTTCAGACTGAGCCAGACGTAATAGTTAATGGCCAGGAACATGAGTCCGATCATCGCTCCCTGCATTTCGAAAAACATCGAGAGCTGGTCGGCCATCATGTAGGGGCAGAACGAAAAATCGTAATCGCACATCTCGTACGCCAACAGTAATCCTGTGAAGGGCTGGAACAGCGTCGCGCCCACGGCAATCAGGTTACCGGCAAAACCCATCCAATCGTAGTAGGCCCGTTCTTCCTGGGTTTTCGCCCCCATAAACATATAGGCGGCGATCAGGCCCGTCATAAATCCTCCGAACGCCACGTTACCGTCGATCCGGTGGAGATTGAGCGGCATCCAGGTCTGGTTGGCAATCTTGTCCCACAAGGTTGCGCCTGCGAGGGCATCTTGCGGCGAGACCCCATCAGCCTTGACCGGAGTATTCATGAACGATGTCGGGCCATTGATCACAAACAGTGTGACCATGCCAATCAGAATCAAGAGCACGCCGAGGGCAATATGCCGCCCCTTCTTTTCACCCTTCCAGGTCTCCCACGTGTAGTAGTACATGTACAGCACGATTGTCCCGCTGATGAACAGCGACGGATAGATCACCGCGAACACGAGATGGAATTGATTGATGAACCAGGCGGTAAACTGCGGGTACGCCGAGAGAAGCACGAAAATAAACAGGCCTCCGGTGAGGGCGGTCATGCTGAAGAGAACGACCGTCACCTTGGTCACTTCTTTGGCCAACCGCTCGTACCGGAGATCTTGCTTTCGATACCCCAGCCATTCTGAGATCACAACAAAGATCGGGGCGCCGAGAATGAATGCCCCAAACAGCGTATGCAGCTGGGCGACGATCCAGACTGCGGTCCGATTCCCCGTATAGGAAAACTCTACCGGAGTGATGCCGGATACTTGGGCGTAAGCCGTTCCTCCGAACAACAGCAGAAGCGCACAGGCCGCCACAAGACTGCGCTGCCACGCTCTCATAATATTTCGCCGCCCCTCTTCATTTGCCCGCATGACTCATAAATAACTCTAACACAGTCGCCAAGCTGGAGGCCTTGCGCGTGAGACCTGAACGAGACAGGCAAGACGCGCGGGACAGGTGAAGAAGTTCTGAGTTCCAAAAACCTCAAACTTCGGACCTTGAACCATCATCCGCTCCGCCCGTCCCGCTTTCCTCGCAAATCCCGCGAGTCTCCCGCGAATTTGAGATCCGCTTATTTGCCCGCCGGCTCCGGGGCAGCAGGAGCTGCGGCTGGAGCTGGAGCAGCAGCCGGAGCTGTCAAGGCGCTCACCGTATCAACCCAGGTCTTCTTTTCGGCGTCCCATCCCTTTCCTGCCAATGCAAAGCTCCGCTCATACAGCACCAGCTTCCAGACATCTTCGTCCGACAGCTTGCTCTTCCACCCTTTCATCTTCGTATTGGGAACCCCATCGGCAATCCGCCAGGCCCACACGGAATCGGAGTAGAGCTTCATCCGTTCGCTGACACGGAAATCACGGGCGCCCGCCTTGGCCGGCTTGCCGTCTTTCCCATGACAACTGGCACAGTTCACATCGGGGTTCGTTTCGCCAGCGTAAAGCTTCCGCCCTTCTTCCAATTTGGCTGCATCGGCCCACCAACCGACCGGCATATGTTTATCGGCCCACTCGGCAGGAGCCGGAGGCGGTGGAACGACCGGCCCCTCTCCTCCTTCGCCTCCACATGCCGCCAAGAAGAGCCCCACGCCCAGTACCACCGCAAGCTGCGAAACTTTCAACTGCTTCATAACCTTCACGCACTCCTTTTTCCCGGTCACATCAACGGGTTTTACTCTCTCTCACCATCTCGGCTAATTCGCCATAAACCTTTATCAATACTGTGAATTCAGGCGAAAAAAAACGCTCTCACGGAAGCGATCATCTCCCCGTAAAAGCGTCGATTCTAAGCGAATACTGTGAAGCCACGCCCACTCCCTCGCCACTTCGATTCACCGATCCAGAGAAGTACACATCAGCCCCACGGACCGCTTCGATTACTTCTTACGCTTGCCCTGCGACTTCCCTCGCTTCTGTTCCTGCTTCCGCCACGAACGAATCAGTTTGAACCCGATGAACCCACCGACTGCCGCCGCCACACCCCCGGCCCCTAGATACACCCACATTGGAACACTGTTCCGATCCTGTATGCAGCCGGTTCCAAAATTGACCTGAATGATTCGCTCTGCTTCCAGATCCTTCGGGTCGAACGAGACTTTCTCATGTTGCTGCTGCCCGTTGGCTTCGATCAGCAGCGGATCGCCAAGATTATCGTTATGAAGATGAAAGGCCGCCTTGTAGTATCCGTTTGCATCAGTTTTGACAATCTGCCCGTAGGAGATTTTTGTGTCCTTGACGAGTACGTCTGCATCCGCGCTGCTTTTCCCATCCGCTCCGCAGACAAACCCCTCCACCGTAAACCGGTGGTCGGCTTCATGCGTCGCAAATACGACCGAGGGGAGACCGCCCACTATGGCAATGGCGAGAACCCATTCACGCCATCCTGACTGATTCTGTGCGATCTGTCTGCGCCTCACATGCTCCCGACTGACATCTTTTTCCGTCGCCGAGCGCCGGCGTCCGCCTCACACAACGGAACCTAATGATCACCAATGGTCACAGTTAATTTTAAGGATGCAATTTTTAACATAGCCCCTATCCCTTAGTCAACGAACTGACTGCGAGCTGGGCGGAGAGACACGCCAATATTCAAGGACTTGGAGAAGATCATCTCGACGCATCTATGTGTACAAAAGAGAGAAAACGCGATGGGATTAGGACGGTGGGGGACTTACAGGATTCCTCGTGACTTTGCCTCGGCTGTGATACGGTCCACTTCAGCTCGCCGCTCCGAATCTTTCTTGGCGATCCAGGTCTCCCAGGATTTTCCTGTAGCCGTGTCCTCACCGGTAAAGGCAATCGCAGCAATCTGGTCGTAGCGAATGCGCCGCGCGGAAGAACTGTCGGAAGGAAACACCTCAAGATAGGAGTCGGAACCGTTGACCTGTCGATTGAAGAGATATCCGCTGAGGGATTCGCCGGATTTCAACGACACCGTCACATCGCCGCGATAATCGAACGCCAGCTCCACCGCTTCGGCCAGCTCAGCTAACGAAGCCGGCTGAAAGACGCGGCCTTCGAGCGATCCGGCTACTCCGGCAGCACTATGGTTCTTGGTGTCAGTCATCGGGGAACCGTTAGATGTGAAGCGTATCTCATGGGAGGCCGGAGCTTATAGCTTATGGCGTATGGCAGGACAAGAAGAGCACGTTTCTTCGCATCGCTTGTGCCATTAGCTATACGCCATACGCTATATGCTCTTTTCTTCTGGCGTCTATCATCGCGAGGTGGGGAGCATCGTCAACTTGACGGTCCGGCCAAACCCGGACAGGGTGCCGAACGTATCCTCGACGGCAGACGGTTCATAGCCACAATGGACCATGCAATCGGCGCATTTCTCATTCCGCCCCGTTCCGTAGTGATCCCACTCCGTGCTCTCCATCAGTTCACGGAATGTCTTCGCATAGCCCTCTTGGAGCAAATAGCAGGGCTTCTGCCACCCGAACACGTTATAGGTCGGGTTCCCCCAAGGAGTGCATTCGTACTCCCGCCGCCCCATCAAGAAATCTAAGAACAGCGGCGACTGATTGAACTGCCACGTCTTTTTCGGACTTCCCAAAATGCGGGAAAATAATTCCCTCGTGCGTTCTCGCTTCAGAAAATGCTGCTGGTCCGGCGCCTTTTGATAGCTGTACCCGGGCGATATCATCATGCCCTCGACGCCAAGATCCATCATCGCATCGAAGAATTTCCGCACGCGCTCAGGATTGGCATCGTCGAAGAGGGTCGTATTGGTCGTGACTCGATGCCCCCGCTTCAGCGCCGCCTTGATCGCCTTCACCGCCACGTCATAGACACCGTCGCGACAAACCGCCAGATCGTGCTCGTCCTTCAGACCGTCCATGTGGACACTGAAGGTAAGAAACTTGGAGGGCTGATACTCGTCGAGCTTTCGCTCCATCAAGATCGCATTGGTGCAAAGATAGATATACCGCTCCTGCGCAACCAGCCCACGGACAATCGCCGGCATCTCGGGATGGATCATCGGTTCGCCACCGGGAATACTGACGATCGGGGCGCCGCATTCCACCGCCGCGGCCAAGCACTGCACAACCGTGAGCCGCTTGTCCAGCACATGATCCGGGTATTGAATCTTTCCGCAGCCGGCACAGGCCAAGTTGCATCGGAATAGAGGCTCCAACATCAGCACAAGCGGATACCGCTTCACCCGGTTCAGCTTCTGGGTGAGCACATACTTGGTAACAGTAGCCATTTGGGAAATCGGAACGGCCATTCCTCTCTCCTTCTTTTCAATCTGTATTGGTAACGGTAGTAGTCCGGCCACCGAACTAGCAGGTTGTAATCGCTGTGAATTCTAGCACCCATTCTCACCGCCAGTCAATTTTCTTTCCACCTTCATAAGCGTCCCCGCACTCATGATGGTTCGTCGCCCCCCGCCGCGCGACAAGCACGAGGAGCGAGACTGGCGAGAAAATCAGGACGGGCGAGACGGACGACGGTTCGAGGTGCGAAGTTCGAGGTTTTCGGAACCTAGCCCGCATTATTCACGAGGGTTCGTGACGAAACCGCCGAGACGCCTCGCGAGACGGGCGCGCGGAGCCGCGAAGAAAGGAGGCATACTTGAACAGTATGTTGACCGACTGAGCGGCGAGCCCGCCCGCCGTCAGGCTTGTCGTAGCGGCGTATCGACGGTTGCAGTAGAAGTCTTCGTGAATAATGCGGGCTAAAACCCTGAACTTCGAACTTCGGATCGCTCCTTTTGTGCACGTCTTGCTTGCGCGCAAAAGGTGGGGGCGTTGCTTGACTTTGCGCTCCCCTGCCAGCCATCAATGAAGTTAACGGATATGACGTGCGGCGATTGGCAAAACACTCGATTGAGATTGTCTATGAGTGAACGGGCATGAATCTTCTGAAGGAATGGTGGAGGTGGTTTAAGCGGCAAAGTCGCCTCAACAAGGTTGTCATCGTTAGTTTTTTAGTCGCGTTGGTCATGTTTCTCGTTCCGTTGGTCGTGTCCTGGCTCAAGCCAACCCCACTCCATGTCGGCGTCGCCTTCTATACCTATGAACGCGCCTTCCGACTGGAGGGGAATACCAAGACCTATTTTTACGAAAATCGGAACCTGGTATCCGATTGCAGTCTCCGTCGAGTCGACCAAGCCTTGCCGAAGGGCCGCGCCAAGACGCCCGATCCACAGTCCTGGGTCGTGAGCAAATTTCTCCTGGAAAATATGACGGACCAAAGCATCACAAAATTCCGCATGAGCTTCAAGTCTCCTCTCGTACGTCCCACTACCACGCTCTTTACGACACCGAACGTGAATGCCACGGGGGCATGGGAAACGACGGCGCCTGACGCCCCCCATCTGTATGTGGTTTCTATTTCGGCCATCCCACCAATGACCTCAGCGGTCCTCAGTTTGAAAACTCCCGTTGACGAGGCAGTGCGTCAATTTGTCTATGTGGAACATGGTCGGGTGACTGTCCAGGTGCCCTTCCTCTCAGCGGACCAGTTCGAGACCTTTCCGCTCAAAATCTCTCGCCTCAACGCCATGCAGATTTTGAACCGGGAGACGGTTCTGCGAACCGGCGATGAAACCTTCGCGAATGAAAAGATTGAGGTGACGATGCTCCGCTCCGACGAGCCAGACCTGAAGGAAGAAGCGTCGTCCTATCAACTTCTCCCAACGGCGCGCACATGCCCGGAAGGAACGGCAGGAGATTGGTAGGGT
>JANNIV010000156.1:0-3206 GCA_031405355.1 Nitrospira sp.
GGCGACGGGCGGCGCTGTTGGGTTGGTTATTTGGCACCGCCTGGCTGGGGGGTACCTTTTGGTGGACCTTTGTCGCCATGCACACCTACGGTGGCTTGCCGGCTGTACTGGCGGCGCTGGCGGTGCTGGCGCTGGCAGCGCTGCTGGCGCTGTACTACGGCGCGGCTTGCGGGCTGTTTGTGGCGCTCGCACCGGTCAGCCGCGCGGGGGCCGCCCTCCTGTTTGCTGCGCTCTGGTTGCTGGCTGAATTGGCGCGCGGCAGCTGGCTGAGCGGTTTTGGCTGGGGCGCTGGCGGCTACGCCCACGTCGACGGACCACTGGCGGGTTTCGCGCCGCTGCTCGGGGGCTACGCGCTGTGCGCTGCGAGCAAGAAGGATGGTCTGGCTGCTCCCTCCTCCCTCCTTTACGTGTAAAAAAACCGCATGGTATAGTCGACCGCAAGTGTTAGCGAGAGTCGTTGAGGATCGCGTTTCACGTTTGAAATCTCACGTTTTACGAGGTTCAAGATGCCTGAAGTTCCAGTTAAACTCTACCTTGATAAGTTACTGAAAGAATGCCGTATTACGGCTCGTAGCCTCGCGCTCCTGTCCGGTCCTGTCAAAGAGAAAGCCTTGCGGGCGATGGCGGATCGATTGGCGGCAGATGAAGAGAAAATTTTGGCGGCGAACGAGAAGGATGTGGATGCGGTTGGAAAGTCCTTCGAGGCCGATGTCATAAAAGACCGGATGAAGGCCGCGGTGGCCCGCCTTCGCATGACGCCGGACGATATCAAGGAGATGGTCGACCGTCTTCGAATGATTGCGGACCTTCCCGATCCGGTCGGCGCCGTTACGTCACGGTCGGAACGGCCTGACGGGTTGCAAGTCAGTCGTGTCCGCGTTCCGATCGGAGTGATCGGCGTCGTGTCGGAGCTGAGCCCACTTATTACGGTGGAGTCGATCGCCCTCTGCTTTAAGTCTGGCAATCTCTGCGTCTTTCGTGGCGCACCGGAATGGGGCCTGACGCAGCAGGTTATTGGGACAGGACTGCGCGAAGCTGCGGAACAGAATGGGGTGCCAGCCGGCGCATGGATCATTATCGAACGTCCCGAAAAAGAGGTGGCAGTCGAGCTGATCCGATCCGGCAAAAGTCTCGATGCGATTATTCCTCGTGGCGGGGCCAGTCTTCGCAAGGCCGTGGTTGAGCAGGCGAAGATGCCGGTGCTTTGCAACGACGGGGGGATCACGCATATGTACGTGGATGCCGACACGGATATGCCGATGGCTCAAAACGTGGCGATTAGTTCAAAAGTGCAGAAGGCCATAGCCTCGAACTCGCTCGACACGCTGCTCGTAGAACAGGTCATTGGGCGGCAGTTTTTGCCTCCGCTGGTCAACCGCATGCTCGAAGAATTTAAGATCGAGGTACGGGCCTGTCCGAAGACCATGGCGCTCATGGGGCAAATGGCGATGACCGGACATGCTTCGATCATCCTGGCTAAGGAAGAGGATTGGCATACCCAGTTTCAGTCACCCGTGTTGGCCGTGAAAATGGTTATGGACATAGACGAGGCCTTGGCGCACATCGTGGCGCATGGACCCTGTCTCACCGCCGTCATCGCAACCACGAGCTATGAGTCTGCCCAGCGCTTCACCCGAGAAGTGGATGCCAGCGCGGTGCTCGTCAATGCGTCGTCCCGGCTCAATGCCGGCGATAGCTACGGGATGGGCACCGATATCGGGCTGAACGGTTCGCGTCTCCATGCCAAGGGTCCGATCGGCCTTGAGCAATTGACCTGCGAAAAATATGTCGCATTCGGCTCGGGCCAGCTGCGTTACCCGCATCCGGTGCCGGAGGCGTATTTCGACGCGATCATGCTCAAGAGGCCGTAGCCGCGTCTCGAGGAGGGGAGCTTATAGCGAATGGCGTATAGCAGGAGAGAATGGCCCTGAAGAGCTTATAGCTGTTGGCCTATTGCACGAAATCAGAACGAACGAATCTCGTGCCATAAGCCATTAGCCATTCGCCATATGCTCTTTTCTTCGGACGAGATACGAACGACGCTTCACGCGTTGCACGCCCATCTGGCGTGGTGGGGCCTCCGGCAATTCACGTCGGATGAGGCCTATTTTCAATGGCAGAGGGAGACCCTCGCACCGTCTGAGATCGCAGCATTGCTTCGGGAAGTGGAGCAAAAGCGTCGCGGATCCTCTGCCGATGAGGTCTCATTTTACGATGCCACCGCCGGTTCGAATATCCTGCCGGTTCTTTATAGCCAACAATACGACTATTACTTGGCCATCGGTTCGCGAGTGACAGAGCGCATCGGTAAAGCCCGTTCGATACAGACCATATTAGACGTAGGCTGCGGGGCCGGCATCCTTACGACATTCTATGCGAGGGAGTATCCAGATAGAAGGTTCGTGGGGATCGATCGCTCATCTGCCTCGATTGTACGAGCGACCGAACAAGCGAAGGCGCTTGGTTTGACCAACGTGCAGTTTGAATGTCTCGACCTCGAACATATGACTCCCACGCATTTTTCCGATCTGGTCCTGGCCACGCATGTCCTCGTACAAGCTGAACAGGATCCAGGCGTTCCCAGTCGCAGTTGGAACACCTTTGAGCGTGCCGGCGAGAGTGAGCTGCAAGCGGACTTCGAGCGGCGAACGGGGATGGGCGCCAGGCTTGATTGCCTGAACGCTCTGCTTTCTGCACAGGTGCGCATGATCGTGTTTGAGAAGACCCGTCAGCTGGCAAGACGAGTTCCGCTGCAGCGGGCTTTGGCGGCACGAGGTCTTGGCCTGATCGAGCAGCCGGAGTTGATTCGGTACCGACTTGTTGAAGAAATTGCCGACGATGGACCGCTCTATGTGCTGGGAAGGGGAGGATCGCAGCAGTTTCACTGGGATGATTCGCCGGAGCCGGATGAAGGCCCTCCATTTGATCGAACGAAGCTCAAAGCTGGTTCAACCGCTCCTGGCGCGCCGCTCTATGAAAACCATTGGCCTTCCGCGCAATGCGTCTGGGAAGAGCTGCGCAATAAGCGCCTTCTCAAAGAGACCACGTGCCAGGAACCAGATGGCCGCCAGCTGCATGTCGAACTCGGTCAGGCAGAGGAGGGAATCTATCTCTACTTCGCAAATACCTTGGATCAACGCCAGTTGGTGCTTGTCGAACCGGCCCGCGCGGCCATGCTGGAGTCTTATTATCAGGAGATTGTGGAC
>JANNIV010000157.1:0-7048 GCA_031405355.1 Nitrospira sp.
GCGGGGCTGGAGCGGCCGGCGCTTCTGGAGCTGCAGCTTCTGGAGCCGGTGCCTGCGCAATGACATCTTGCACGAACGGAGCCGCCCCTCCTACCAGCATAACAGTCAGACAAATCAGGAGGACCGGCAGAATCTTCTTTATACTGATACTGCTATACGATGACATATTTGTATCCTTTCATCCCTTAGTTCAGGACGAGGTTGCCAATACGTTCGTTGAATGTTCCGAGCGGCCCCCCTGGTTGTCTCACGCTCCTGCTTTCGTAAAATTTGGCTGTGGCGCTCTGCCTGCGCCAAAATTAAAATCGCTCAGCCCGTCGTCAGTTTATGGAACCGGGACAGGCACCGTCGGGACGACGGAGCCAGTCCCCAATCAGTGGTCTTCTCGTGATTGCTCCCTTCGTGGCATAGGCCACGAAGGGAGCGATCTGTCACCGTCACACGAACTTCAGCTTCACTGCACTTAGAACAGGTAGACGACTGAGAATCCCAGGGTCTGTTGATTGTTCACCGCTTGACTACCCTGCAAGAAGACATTCTGGTTTGACTTGTCATACCGGAACTCCGCCCTCGTAATCAGGGATGGGGCCGGCTTGTATTGCAGCGTGAAGGTGCCTTCCCAGACGGTCTGGGCAGTCCCTGGCAGCGCGGCACCGATGGCGGGTTGGATACCCGGACCACCGGGGTTGCCAGCACAGACACCGGTACCGCCATTGAAATTGTGGTTAAAGAAACAGGTACGGGCACCACCTGCATCCTCGAAGATTTCTCCACGAAGCCTCATGCTGAAGGCATTGGGCTGCGTTTGATCGTTGAAATCATGCGTGATGTAGGTCACGATACCATTCCAGCGAGCGTTAGGTGGATGCCCAGCGCCAGTTCGGATTGCGTTGGCTGCATTGCTCTCGTTCACATAATAGGGCTCAATGACAATGGTATCTCTCTCAGTCGGCTTGACTGTGATGATCGACCCCACCGCCACCCGCTTGCCCGTAGGATCGCACCCGGTGGTACCGTTCGTACAGCCACCAACCACAGCCGTACCGAATGTATCGAAGTTTCCATTCGACTGTTCAGCTCCATAGGATCCGAAGAAGGCGATGCCGAACTTCTCGTGGGGCGTCAAGTCAACCTTCCACTCGAACGTTTTGCCCCTGTTGTTGTCCTCGATGTTGTCCCACCCATTGACGAGTCCAAGGGCCACGGTTCCCCATGAGGCCAGAGGATAGGTGAACCGGATACCGGTCGTCGTGAAGGCTTGGCCCAAACCGAACATGAAGCTCCGGGAAAAGTTCGGGTTTTCCCAGCTGTTGATCCCCTCATACCCGATCAGGGTATTGATCTTTCCTGCTTGAATCTTCAGGCCGTTGCCGATCGGGGCGATGTACTCTGCATAGAGTTCCTGAAAATCCAGCTCGTCGTTCGCCGTGCCTGGCTGGAAATTCGTGCGGGCCCGCGAAAACCTGGATTGGGCGCCAAAATTAAGCCGCGCGCGAAAACCTACCCGATCAGCAGTACTGCCTGACGCCACTGCCGTCTTCTCAAACACGATCTGCGCCACTTGCGGCACAAACGAGTTCGCCTGCGTATCGAAAATACGCAGTTGATTCTCGTTGGTGTTCGGATTATTGAAATTCTGCGTATAGGATGCTTCCACCGCCCCGGAGATCTTAAAACCCAAGGACGTAAAGAGCGATTCCTTCTCAATATGCTGGGCAGCGTGCCCCTCCATATGAGCCGCCATCGCCACATTACCGCCCAGCAGCGAGACCATCGCGCACATACCTAATCCTATTCCGATACGACTTCGTACTGACTTCATGTCTCCTCCTCCTCCTCCTCATCCGATTGGTGATTCGGTTGCTTCCTTGCCACTCTCTCGTCGACGTCGTTGTCGCCACGCACGCCGTTGTGCGCAACCGCCGGCCCACTCTCCGCACACTTCCAAATCGATTCCCACCAGCCTATTGATGCATGGACAGACTCTATCGTCAATAAAAACAGCCAATAAAAACGCCCTCCAGCCCGCTGGGAGCTGAGGACGCCATTGTCCATGCCGTACTACCGTAAGGCCGGTGGGAAACGCCATTGTTCCCCTATTTTCTAACAGAGGCCCTAGCATGACCCCTTATACTCCGCGCCCTTATACCTGTCCAGCAAAAGTCTGTCAATTGCTTTCTTTGGATTGGGGACAGGGGAGGTGAAAGGGGTATAGGCTGAAGGGGTTCAGGCTGAAGGTTTCGAATTGTTGACCCAGAACTTCGGCCTCTAGCCTTTCAGACCTTCAGCCTTTCGACCCTTCAGCCTTCGGACTTCAGCCTTCGAATCCTCGCTCGCCCTTGACCGGCAGAAGCTGAAACACACGTGCCAGTTGACTGGCTCGCTTCAGATCTCCGCCTCGCAGGGCTCTGCGCACTTCATCCACAGGTAACAAATGGGGGGAGGCTACTTTCTTTCTGGCGTGCAGGAGGGAGAAAGAAAAAGGAGCGAGAGTCTTCCCTTGCCATTCGGCAGGTACGGATTACCGAGCGGTTGGGGACGGAACGCGCATGCAATTTCCGGGAAAGCCAAGCAGCGATATGTGCCATTCTCTTATGGTTCTTGGGCCGCATGGCGGAGAATTTCGGCGATGACAGACGCCAGGTCCGGAACAGACGCGGCCACCAAGGTCTCGCCTTCATGTTTGTGCGACGGGTAGGTCGAGAGATGTTTGGCACGAGGGTCCGGGGCGTTGTCATACCGAAAGCGCACCGTCTCGCTCATCCGGTAATTGTAGGCATAATGATACCGCTCGACACGGTTGACGTGAAATTCCAGGAATTCCTTGAGATCCAGCGTGCCACCATGGCCAAACTCCACTTTCCCGCTCAGGTAGAGAAAACGTTCCCCGCGATAGTCGGTCGCGAGGTGAAAGGAAGCGATGGCGGGGTGTGCCTGGAGGAAGCGATGCAGGTCGGCGACGTACTCACTCGGGTTCAACCCGGATCTCCTCCAGGCGTTGAAGTCGGGTCAGCAATCGGGCAAGGGTTTCTTGCTCGCCTTCCCATTCGATCAACTCCATGTCGTCGGCCGTTCCGAAGAGGCCCGTGCGATGTTGGACGCCGAATTTAGCTTCAAAGGCGGCAACCTTGGACTTGGCCTGGTCAATGGCGAGCGTCAGCATGCGCTTTTCCCGATCCAGCGCCTGCAAGAGGACATCTAAGGAGAGGGAATCCTTCAGCGTGATGACGGTTGCGGCCACTCTACCCTCCACAGTTGACAATGCCATGGTAAGAAGTTTCTCGTTGTTTGTCAAAGATTCGTGAAGACCGGGGACAGCCACCCTTCCCACCGGTGGCTGTCCCCATTCTGCAAGACGGGCGAGACTGGCAAGGCTGAAGGGGTTAAGGCCGAAGGTCAGAGGTCAGAATTTGATATTCCGAACATTTCGGCCTTCAGCCTGAACCCCTTCAGCCTATACCCCTTCCTCTTTCAAACATTGACCGGCAGAAGCTGAAACACGCGGGCCAATTGACTGGCTCGTTTCAAATCTCCGCCTCTTAAGGCTCTGCGAACTTCATCCAGTTTCTGCGCGTCAGGTAGCGAGAGGTAGGGCGACCATCCGGTGTCTGTATCAATTAACTCTATTTCAACTTCTGCGGCGTACTGCCCTTCGTGGACCAACTTGGTGTGGTGACGGCTGCTCATGATTTCCTCCTCAGAAAGTCTTCACTCCAACGTGCCGAATTTGGTCGGTACGCCGTCACCAGGACGGCTGGTGAGGATGCAAGGTTGGGAACTCCCCATACCACATGAACAGGCTGATCGCGTCCATCCCGTTGAAGGACAAGCACACAGGGTCCCTTGTGGTAGTCCGGGTAATCCTCCACGACGACTGCGGTAGCGAGTCCGGCCAAGATATCATCGACGAATAAGTCATCGTCTATCAGTTCGTCGTATCCATGATCCGAGATCTGCACCTCCCGTCGGGTGACCAGTTCACGAATCCGCTCAAGCGTTCGACTCATCGCACCTCGAAGCAAGACACGACACTGCCCTCTGAACCGCCATCGTATATGCGATATCCCATCTATTCAAGGCCTTTCGATCTCATATCTATGAGCGAGACAGGCGGGGCAAGCTGGTTTCTTTTGTTTGTTTGGTTATTTGGTTTGTTTGGTTGAATGAGTCTAACCAAATGAACCAGTCCCACCCGTCTCGCTCTTCTCGCCCGCTTATGCTAGATTCACTCCCATCTTATGGCTCTTTCACCACAGCAGTCTTCTGACCCTCGTTTCACGTTTCACGCCTCACGTTTCACGGTTCTGCTTGCCTTGTTCTGCTTCATCTATACCGCCTGCGGCACAACCGGCCAGACCGGTAAAATCCTCTTTGACGATCCTCGCGGAACTGTGTCTCTTCAGACGATTTCTGACCAGTTGGTTCATGCCAATCATCCGATCAACCTGGATCCAACCCTTCTCGCTCAAGTATTGCGGGGCATGGAGGTTCAGGATCAAGAGCGGGGGCTTCAAAAGTTATTCGGCGGGGCGCCTGCCCCCATCCCAGTCTTCTCGGACGATGAGATCCAGTTCCTCGCTCCGCTGCTTGCAGAGGCATTACGCAAGGCTGCGCCGAATGAACGCATCGAGTATCGTGTCCAGACTACGCTCGAAGGTTCCATCTTAGAATCGGCTGTCACAGAAACCACCGCCGGATCCCTCTATGCCTATGGCCGATCGCTGTACATGACTCTCTCCCAATATCGCTATGCGCCGGCACGGGTGAACCTGCATGCGAACGACGGCGCCTATCGGATGAACCGCCCAGACGCTTCAGGCCTCCAGAGCCGGATTCTATTGTTCACTCCAAGCTCCGCCCAACGATCCGATGCCTACAATCCGCAGGAAGGGGGGAAATCGACCGATCGGTTCCTCGCCGTCGATTATCAGCTACTGCAACAGGCGCCGCCCGCAGCAGCGACCACTGGGCAGACTGCTCCACAGACAGGAACCTCGCCGATGCCAGGATCTCCAGCAGGGACCAGCGCATCCGAAGCCCAGACCCATAAAACAGAGGCCCTGGCTCAGGAGGTGGAAGCACTCAGGAAGGAACTGCAGTCCGTTCAACAACAACTCGGCAACCAGCCCGCCAAGCCAGACAGCCCAAAGCGGAAAACCATACCGCGCTCGAAACCCCAACCAACCACCCCGTAAGATCACGTCTGGCCTTATTGTTTATCCTCAGAAAAGAGCATATGGCATATGGCGTATGGCTTATAGCTAGGAGTCAGAGTTGGAACTGCCGGACCCACGGATCGACTCCTCTTTCAGACAGAGGGTGCTTTCTCCGAGCCATAAGCTATAAGCCATACGCTATCAGCTCCGCCATTCTACGAATTCCGATACCCATTCGTAATCGGCATCCGCCTGTCCTTCCCCAAGGCCCGATGCGTGATCTTGATGCCGATCGGCGCCTGCCGGCGCTTGTACTCGCTGCCGTCCACCATCTTCATCACGCGCGCCACTGTGGCGCGGTCGTACCCGGCCTCGACGATCTCTTCTAGAGACCGGTCTTCTTCCACATAGGCCTGGAGAATGGGGTCCAGTATCTCGTAGGGCGGCAGCGAGTCTTCGTCCTTTTGGTTGAGCCTCAGCTCGGCGGTCGGTGGCCGATCTATAGTCCGCTTGGGAATCACATAGGTTGCGCCACGGAGGTTGCGGAGCCGTGACAAGTCATAGACCATCGTCTTGGGCACATCCTTGATCACGGCAAAGCCGCCGGCCATGTCGCCGTACAAGGTGGCATACCCCACGCTCATCTCGCTCTTATTCCCTGTAGTGAGCACCAAATGGCCAAACTTATTGGAGAAGGCCATAAGGAGATTCCCCCGGATGCGGGCTTGGAGATTTTCTTCTGTCGTATCCGGTTCATGCCCCTCGAACGTCTCCGCAAGCGCCTGCCGATAGTGGTCGAACAGGGTCGTGATGGGAATGGTCCGGACGGAAATCGCCAGTCTGGTCCCCAATTCGGCGACATCCTCGTAACTGTCTTGCGACGTATAGGGCGATGGCATGAATAGCCCCCCTACATTCTTGGCGCCGAGCGCATCGACGGCGAGCACGGCGGTCAGAGCCGAGTCCACACCGCCGCTTAGGCCGATCAGGACACGGGTAAATCCATTTTTCCTCACGTAGTCACGCACCCCCAAAGTCAGGGCCAGATAGACCTCCTCCAGTTGTTCTAGGCACGATGCCACAGCTGGGACCGTTCGCACCGAAGTTTTTTGAACGGATGGAAGCGGCGCAGCATAGACTTCCACGGCAGAGGCCATGCGCTTCGGCAAGAGCTTTTTCCGGCCGGTTCGTCTTGCCCGCACAACAGGCTCCATGTTGAGGTCAGCAACGATGAAGTCCTCTTCAAAGGCTTTCCCCCGCGCGATCACTTCACCCTGGTGATCGAGAATGACGCTATTCCCGTCGAACACCAGTTCATCCTGGCCCCCGACTGCGTTGGTGTAGGTAAGCAGCACTCCGTTCTCCCTTGCGCGGGTGGCCAACATCTGCTCACGCACCCGGCTCTTACCCAGATGAAAGGGCGAGGCATTGATATTCACAATGACTTCAGCGCCTGCTGCTGCCAGAAACCCGGTCGGGCCGTCCGGCAACCAGACATCCTCGCAAATATTAACTCCGACCAGCGTGCCGCGCAGGCGAATGAGCGGCAGCCGCTTGCCTGGATGAAAATAACGGCTCTCGTCGAACACACCGTAGTTCGGCAAGTACCATTTACAATAGGTCGTGATGAGGGTTCGATCTGCGATGACCGCCGCCGCATTGTAGAGTTCGTGTGCGCCGGCCTGCACGACCGATGAGCGAGCCGGTTTTGGATCTATTCCGTCGCTTTGACTGACGTAGCCCACTACTGCGGCAAGGCCCCGGCAGTGGCGGGCGATTTCCTGAAGCGCGCGGCGGTTGTCCGCGACAAACTGCGGCTTGAGCAAGAGGTCTTCAGGCGGATAGCCGGTGATCGCCAGCTCCGGGAATGAGACCAAGTCGGCCTTCGCCTT
>JANNIV010000158.1:0-4402 GCA_031405355.1 Nitrospira sp.
GGTGAGAGGCGCCGCGAGAAACGCGACGGCTGCCACGCCAAATACGACTGATAGTGCACTCTTCATGGGACTGCCTCCTTATGATTAACGATAGACCCTGATTCCTAGCTCGCTGTTCCCTTCCTTTATCCACCGGCCCGACGAGAGAAAGGCGGGAACGGCTTCCTCTCTGGTGTGCTTGATCGACGATAGCCTAGTCCATCTGGTCTGGGACCGCGTATGTATATAAAATCCTACCGTATCCTGTCA
Source organism: Nitrospira sp. (assembly GCA_031405355.1). Lineage (GTDB taxonomy): Bacteria > Nitrospirota > Nitrospiria > Nitrospirales > Nitrospiraceae > Palsa-1315. The sequence continues at coordinate 250 of JANNIV010000158.1, forward strand.
ATCGAAACAAGAGGGCGGAAACGCCCGGTCGGCGGAACGTGCGCGACAGGCGCGACATGAAGTTCGAAGTTCCGGGTTCGAAGTTCTGAACACTTCAACCTTCAGCCCGTCTCACTAGTCTAGCTTTTGTTCGTCCTAGTCAACCCAAGCAACTTTATCGATTGTTGTGCAGCGGCGCGAGCCTTGGTGGCGGGATTGAGCAACTGCCCCGGATCGGCATGGATGCCGATCTCCGACACACGATTGCAGTGTCGAATCACTTCATGGAGGGAAATCGTGGCATCGGCCCCATGCGAATCTGACGCTGAGAGCTGCTTGATGAGTCTCTCGGCAAAACGCGTCGCTTCTCCACAATGATGGATGATGGCCTTTGCATCTCCCATTCCGCCATGCGCCACCATTTCTTCAACGTTTTTCATCAGACCATCGCCCTGCTCTTGCAGACTAGCACTCGATGACTCTGCTGCGCGTGCTGGGCTCTCATCTGAGACAATGGGAAACCACAGGACGGCTAGGCAGATTAGTGTGACAACCGGCATGCTTCTGGTCTTCTTGATCAACAATAGGCTCACCACTCTTCCTTCACCCTGGCTCACAACATCTTCACTCCGACAAGACTGACGGCGGTCTGAAGGGGGACAGGCACCGCGGCGTGACGCGGAGCCAGTCCCCCCGCGGCGTCTTGGCGTTTCAACACGAACCCTCTCGAATACTACGGATTATATCGGCCCTTTGGCGGCAGTGGAACAGATGTCAGCCCCTTGTAGAGACGGTGAAACTCTTCGGTCGTGAGGTCTTCGTTCTGTAATTGGGCAAGAGTGGCCTGATCGATGGGATACTCAACCGTATCGTCATAGTTCGACGATGCGATCGTCACAAATCGTGGAGGGAAGAGCCGCTCCGGCAAGAGAATCCCCACACCGAGGTTATATTTCAGCGCCAACCTGATCGCTTCTCGCGCCTTGTCAGCCGGAACGTCTCGGCCTAGGCCAATGTTTTGCGGAGGCTGTCCCTGTCTAAAAAACTGAAAGTGGACGTTGGGCATCCCCGCTTGGACAAATTCTTCCGTCAATGAGGCGACCTGATTCTTGTACTGGCTCGCCAGTACGACTTCGACACGGCTGACCGCTGGCGCCGATACGACTTCAGCCGCAACCGTGTACGGCCCCATCACGCCGACACAGACAGCAATCGCCATCGCATGAAAATATCGCGAACAGACCATGGTTTGTTCAACTCAAAATTTGAATCCCAACGATGTGGCGCCGTTCGCCGCCACAGTCACGTCTTGCACTTTCTCTCCCAGGATCGGATGCCAGGCCTTGATCCGATAGGTGCCTGCCGGAAGATCCTTGATTTCAAAAGTTCCCTCCGGACCAGTGATCGCATAATACGGATTCTCGACGGCAAGCCCATGTCCTTGCATGAAAGGATGCATGCCGCATTGCATGATGACATCACGGCGCTTCCCTGTGAATCGGATGGTATCGCTTGTCCCCAACTTGGTCAGCGCCGGGCGATGGAACATGATGAAGACATGATCGCGATCCCTCTCATAGATCTGCAAATCATGCGAAACCTCATCCTGATTCGTCACCGTCAGAGGATGATTCTCTCGCATGACCGAGACAAATGGAATGAACTGACAGATGTTCGCCTCCAATTTCGTTTCTGTCAATCCGAACGGTTTACCTTTCTCAATGCCTTCGATCGTCACGATCACATCTTTCAACCCCTGCTGTGCTCCAACTGCTACTTCCCGAAGCAGCCGGTACCCGGATCCATCGGATAATGCCCCGCAATAGACCCGGTCGGGATATCGGCGAAGCTCGAACGGCATGGGCGGTGGAGCTTCACCAGAAAACTGCACGGTCCCGGTTACTGTGCCTCCGTTCGACACCGTCGTTTCCTCGTATGCCCAGGCCGTGATCGGACAGATCACGAAAATACTGAGAACGATCGCGTGACAGACAGAAGCCACAATGCGCCCGCCATGTACAGTCATGCTCACCACCATTAGAAATAAAAGAGAAACAAAATAGATGGGGGGAGTATACATACTCCCCCCATCGTCAGAACGATCTTAGCCGGCCTCGCACCAGTTCCGGCAGGATCTTCGTCTTTTCAACGAGCTGACGTTTTCGAAACGGTCCCTCTGTCATTCTCACTCTCCGCCCTCTTGGTCGGCGGAACCTGCGGCATCAACGGAAGAATCCGCTGATCCTCAACCGGCAGTACCTTGAAGAGGCCCCATTGCCCTGCGTTGGCAAACGCCGGACGCTGGTTTTTCCACATGTAGTCGCCAACGATCCTATTCGGACCTCCGGCGCCGCCCGTGAGATAGGCGTTGATTACTTCTGAACCGCCGAACTCCATGGTGCTGACCTGGTCGGCACCCTGCGAGTAAGGCTCATGCGGCCACTCGTGGCCATCGACCGTGAACAGCTGAACCTGCTCGCTGAACGCGCCGAGCACATGGATGGCCACCGGATCTCCGACATGCGCCTGCAGCAGCGGCGTCGCAGGTCCACCAGCCCCGGCTTTGACGCAACTGAAGATTTCCGGCACATCACAACCCTTTTCCATCCGCCAGGCAGTCGGTTCCGACTGGTAATTCACAGCCGTGATGCCAGCCACCTGCTGGATGTAGGGCATGAAGCTGACGCCCACAATGTTATCTTCGTCCTGGAACATCAACGAGAAGGAACGGTAGTTCTTCCGATTCTCATTCCCAGGGATCGTGCGATCCACGAGCACATCGGCGCGCCAGCTACTCTTCATCGTGACATCGGCGCCCGTCATCGGATCGCGGTAGTGCGATCCCTTCGGACCGACAATGATCGAGCCGAACAGGCCATTGCGTGGATTCTCGACCACGTTTCCCCAATCTTGAATGAGGGCGGCCAGTTCTCCGTACTCCGGGTGAGCAAAATAGGTGTACGTTTTGCTCTGCCCTGGACCGATCGTTTGATCGCCTGGGTTGTTGCCGACATTGGCGCCGAACGAATCTTTCGGATCGAACGCCATCATATCGACGTGGAATCCCGCCCGTTCTTTGGCCATCTCGTTTTTCAGACTGATCTTCAAACAATCGCCGACGTTCACATGCAGGGTCAGTGGGCTCGGCCTGAGTTCACCGGCCTTCACCTTGCCACGATCGCCGTCGAGCACATACATCTTGCCCTGCTCGTTCCCGAATACCATCTTCCGTTCCAAATCGACTTCCATCACACCCGGCGTCCCTTCGTGGTACCGGATGTTCTGGTCGATTGCCGACACGTTGAAGGTCTTCACAGGAGCGTCTGCCGGACAGATCGACGGAGCGGACTTTTGAATCTGCTCACGGCTCGGCAAGGGCTTCAGATCCCCTTGCAGTTCGTCGAAGACTCGGAAAAGTCCCCAACTGCCTTCCGCGAAGTGGGAAGCGCGGCCGCTATAGTAAAGATAGTCGCCAGCCTGCTTCTGCGGTCCCCCCGCTGCAGGAATCGCCGGATCGTAACGTTCTCCGATCGCCAGGTGAATCGTGCTCCGCGGCATGGCGGTCGTCGAATACCGCTCCATCGGGAACCAATGGCCCGTCACGTGCCAGGTATGTACTTCGTTTGCAGACCCTACCAGGGCACGCACCAGAATCGGGTCGCCGAGGTAGGCCCGCAACAACGGAGTGCCCGGATCGCCGTGAATACCGGAGACGAAGAGTTTCGACGGGTCCGGGTTCTGGGCTAAACGCACACTCAACGGCTCCACGCGCATGCTGTAGCCGCTTCCGGTGGTAGCTTCGCCTCCGTTCAGAAACCACATCGCCGACTTATTGATACGCTCCGGGAACTGATGAGACGGAGGCCCATCGACAGTGGTCGCCCCCACTCTCGCTTGCGGATTATCGGTCGTGATCAATTCCGCCGTCCGAGCATTGCTATCCATGATATGCATCATGACTTCGCGGAAACTGCCACGGATATGGGCGGAAACCGGCTCCAAAGTATGGATGTCCGCAATGGGGCCGCTCCGGATTTCTTTCCCGGTGACCGGATCGTGATAGGTCGAGCGCGGCGGCTCGGTAATGAACGCGGAGAACAGCCCATGTCCCCAGGTATCGGTTCCGAAGACATGGTCGTGCCAGTACACCGTGCCGAAATCGGCATCGACATAC
>JANNIV010000159.1:0-2465 GCA_031405355.1 Nitrospira sp.
CTCGTCCCAAACCATATGTCGTTCGTCGATGGCTTCATACTCATGGCCAGCGTCGATCGTCCCATACGGTTCGTGGTGGATGTCGCCTATGCCACACACCCCCTGTTCAAATGGCTGATGACCGCCATGAAAGTCATCCCCATTACTTCAGCAGGCGACACCCGCATGATCCTCCGGGCACTGCGCAGCGCGGGGCAGGCCCTCGACGACGGAGAGATCGTCTGCATCTTCCCTGAAGGGCAAATCACCCGCACCGGTACGCTGCTGCCGTTCCGTCGCGGCTTCGAACGGATTGTGAAGGGACGGCAGGCGCCGGTCATCCCCGTGCACTTGGATCGCCTGTGGGGCAGCATCTTCAGCTTTGAACGCGGACGTTTCCTCAGCAAATGGCCTGAGCGGATTCCCTACCCATTGACCGTATCCTTCGGTGCGCCGCTGCCGTCGGATACGCCTTCGCACAAGCTCCGCGATGCGGTCTGCACACTCGGAGAGGAGGCCTGTCGTCTGCGCAAATCCTATCGCCGCCCGCTGCACCGTGAATTCATCCATGCCATGAGGCGGCATCCCCTGCGCTTCGCAATGGCGGACCATTCCCGGCCATACATGTCGTCGATCCAAGCCCTGATCGGGTCCATCGTGCTCGCCAGGGTGCTTCGGCCACATTGGGAAGACCAGCGCCATATCGGCATCCTGCTTCCGCCGACCGTCGCCGGCGCATTAGTCAACGTGGCCGCTCCCCTCTGCGGGAAAACCAGCGTGAATTTGAACTATACGGTCGGCAAAACCGGCCTCGAAGCAGCAGTGCGGCTCGCCGACATCCGGACGATCGTGACCAGCAAAGTCTTTGTCCAGAAGGCCAAGCTGGAGTTGCCGGACGGGCCGGAAATCCTGTGGCTGGAAGACATCGCCCGCACGATCGGCACAGGACAAAAACTCGTCGCGGCTCTCCTCGCCCTCTGTGTCCCTGCCAGGCTGATCGAACGGGCCTGCGGACAGGACAACCCTCTCACAATGGACGACCTGGCCACCATCATCTTCAGCAGCGGCAGCACTGGGGAGCCAAAGGGCGTGATGCTCTCTCACTTCAACATCGATTCCAATGCACAAGGCGCTAACCAGGTTCTCCATCTCTACCAGGACGAGCGAGTGCTTGGCATCCTGCCGTTTTTCCATTCGTTCGGCTATCTCGTCTTCTGGTTGGCCATGTTCAAGAACGTCGGCATCGTCTTTCATCCCTCCCCGCTCGATGTCGCCGCCATCGGGGAACTCGTACGCCGCCACCGCATCACGTTTCTCGTGGCCACACCGACCTTCCTCCAGCTCTATCTGCGCCGTTGCACCCCAGAGCAATTCAGCTCGCTACGTGTGGTCCTGACCGGCGCTGAAAAGCTGTCGTCCAGGCTGGCACAGGCCTTTGAAGATCGCTTCGGGATCGAACCGGTTGAGGGCTACGGCGTCACCGAATGTGCCCCCGTCATCGCCGTCAATTGTCCGGACTTCCGAGCCGCCGGATATTTCCAACCAGCCTCACGGCGGGGCACTGTCGGTCAACCGCTGCCAGGCGTGTCTGTACAAATCGTCGACCCCGACAGCTTCGCCCCATTGCCCCCCGATACGCCAGGCATGTTACTGGTCAAGGGCCCCAACGTCATGAAGGGCTACCTGGGCCGCGAGGATCTGACGGCCAACGCCTTGCGCGATGGCTGGTACATTACAGGCGACATCGCGAAGTTGGATGAAGACGGGTTCGTGACGATCACCGACCGACTCTCGCGTTTCTCCAAGATCGGCGGTGAAATGGTCCCGCACGGTCGAGTGGAAGAAGCGTTGCAACAGGCCGCCGGCAGCGAGATGCAAGTCTTCGCCGTCACCGGCATTCCAGATGAAAAAAAGGGCGAACGCCTGGCTGTGCTGCACACGTTGGATGAAGCCCGTATTCCTGAGATCCTCGAACAACTCGCCGCGAATGGACTCCCCAACCTCTTCATTCCTTCCCGCGCCAACTTCGTCAAGGTCGAAGCTCTGCCGATGCTGGGAACCGGCAAGATGGATTTGCGCGGCCTCAAACGGATTGCGATCGAACGGCTCCGGGGGACGTGAAACGTGAAACGTTATTCGTGAAACGTATCTCGCGAGACAGGCGTAAGGGGCGCCTCAGTCAATGCGAAATTCTGAATGTTCAATGATGAATTATCGGAACCCGAGACTGAAAGCTGAGGGCGGACCGCTCTTCATGCCTGACAATTGACCAATGACCATTGACATATGACCGAGAAATCGCTGATCGACTGTCACGTGCATCTGGCTGCGTTGCCGGACGGAGACAACGGCTGCTACATCTCGCCGAAGATGCTCAAGAGTCCGCTGTTTCGCTTCTTGCTATGGAAGCACCAACTCTCTCCTGACAAACCGCGCGAGGCCAATCAGAAATATCTCGACGACCTCCTTGGAGAGTTGCGCGCGTC
>JANNIV010000160.1:0-8484 GCA_031405355.1 Nitrospira sp.
GCGCGCCCCGTCGTCGATCCGAATTCTTTGCCTCGCGCTTGAAGCCCCTCTCCCACCGCATCGGTCAATTCCGTGGGAAATGGCCCGCTGCCGACACGCGTGGTGTAGGCTTTGGCGACTCCGAGGACCGCGTCGATCTTCGTCGGCCCCACACCGGTTCCCGTTGAAGCCCCGCCGGCCGTAGAACTGGAAGAGGTGACGTAGGGATAGGTGCCGAAATCCACATCCAGGTGTGTCCCCTGTGCCCCCTCGAACAACACGATCTTCTTGCTCTCAATCATCTTATTGACGAGCATGGCGGTATCGACGATATGGCTTTTCAGCCGATCGGCATAGACCATATACTGCCGGAACACCTTGTCGACGTCGAAACGCTCCAGCTTGTACAGTTGCTCGAGAAACCAATTGATCTCGACCACGTTTTCTTCAAGTTTGGCTCGAAAAGCCTTTGGATTGAGCAGATCCCCCATGCGAATACCGACCCTCGACATCTTATCGGCATAGGATGGGCCAATCCCCCGCCCCGTCGTGCCGATCCGGCGAGAGCCTTTCGACTGTTCAGCTGCTTTGTCGATCGCCTTGTGATAGGGCAGGATGAGATGGGCGCGCTGACTCACAATGAAATTCTTTCCGATCTTTACGCCTTGGGTCTGGAGATGGTCCAGCTCTTCAATCAACGAGGCTGGATCCACGACGACCCCGTTTCCGATCACACAGAGCGTCCCACGATAGAGGATGCCTGAGGGAATGAGGTGAAACACGAAGGTGCCGCGTTCATTGATCACGGTATGTCCCGCGTTGGACCCCCCCTGGTAGCGAACCACCGCATCGACATCTCGGGCCAAGATATCCACGATCTTGCCCTTGCCTTCGTCGCCCCACTGCGCCCCGATCACTACAAGATTTGCCATCGCCTGACTTGCTCCCCAAAAAAAAGAGCCCTGGCTGGACTCATGGCCAGGGCCGGAGCGGTATGGTAGGGACGCCTCTAGTGATTGTCAAGAAGGGTGAAGAGGGGATGGAGCCGGATGATCTTCTGTGCTCGCGCAACGCGCGGTCTGAGAAGACCCTCGTTGGACGCGCGCAGGGGAAGATCAATCCGCCTCCATCCCCAGAGAGAGACAAGCGAGCTTGGGAAGAGCATGTATTTCGTTGGACGGCGGGCGAGGGCCTTCCGATTCTCCCCACTTCGCCCTAGGGGGAGCAGCCAGATTGTCCTTCACTGCGCGCATCGGACGAGCACAGTTTCATCGTGCGCGTTCTGCGAGCAAGAAGGATGGTCTGGCTGCTCCCCTCCCGTTTTCTTGACTGCCGCGAGAGGGCCATGTTAGCATGACGGCTGTTTCACACGGATTTTCGCGTATTTCCAAGACAATCGACATGGGGCTGTAGCGCAGTTGGGAGCGCGCGTGAATGGCATTCACGAGGTCGCCGGTTCAATCCCGGCCAGCTCCACCAACTTCAACAGTAGGCAGGAGGCGAGCGGCAAGGGGCTACAGGTAAGAGTAATTTTCGGATTTGGCTCCGGGTCTCACGCCGAACTGGTCTCTTCAATTCCTCCCCTCTAGCCTCGTGCCGCTAGCCCCTAGCCTATCCAGGAATACATGCTCCAAATCGAGTCGGTCTATAAACAATACTCCACGAGGATTCTGCTTGAGGGTGCGACGGCGCATCTCCGCCCCGGTTCACGGGTTGGACTGGTGGGACCCAACGGCGCCGGCAAAACCACGCTGTTCCGGATGATCCTCGGGGAGGAATCTCCCGATAAGGGAGGAATCCGCAAGCGTCCTCGTCTACGCATCGGCTACCTGCCGCAGGAACTCGAGACCATCACGGGCAAGAACGTATTGGACGCGACCCACCGCGATCTATATCCGGAACATGAAGCCGAACGTATCCTCATGGGGTTGGGATTTTCGGAGATCGACTTCAGCCGTGAAGTCGAAAAGCTTTCAGGCGGCTACCGCATGCGGGTGGCCCTCGCGCATCTGCTGCTGACCAATCCCGACGTGCTGCTGCTCGACGAACCGACCAACCACTTGGATAAACCGACGCAGCGCTGGTTCGAGCAATTCCTCCTGGATTCGGAGATGACGCTGTTGATCATCAGCCATGACACAGCATTTCTCGATCGTGTCGTCACCCATATCTGGGATCTCCGGCACCATAAGATGGAAGAATATCGGGGCAGCTACACCTCGTTCGTCAAGATCCGTGCAGAACGGGATGCTCAGCGTGAAGCTGCCGCGGGACGCCAGGCAAAAGAAGTCGCGCGGGTCCAAACCTTCGTGGATCGATTCCGCTACCAAGCGAACAAAGCCAGTCAGGTTCAATCGCGCATCAAGCAGCTCGATAAGGTCAAGATGATCGAGATCAAGCGCGACCCCAAGCGGGTGAAGTTCAAGTTTCCCCTCCCGGCAGCCAGCGGACGGCAGGTCTTGGAAATACAGGGCGGGTCAAAACGCTACGGAGAGAAAGTCGTCTATGAGCGAGTGGATTGCTCCGTCGAACGGGGTCAACGCATCGCGCTGGTGGGAGAAAACGGCGCAGGGAAAAGTACGTTGCTCAAAATGCTAGCCGGAGTCCTGGAGCCTGACAAAGGCACCAGGACGGTTGGCCATGGGGTCACCCTGCACTACTTCGCCCAACACCAGGCAGAGACACTGAACCCCGAACATACCATTCTCGACTCCCTTTCCGAGGTATCCAGCCAAGCGGAAACGAATTTCCTCCGCGGAATTGCCGGGGCCTTTCTCTTCACCGGCGACGATCAAAAGAAACCGATCAAGGCATTGAGCGGAGGGGAACGCAATCGCGTCGCGCTCGCACGGATGCTGGTTGAACCGGCCAATACCCTGTTGCTGGACGAGCCGACCAACCATCTCGACCCGGCTTCAGTTGATATGCTCACCGATGCGCTCTCTGACTTCCCCGGCACAATCATCTTTATTTCCCACGACCCCACCTTTCTGACCAGAGTCTGCACGCGGGTCATTGAGATCGAAGAGGGCAAGGCCCGAAGCTTCTCTGGCGACTATGAGTATTACTTGTGGAAGAAAGCGCAGGAGATCGACTCCATCAAGGAGTCGAGTGACGACCTGAAGGGAATCAATCGCGAGAAGGAAGTCGGGCCGACCAGGGCCATGGCGTCGCAAGCCCCGTCCAAACCTTCAGCCGGAGATCGCCGTGATTTGAGCAAGACACAGGCTCGACTGGAAAAGCAGGTGGCGCGAGCTGAAGCCGAGATCGCTGAATACGAAACCAAAATCAAAACGCGCGACCTCGAACTAGCCGACCCGGCACTTTATAAAAATGAATCCACCAAGTGGAGCGTGCTGCAAACGGAATACGACGGGTGGAAGAAGGAACTTGTGCGGCTCACTACTAAGTGGGAAACGCTCTCGGCAGAACTGGAAGATGTCAAACAGAAGTTGACGGCGTTCGCCTAGGCCGCCGCAGGGAACAGGCGGACTGGTTGATTTGGTTTGTTTGGTTCTTTTGGTTCGTTTTGTTCAACTAAACAAACAAGACAAACTAAATAGACCAAATAACGGCATTCCTATGCTGCGGGCTTTTTCAGCATCCTGCTAAAGGGAGGATTTGACCGTTTCTTCAAGGTAGTAATACAGCCAGCGGTTCTTCTCTTTCGTCACCAGCTCATCCCAGATCACGCCGATAAGAAACCCCTTCTCCCAGGGCTTCATCCAGGCAACTTTTCCATCGAGCTTTTCCATTTGCTCGACACGATCCGAATCGAGAAATGCCAACGATACCGTCACCGGCTGGGCCATCGCCAGCTTCTCTTTCGTATGCAACCCTGCGCCGACTCTATTGACGTTATCCAACACGGCTGTAATCGCCTTGGCCCCGCTCTTAGGTGAAATCAACGCGGAACCGACCAAGGTCGCCCTAACAAACTTGCGCCGTTCGTTCGTCACCGCAATCGAGGCAACCGATTTTGAGCTCTGCCGTTTCACAAGCCTAAGTATAACCGATTAGAAATCTTTGTCCACCACTCTCTGGGGGCCCCTTTAGGTGTCTTTTGGACGGTAGTAACGGCGTCCCTTGAGCGATTCCGGGAGGTGCTCCTGCACATTGGCCTGGGGATCGTCGTGGATATAGCGATAGCCTTTCCCATACCCAAGCCCCTTCATCATCGAGGTCACGGCATTCCGCAAATGGAGTGGAACCCCAAGATTTCCATGAGCTTTTACGTCTTCCACAGCCTCAAGAAGCCCAATATAGGAGGCATTATCTTTATGTCTGGTCGCGAGATAGGTCGTCCCCTGGGCTAAGTTGATCTGCGCTTCTGGGAGCCCCACAAACTGCACGGCTTGAGCGACCGCAGTTGCAACCACCAGCCCCATTGGATCGGCATTCCCTACGTCCTCGGAGGCGAAAATAATCAGGCGGCGGGCGATAAATTTCGGGTCCTCCCCCCCTTCCAACATACGGACGAGCCAATAGAGGGCGGCATCCGGATCGGAATCGCGCAGGCTCTTAATGTAGGCAGAGATGACGTTGTAATGTTCTTCACCGGATTTGTCGTACCGGATCGATTTCTTCATCAGCGCGGCTTCCAGCGCCGCTCCATCGATCAGGCGCATGCCGTCAGGCCCAACCGGTTGCTGTCTGACTACAAAGTCTAGCGCTATCAGGAGCGACCTCGCATCGCCGTTGCCATAGGCAATCAGTCGTTGCCTGGCATCGGGTAACAGGCGGGCATTCCATTTCCCCAACCCGATTGCAGGGTCCGCGAGCGCCCGGTCCAGAATATGCCCCAGGGCCTCATCCGAAAGGGGCTTAAGCACAACGACCAGGGAACGGGACAGAAGCGGTGAGATCACTTCAAATGAGGGATTCTCCGTCGTCGCGCCAACCAGGATGACCGTGCCTCGTTCGACGTGAGGCAGAAAGGCATCTTGCTGCGCTTTGTTGAACCGATGGATCTCGTCGACGAACAGAATGGTCCGTTGACCGTTGATCGCCTGGCGTTGCTCTGCTGTCTTGATGATGGCCCGCAGTTCGGGAACTCCCCCTGTAACCGCCGAGAAGGGCACGAACTGCGCTTTGGTGTGGCGCGCGACGAGATGCGCAAGCGTCGTCTTGCCCGAACCGGGCGGCCCCCAAAAGATGACGGAAGAGAGTTGATCCGCCTCGATCGCCCGCCGTAACGGCCGATCCGGGGCAGTAATCTCCTCTTGCCCGACGAAGTCCGCAAACTCGCGAGGCCGCAGACGCTCGGCCAACGGAGCCTCAACGGATGTCTCTCCCTCGGGAGTACCAAACAAATCGGGAGCCTGATCGCGTGAAGTAGTCATCCAAGTCCTCAACAATGGCGGGGATTGTATACGCCGCCCATCATGATCGCAAACAGCCTCTTGACCACAGTCAGGTGATGGGGTCATTGCTTGGAGAATGGTGAAAAAGCCATCCATCTCACCCGCCCAGCCCCGGCGCGCTACTTCACCCGCCCGCCCTGAGTCTGCCAAGACAGCCTCTTCGCCCAAAGACGCGCCACTCCGCGGGCAAGGCCGCAGCGAGCGAACGCCCGAGGCAAGTTTTTCGGAAATTGAAGACTGGAATGGCTGGAACGATGAAATGCAGCAGGGTGTTCAAAACGGTTTTCCAGCGCGGCCGCAGCGAGCGCAGAGGCGACGCGTTCTTTTTCAGTACGTGGAGCCTCTAAGCGAAGCGAAAACAAAGCTGGAAGCCGTTTTCAACACCCTGCTTAGTCGGAGTCGCCTACGCTGCCTCTGCGAATGAGCTTGAGGAACTCCAACCTCGTCTGTGGCTGACTGCGGAAGGTGCCTAACATGGAGCTGCTGACCGCAACCGTGTTCTGCTTTTCGACGCCTCGCATCATCATGCATAGATGCCGTGCTTCTACGACCACGCCTACGCCACGCGCGTTGAGCTTCGACTTCAGAGTTTCGGCAATCTGGACGGTCAACCGTTCTTGGACTTGGAGCCGGCGCGCAAAGGCATCCACGATACGCGGAATCTTGCTGAGCCCTACCACTTTCTTATTGGGCAAATAGCCCACATGAACTCTGCCGTAGAACGGCAGCAGGTGATGTTCACACATACTGAAAAAGTCGATGTCTTTCACGATCACCATCTCGTCGTATTCGATCGGAAAGAGAGCGCCGTTCAGGATTTGATCAATATCGCGGTGGTAGCCCTGGGTCATGAAGGCGAGGGCCTTGGCCACTCGCTCGGGTGTCTTAAGGAGCCCGTTCCGGCCTGGCTTTTCACCAAGAGCCAGCAGCATCTCTGTGACCAGGGATTGCAGGACTTCCACATCCGCAGCTCTCCCGTTCCTATTGACGTCTTCATCCTCCTGCCGACCCCGCCGCTTGATTCTCTGCTTAGCCATGCGCCCCTCTCTATACCGTGATGCTCAATGTTAAATGATGAATTTTGAATGTGGAATGTCAGGAAATCATCAAATCGTTAGAGATCTTTCCAATTCCGACAATTCACCATTCAACATTTATCATTCTACATTCCCCATTGACCATTTAACATTCACCATTCTTAATGCCCCCTGCATACTCGAAATAGTTGTCGCGTGTTTCGATTAACCCCACCTTTTTCAATTGCCCGGAGGGGAGACACTTCACTAGCAGATCCCAGATCAACAGCACCAGATTCTCTCCCGTCGTGGTGCGTTCGGTAAACGCAGGATCTTGATTGAGATCGTGATGGTCGAATCGACTGACCACCTGGGCGGCAACAGTCCGGTCCAGCCGATCGAGATCCATTTCTCCACCGTTTGAGGTCTGAACCCCGCTCTTCACCGTTACCAGCACAACATAGTTATGGCCGTGCCCATTGGGATTATTGCACTTCCCAAATACAGCCAGATTGTCTTCGGGAGACAAATGGTCCGTATGCAACCGGTGCGCTGCGCAGAACCGATACCGCCTTGTCACGCTCGCTTGTGCCATCGTGATTCAAACTACATCCGGCGAAAAATAAAGAAGCCAGGATCGCCGCTCAATTCGGACAATCCTGGCTTCTCTTGTCACTCGTTCAACTGACCAGCTTGCGTCACCGCAGCGCCAATGCCTTAGGCGCTGAAGGAGCTGCCGCAGCCACAGGTGGTCTTCGCTTGCGGGTTCTTAATCGAGAACCCGGACCCTTGGAGGCTGTCCACGTAATCCACTTCGGCTCCCTGCAAGAGAGGAGCGCTCTGCGAATCCATGATGACCTTGACGATACCCTTTTCCACCACGGTGTCGTCATCGCCCATCTTCGACTCGAAGGCCATCCCGTATTGATAGCCGTGGCACCCGCCGCCCTTGACATAGACGCGCAGGCCGACAATGTCCTTCTCTTCTACCATCAACTCCTTGATCTTCTGTTCTGCAATCGCCGTAATCGTCAGCATCGTGATCCTCCTCGTGTGACCGGGCCGTCTTTCGAAGACTTGCCTGGGATGGTTTAGTGTAACATCTCTTTACTGAATTTCAATACCCTGGGACTCCGGCTGCGGTATGGTGGGAGCAACCCACTTGCCCTCAGGCACCCGCACAACTACGTCTCCGAGCACTTTAGCCTGGCATCCAAGGCGATGCCAGGGCTCACTGAGGGCTTCCCGATCGAGGAGATCCTGCTCATCGAAGTCGATCTCCGACAGATTCTCGGCGCCCATCTGCACTTCGACCCGGCAGGTGGTGCAGGAGGCGTTCCCACCACAATCGTGGTTCAATCGACACCCGAGCAGCTTCGACGCCTCCAACAACGAGGTATTGACCTCGACCTCTCCACTCTTGCTCTCAGGAAGAAGAAACGTCACACGTGGCATCGCGACATCCCTCAATGCACCGTGGCGGCGGCCACCACCGGCTGATAGGGGCAGCGCTGCAATCTGATATGTTCTTCAAACTCGTGACGGAACAACTTCATACTGCTCTGCACCAACACGGCAGCCCCGGTCACCAGCGTGCAATAGCCGGTTCCCTTCACAAACCCACAGAGCTGGAGGAGACTCTCTAGATCTTTCTCCGTTCCCTCCCCCTGCTCAATCTTCGTCATCAGTGCGGCGAGATTGATGGTTCCCATTCGACAAGGTGGGCACTGCCCGCAACTCTCGACCTTGAAAAAATTGGAGAACTTGAGCGTCAAGGCCACCATACAGGTCGCATCATCGACCACGATCACGCCGGCCGACCCAAGCCCCGTGCCGGCCTTCTTCAACGAATCGAAATCCATCGTCAGATCAAGCTGATCGGCCGTGACCATCGAGAATGCCGGTCCCCCAGGGAACACCGCCTTGATCTTACGCCCGCCCGGCACTCCCCCCCCACACTTGTCTACAAGTTCCCGAATTGTAATCCCCATCGGCATCTCGTACACGCCAGGCCGATTCACGGCGCCGCTCAGGGAGAACATCATCGTGCCGGGACACTTTTCTGTGCCGACCTCGGTGAACCAGGCCACGCCTTTCAGAAGGATCCGTGGAATATTGCACAAGGT
>JANNIV010000161.1:0-7478 GCA_031405355.1 Nitrospira sp.
CGAGTCTGCATGGGCGAATCCTGTACGGCCAACCACGGCGTCCGCGTCCTCCATGCAATCCAAGACCACGTGCGCGTTGCTGTCGGCGACCGTGCACAGGCAGAGCGTTTCACTGTGGAACAGATGTCCTGCGCAGGAAACTGCGCGGTGGCGCCGACCGTGATCGTTGACGACGAAGTGCACGGGCGCGTCGTGCCCTCGCAGTTGGCGGCGTTGCTGGAACGATACAAATAAGTTCTGAGTTGTGAGTGCTGAACACGTCTTCTCGTTCATAACTCAGCACTCATAATTCAGAACTCAGAACTGGAGCGATAGCGACATGGTCCGGCTCTATCTTGCCAACGATACCTCTTCCCTTGCGGCCGGCGCCGGACGACTTGCCGCCGCCTGGAGTGAGCGTACCGAGATTCAACTGATTCGTACGTCCTCGCGCGGCGCCTTTTTTCTGGAGCCGATGGTGGAGCGAGATACGCCGGATGGGCGTGAGGCCTGGTTCAACGTGGCGCCGAACGACTTGCCGCGCATCGTGGCCGGCGTGGGTGGAACGCCGATCGCCGGGATACCGTTTCTGCAACAACAGACCCGCTTCACCTTCGCCAACTTCGGCATCACCGAGCCGCTTGCGTTCGATGAGTATCAAACGCGGGGCGGACTCAAGGGATTGGCGGTGGCGCGGAGCCTCTCGCCGGAAGCGATCGTCGAAGAGTTGCACATTTCGCGATTGCGTGGTCGCGGGGGCGCGGCGTTTCCTGTGTGGAAAAAGTGGCAAGTCGCGCAGCAAACCGAGTCGGAGCAGAAGTATGTCGTGGCGAATGCCGACGAAGGGGACGCCGGCACCTATTGCGATCGGATGATCATGGAGGGCGATCCCTTCCGATTGATCGAAGGCATGATGATCTGTGCCAAGGCGATCGGAGCGACGCGCGGCTATATCTATTGCCGGTATGAATACCCGGCGGCGGCGCAGACCATGCGGTTTGCGATTCAGAAGGCGCGCGAGGCGGACCTGTTGGACTGCGACGACTCTCCGTTCGATCTTGAGGTGGTGGTCGGTGCCGGCTCTTACGTCTGCGGCGAAGAAACTGCGCTGCTGGAATCGCTGGAGGGCCGCCGTGGTGTCGTGCTGGCGAAACCGCCTTACCCGGCAGAGTCCGGACTCTATGGCAGACCGACGATCGTCAGCAATGTCCTGACCTTCGCGACGATTCCCAACATCCTGGCACAGGGCGGCGCCTGGCATGCCTCCCTCGGCACTGAAGGGTCATGCGGGACGATGGCACTGCAGCTCGGTGGCAGGGTGAAGCAGCCTGGTTTGGTGGAAGTTCCATTTGGTCTGACGGTCCGTGATGTCTTGGACCGATTCGGCGGTGGCATGGCACCGGGCTCACGATTCAAAGCCGTCCAGGTTGGGGGGCCGTTGGGGGAGCCTGTTCCCCGAATCGCAACTCGATATTCCTATCTGCTATGACGCCTTTGCCAAGGCCGGAGCCATTCTCGGACATGGGGGTATCGTCGTCTACGATGATGAGACGAACATGGTCGAGTTGGCGCGGCACTTCATGGCTTTCACAGCGGATGAGTCTTGTGGAAAATGTACACCCTGTCGCATTGGATCAGTGCGCGGGCGTGAAATTCTCGAACGGATTCAGCGGGGGCAGGGAACCGCAGAGGATCTCGTCCTCTTGTCTGATCTTGGGGAGACCATGAAAGCGACCAGCCTCTGCGCATTAGGGGGCCGTGCCCCATACCCGGTGTTGACGGCGATTGAACATTTCCCGAATGAATTCGTCAGGCGTCAGGGGTGAGGCGTGAGGGGAACGGGAACACTATGCTGCGTCTGACCATCAACGACCGGTCTGTCACCGCCGAACAGGGCGATACCATCTATATGGCTGCGCGGAAGGCCGGCATTTCGATCCCCAGCCTCTGCGTCTCGCATCAGCTCGCTCCCTTCGGTTCCTGTCGACTCTGTATCTGTGAAATTGATGGGCAGTCCGGGACTCCCGCCTCCTGTACGACGCCAGTCAGACCCGATATGGTCGTCCAAACCGAGAGCGATCGTCTCAGGCGGCATCGCCACAATATCGTCGAACTATATTTATCTGAACAGCCTGAAGGCAGCGAAACGTCTGGGCCATTACGCGAACTGGCGCTCGCATGCGGCGTCGATAGAGTCAGGTATCCCGACGGGGCGCGGAGCAAGCGCGCTTCCGTGCGCGATGACTCGAATCCGTTCTTCATCTTCGACAACGCAGCCTGTATTTCCTGCGCACGCTGTGTGCGGGCCTGCGATGAAATTCAAGGGACTCATGCCTTGACGATGTTCGGGCGTAGATTTGAGGCGAGGCCGATTGCAGGACCGTACCAGCTGTCAGCCATCAGCCATCAGCCATCAGTTCGTGGGTTTGCCGATTCGAACTGCGTCTCCTGTGGTGCCTGTGTGAAGGAATGTCCGACCGGTGCGCTCACGGAGAAGACAGTGCTGACGCAGGGCGCACCAACCAGAACTGTGCGCACGACCTGTGCGTATTGTGGCGTCGGCTGTACGTTCGATGCGGGTGTGCGGGATGGACGAGTGGTTCAGATGTTGCCGTCAGACGACGGGCCTTCGAATCAGGGTCATGCCTGCATGAAGGGTCGGTTCGGCTGGACCTATAACAATGCGCCGGATCGGCTGAGCGTCCCGCTGCTCCGACGCGGCAACGACTGGGAAGAGATCTCTTGGGAATCGGCCTTGGATCTGGTTGCGCAGGAGTTTACGCGCATCAAGGGCGCATTCGGCCCGGATGCCCTCGCAACGATTTCATCTAGCCGGGGCACGAACGAAGAAAATTATCTTTTCGCCAAGTTCATGCGTTGCGTGATCGGTACGAACCATATCGACAACTGTGCCAGGGTCTGCCACAGCGCGACCGTCACCGGCATGATGGAAACGCTCGGCGCTTCCGCTGCGACCAATTCCCTTCAGGATCTCGATGTGGCTCAGCTGATCATTGTGGTCGGGGCGAATCCGACGGAGTCCCATCCAGTCGTCGGGGCCAGGATCAAGCAGGCGCATCGGCGAGGAGTGCCCGTGATCGTGATCGATCCCAGGCGAACAGAGTTGGCGCGGCTGGCCGATCTGCATCTGCAATTGCGACCAGGCAGCAACGTCGCCTTGCTCAATGCGATGGGCCATGTCCTGGTCAAGGAAGGGCTCCTCGATCAGGCCTTCATTACGGCAAGGACCGAAGGAATCGAAGATTGGATCAAGACCGTTTCGGACTGTAGGCCGGAAGCGGCTGAGGCCATTACCGGTGTGCCGGCCCATCTTATCGGCCAGGCGGCGCGACTCTATGGGAGTAGCGGCGCCTCGTACTGTTGTCATGGTCTGGGTGTGACGGAACACCGCTGGGGCAGTCATGGGGTCATCGCGCTCTGTAACCTCGCTTTGGCCACCGGCAACATCGGAAAGCCGGGCGCCGGCATCAATCCCTTGCGTGGACAAAACAATGTGCAGGGGGCCTCGGATATGGGCTGCCTCCCGACCTACTTCGCCGGCTATCAGAGTTTAGACGATCCGAAACTGGCAACGCTGCATGAGACCGTCACCGGTCGCCCCTTGCCTGCGAAGCGCGGCATGAAAACGCCCGACATGTGGGATGCGGCGATTGCGGGCCGGCTCAAGGGGCTCTGGATCATCGGCTATGACGTTGCACAGACCGACCCGAATTTGAAGAAAGTGCACGAGGCCTTGAAGCGGACGGAGTTTCTGGTTGTTCAAGACTTGTTTCTCAGCGAGACCGCGAAGTTCGCACATTTGGTGTTGCCCGGCGCATCGTTCCTAGAAAAGGACGGCACCTTCACCAATCTTGAACGTCGCATTCAGCGGATCAGGAAAGCGGTGGAACCGCCTCACGGGATCCTACCGGATTGGCGCGTGGTGTGCGAAGTCTCAAGCCGGATGGGCTATCCCATGCCCTACCGACATCCCTCGGAGATCATGGACGAGATTGCGAAGCTCACGCCGATGTGTGCCGGTGTGTCCTACGACCGGCTCGACCAGCCTGTCGGCTTACAGTGGCCGGTGCCGACTGCCGAGCATGAAGGCACAGCCCTGATGCATCAGGAGACCTTCCCGAAGGGGAAGGCACACTTTGTCTCCGTCGAGTACTTGCCGCCTGGTGAGGCGCCTACAGACGATTATCCGTTCGTGCTGACCACGGGCCGTATTCTCCAGCATTACAACTGCGGAGCCCAAACACGCCGAACGGACATTCTCGAATTAGTCGATACAGACGTGCTAGAAATGCATCCGGACGATAGGGAGAAACTGCATTTGCGTGACGGTGAGGTCGTTCGATTGGTGAGTGCCCGTGGCGAGGCCCTGCTTCCGGTTGTGGGAAGTGAACGAGTTCTTCCTGGGCATCTCTTTACTAGCTTTCACTTCCCTGCATCTACGGTGAATTCATTGCTCTCGTCGAGTGCGGATGATAGTTCAAAATGTCCTGAGTATAAGGTGTCTGCCGTGCGCGTCGAACCGATTGAACGGGAGGAGCTCGATCCGGAAGATGAAGCGGAGCTGCGGCATATGCGGCGCCAACTGATTACATAATGATAGCGGTCAGCGATCAGCCGTCAGCTATCAGTGGACGGATCTGAGGGATAGTTTGAGCTGACCGCTGATGGCTGAAAGCTGATCGCTCGATTAACCATGGATCAACCAATCGCCACGCCGACTTCCCTGCTCGATGCCTACGCTCCTGCACAGATCGCCATGCGGGTGCGTGAAGTCGGTGTCACAAAAGCTGCGATGCCGGTCCTGACCATGTTCGCCCTGGCCGTCTTGGCTGGAGCCTTTATTGCGCTGGGCGCCCTGTTCTATACCGTCACCATGACGACCGGGAAAGGGGTTGCGGTCCCCTTCGGCCTCCACCGCCTTGCGGGGGGTGTCGCGTTTAGTTTGGGTCTTGTGCTGGTGGTGGTGGGTGGAGCGGAACTATTTACCGGCAATAACCTGATTGCCATGGCCTGGGCTTCCGGTCGGGTGACGACACAACAAATCATGAGGAACTGGGGATGGGTCTATCTCGGCAACCTGGCTGGAGCAGTTGGTACAGCGGCCTTGGTATGGCTGGCCGGCATACAAAATATGGGCGACGGCTCGGTCGGGGAGACGATGGTCCAGATTGCGCGCAGCAAGATTTCGCTCGATCCGGTCTCGACCATTGCGCGCGGGGTTCTTTGCAACGTGCTGGTGTGTCTAGCTGTCTGGTTGTGCATGGGAGCGCGGAGCGTGACCGATAAGGTTTTGGCCATCCTCTTCCCAATCACCGGGTTTGTTGCCTGCGGATTCGAGCATTCTGTTGCCAACATGTATTTTCTCCCGATTGGTGTCGCGCTTGCCGCGGGGACCTCGGCGCCGCTTTCAGCTGTTGACGCGATCAGCAATCTTGCGCTAGTTACAATCGGTAACATTTTCGGCGGGACTGTCCTCGTCGCACTGGTCTATTGGACAGTGTATCTGAGACATTCAAATGAGAGTAAAGGAACCATCGCATCATGAAATCTTCTCCCACAAGCGTCGGCATCTTAGTCGGCGGCGGGCCGGCCCCCGGCATCAACAGTGTCATCAGTGCCGCCACGATCCGGAGCATCGTGGGTGGTTGCGACGTGATCGGCATCTTCGACGGGTTCAAGTGGTTGATGGACGGGAGCATGGGTCACGTAAAGCCCCTCTTGTCTGAAGAAGTGAGTCGTATTCATTTTCGCGGTGGCTCGTTGCTCGGTACGTCGCGGGCGAATCCCACGAAAAAGACAGAATTGTTGGAGCAGGTTCTATCGACCTTGGCTCGGCTGGGTATCACTAGGTTGATTACGATTGGCGGTGACGACACGGCCTATTCCGCCCTCAAATTGGAAGAAAAGGCGGCAGGTCGTCTCTCCGTCGTGCATGTGCCGAAGACAATCGATAACGATCTGGATCTACCTCACGGCATTCCGACATTCGGGTTTCAGACCGCGCGCCATGTCGGGGTAGAGATTGTGAAAAACTTGATGGTAGACGCGCATACGACATCCCGCTGGTACTTCGTCGTGACGATGGGGCGGAAAGCCGGCCATCTGGCGTTGGGGGTTGGAAAGGCGGCTGGTGCGACCGTGACGCTCATTCCCGAGGAGTTCCGTCAGCGGCCGGTGAAGCTGGCAACGTTGGTCGATACATTAGCAGCGGCCATCATCAAACGGGCGAGCGAGGGACGATTCGACGGTGTCGCCGTGTTGGCCGAGGGGTTAGTCGAGGTGCTGGACCCTCAAGACTTGGGAGGGCTCGATCATGTCGAACGAGATCAACATGGCAACATCAGGCTCTCGGAGATCGACATCGGGGATGTACTCAAGCATGAAGTCAGCAGGGTGTTGGGTGGATTTGGTTTTACGACGACGATTGTACCGAAGAACGTTGGGTATGAGTTGCGCTGTGCCGATCCGATCCCCTTCGATATGGAGTACACACGCGATCTCGGGTATTGTGCGGCGCAGTTCCTCCTTGATGGAGGCAATGCCGCTATGGTTTCGATCCAGGAAGGGCGGTTCACGCCGATTCCGTTTAAGCAGATGTTGGATCCCACCACCGGACGGGCGAAGGTGCGAATGGTGGATGTCGCCTCCGAGTCGTATCAGATCGCGCGGCGCTACATGATCCGTCTGGCTCCGGAGGATATGGCAGATGCGCAGACGGTAGGGCGGTGCGCCTCGGTTGTAGGATTGTCTGCGGACGCATTCAGAGAACGGTTCAGGTCTATCGTATAAAGGAAGGGCTTCTCCCAATCGAGTGGGTAAGAAATGGCTACAAAGTGTTTAGCGTCCGCGCCGGGCAAGGGTTTCTGGGTGACGCTCATTTGTCATTCCCGCGAAAGCGGGAATCCAGTGATTGAGGATGTCTAAACAGCCAGCGGTCTATATCCTTGCCAGCAAGCGAAATGGCACACTTTACATCGGAGTGACGAGCGACCTCATCAAGCGTACCTGGGAACACAAACACGATTCGGTTGAGGGTTTCACGAAGAGATACAGGGTGCATCGCCTGGTGTATTACGAGTTGCATGAGGATATGGAGTCAGCCATTCGCAGAGAAAAACAGATGAAGAAATGGAACAGGGACTGGAAGCTGGAACTGATCGAGAAGCAGAATCCGGACTGGAGAGATTTGTGGGAGGGAATTCTTTGAGCCGTGTATTCCCGAATGGTTCAAGGGGGGGATACTGGATTCCCGCTCCCCGCTTAAAGCATGCGGGGACAAGCTTCGCGGGAATGACGAATTGTACCCACTCACTTTGGAGAAGACCCTAAATAACCAAACAAACCCATTCCTATGAACGGTCTTGGGTCATTCGAAGAGCACCGGAGGTTCGGTCTACGGTAATAGTGACCACTCCATCTAATACCTGCAAGAGTAGATCCCCGGCCAGCTGTCGCCGCCAGCCGCGGAGGAGAGGCAA
>JANNIV010000162.1:0-4253 GCA_031405355.1 Nitrospira sp.
CGTACTGCGCCATTTTTCCATTCAACGGTAGAAACCATGAGGGATCTTGTAGCGGGAACTGATGCTGAGTGCAAGCCCCTCTGGGAAAAGAACGTTATTTGGTTTGTTTTGTTCATTTTGTTTATTTGGTTGAACGGAACGAACCAGACGAACCAAAGCAACCAACCAAACAAACAAGACAAACCAAATAGACCAAATAACGGTCAGTTCGGATCGCGCCATCGTTTCCACACCCGAACCCAGTTCGCCTGTTCGCAGGCCCACAGGCACGAAGAACTATTCGTCGGCTGTGATAACAACTCTCTCGTTCGGTGCAGTTGAAGTGTCGGATCGGAAAGCGCTCCGGTAAACCACACCCCGCCGTCGCGGTCGGTTCGCAACACTGTACTCCCTTCTGATTGATAAGCATCGAGAACGGCCGTGGCCGGGTGTCGATAGGGATTATGGCGCCCAGCCGAAAATACGGCATACTGAGGATGCACCGACGCCACCCAGTCACGATTCAATGAACTTACCGCTCCGTGATGAGGCACCTTGAGAACTTCGATCGGACCATGAGATGCGGCGCGGGCCATCCGTGACAAGCCATCTTGCTCAACATCCGCAGCAAAGAGCATCCTATGAGTACCGCAAGTCAGACGGGTCACCACTGACCGATTGTTCAACATATGCCCACTCACATTGCGATCCAGAAGCGCCACGTTAAATTGCACATCTGTTGGCGGGTTGAGAACCACCATCCGGCATGAACCGGAAGACAGGATCTCCTGTCCTTCCCTAGCCACCTGTTCTTGCAGTCCTTGGACCGCCAATGAATTCTGCAATCGCCGGTAGAACAATTCTTCACGGGTCTCGCCAGACCCCCAATAGCTCTTCACCCTGAAATGGCGGATCACCCAGGCCAGGCCTCCGACATGATCGAGCTGGGGATGTGTGCCGATGACCTGGTCAATAGCATGGATGCCCCGGTTCCAGAGAAACGGCGCCACCACCCCACGGCCCATATCGAATCTTTCATACGTCGCCCCTCCGTCGATCAACAGCACCTGACCATCAGGTAGCTCAACGACCGTGCTATCGCCTTGACCAACATCCAGGAAGGTGACCCGGAAGTGGTCCCCGTCAAGAAACATCCGTGGGGACCAAGCCCACCATAGCAATACCAATAGGACTCCGGCGCCTGCTGCCAAACGGAACGCTGGGCGCCCCACTCGGTACCACAGCAATACGACACAACCATAAAATAACAGCATAGCGAAAAGAGAAGGGGCCGCGACATGCCATTCCCCTCCCGGTAGCAGCGATACCAGACGAATTGCCGCCACAAAATATTCGAGAAACCACTGATTCAGCGATGCCAGGGGCAGCATGGTTCCACCAACCAGAATCTGCCAGACTCCGGCAGCCAGTCCGATTGGAACCAGCACGATCCCCATCACGGGAACCGCTACCACATTGGTCAAAAGACCGAGCCAGGGCAATTGATTGAAATAGTAGGCAACAAGAGGAAGGGTCACCACGGTAACCACCCCGCTCATCACCACAGAGTCTCTCCCCCATCGAATGCAGGTTCTCAGGACCGACGGCTCGTCCGGCAGCTCCTCACCTTCTGCCGCAGCCGGCCATGAAAGCCATCCCGCAATGGCGATGACGGACAAAAACGAGAGTTGAAAGGAAATATCGAATAGCGCCTGAGGGTCGTGCAGCAAAATCCCCACTGCGGCGGCAGAGAGGGCATGGAACAAACGTCGCTCCTGGCCAAGCCAAATTGCACTTAGCCCCACAGTCATCATCAGCAATGAACGCATTGTCGCCAGTTCCGCACCGGCCAGGCAGGCATAGCCTAAAACGGGAAGGAAGGTAGAGACAGCGGCCAGGCGAGTCGGCGTGATTCTCCGAGACAGCGCAAGAAGCCAATTTGCAGGCAACCAAAGCGTCACCCCTCTGACGACTGCAAAGATGAGCAGCGCGACGAGGCCTAAGTGGCTCCCTGAAATAGAAAGGAGGTGGACTGTCCCAGTCGCCATGAACTGATCGCGAAGGTCAGGATCCAAATACCCTCGATCACCGATGATGATGCCCAGATAGAGGCCCAATAGAGGCTGGGGAAGGGTTTGTACTGCGGCAAGACGGATACTGCTCCTCCAGCGATCGAATTGGTTCCAGATTGCCCACCAGGCATGCGCTCGTCCGGACTCCAAAAACTGCACGGCTTCGGCTCCGGTCACGGTGGCGGTCGCATCGATGCCTTGCCGCTCTATATAGGCTGCATAGTCGAATCCCCCGGGATTCAATGATCCGCTTGGACGACGCATCTTTGCTCGAAAGCTGACCCGATCGCCTTGAAAGAATACCCGCTCCGCGGTGCGCCAGGTCAGACGAACATGCCTGGACGCTCCCGACTCATCAATCGGGTCATCAGTCCTGACGATCATGACCAGTCGATCTGGCGCCAGTTGGACAGGGGCCACAATACGACCAGTCACCTCGATTGCCGCATCTGACTGGCCTTCGACCATCGGGTCATGGGCAGTTAAGTTAACGGCCACCGCCCAATAGACAACTCCCAGCAAGAGCGCGCCATAGAGCCACATCGCTCGAACAATGGAACACCAATTGAGCTTTTCAAGGATGAAGCTGCTTAGCGCAGCAAGGAGGAGCAGGAACGAGGCGGACAGGGGGAAATAGGGAATCTGCGATCCGACAAGAAGCCCGGCAACGAAGGCAACGGTGAGGGGCGGCAGCATGAGCCTGCCTCGAATAGGGGGCTAGAATCTTAACCCAGATGAGTCTTGACGACATCCACGAGATGATTGGCCACTTCACGAATCTCGTCATCGCACTCGCCTTCAACCATCACTCGCAAGAGCGATTCGGTCCCGGAGTATCGCACCAACACGCGTCCACTGCCGTTGAGGCGCTGTTCGCTTTGAGCAATCGCGCGTTGCAGTTCTGGAACCGTATCGAGTTTCGGCTTCTTCAAGACTTTCACGTTGAATAACACTTGTGGCACCGCCGTCATGGCTTGAGCCAGTTCGGACAAGGGCTTTTCTGTCCGCTTCATCAACGATAGTACTTGCAAGGCTGAAATCAAGCCATCGCCGGTTGTATTGTGATCCAGAAAGATGAAATGACCAGACTGCTCTCCTCCAAAGTTAAACCCCTCAGCCAACATCCGTTCCAGCAAATACCGATCACCGACAGCCGTCCGCTCAAGCGCGATACCTGATTTCGTCATGGCCTGCTCCAATCCGAAGTTGCTCATGACAGTTCCCACTACCGTCTGTTTCGCCAATTGTCCCTGGCGATGAAGGTCGAGCGCCAACATCGCCATAATATGATCGCCGTCTACGACTCTTCCCTGTTCACAGACGAAAATAGCGCGATCGGCATCCCCATCCAGCGCGATACCGAGATGCGCCCCCTGCTCATGGACAGCCTTCTGGAGTAGTTCGGGATGCACCGCACCACAGCCGGCATTGATATTCATCCCGTCCGGTTTATCACCGATCACTTCGACCTTCGCCCCGAGTTCGCGTAACACCGTCGGCGCGACCTTATAGGCTGCGCCGTTGGCACAATCGACCACCACCTTCATCCCCTGGAAGTCCAGTTCTTTTGGGAGAGACCGCTTGACGAATTCGATGTACCGTCCCTCGGCGTCGTTGATTCGATAGGCTTTCCCGATGGCATCGGCCGTCGGCCTCAAATGGGTGATCTCGTTCGACACGATGAGCCCCTCGATACGGGCTTCCATCTCAT
Source organism: Nitrospira sp. (assembly GCA_031405355.1). Classification (GTDB taxonomy): domain Bacteria; phylum Nitrospirota; class Nitrospiria; order Nitrospirales; family Nitrospiraceae; genus Palsa-1315. The sequence goes on from JANNIV010000162.1 coordinate 3,763, forward strand.
CCGGCAACTTGAAACCGTCGTTGGAAAAAAACTTAATGCCGTTATCCTGATAGGGGTTGTGCGAGGCCGAAATCATCACCCCCGCATCGGCCCGAAGACTCCTCGTCAAGAACGCAATCGCCGGCGTCGGCATCGGACCCACCAGCAGCACATCGACACCCATCGAACAAATCCCTGCAGTCAACGCCGACTCCAACATATAGCCGGAAATGCGGGTGTCCTTGCCGATCACGATTTGATGACGTCCAGCACGGCGCTGAAACAAATGCGCCGCGGCCCGCCCCAGCTGCATCGCCATTTCGCTGGTCATCGGATCCAGATTGGCGACCCCGCGAATTCCATCTGTACCGAATAATTTACGCATGTTGGGCTTTCATAGAGATAATCGTCTGCCGGCTAATCGCCGCTGCCACCTGCACCACATCCTTCATGGCCCTCACGTCGTGGACGCGAAGAATTCCGGCTCCACGATCGACTGCCATTGCCACCGC
>JANNIV010000163.1:0-6608 GCA_031405355.1 Nitrospira sp.
CCCTCAACCGCGATCAAAGCACGGCTCGGGTCAAGAGTCAGTTGGACATCGTTGTCAGTGCGGATTGTTGGTGGAAGTTTCCCCCAAAAAGCGGCCCAAAGGATTCCAGCGTTGTTCGGGGTTGTTCCAGGAACCGTCACATCAGCATGACTTTTTCCACTGGTTAGAACGAGAGCGCCTGCTGCAGATGCAATGCTAATGTTGATAAAAGCACGTCTGGTAAGAGAATGATTAAGCAGCCTTCGGGCGTGTCGAAGCAGCCTAAACCACGTTCTAAAGGTTAGGATTGAAGGCACGCGGATTTATCCTTCCTCTTATCCATCAGTGCATACGAGTGGGTATGCCAAAAGGGAGAGAAGGCAGCGAATCTTGAGACGGCAAAGGTGTCAGAAACCTTTGCTCGCTTCGTGCTGAGGTCTGTGGAGAGAGCGATAAGATCGTGAGCATGGAGAAGCTGCCAGAAACCTGTTCCGAATTGAGGCTGTTGGTCGTGTAGCAACCGATACGATGGTGATCGGGGGGTAGAAGACTGCACTTCTTGGAAGCCTGAGGTGCCATTCATGGCCGGCTCCTAATGAAGGTTCAGTGAGAGAAACCAGACACACAGCACAGACGCACGGCAACGTACAAGCAACTGGTAGCACCTATTAAACCTGTACGGCATTTTTAGCAATAGACCCGTTTGGGGGGTAGTTGGATTGGCATGGCTTGTTCATTTGGTTTATTTGGTTTGTCTTGTTTGTTTGGTTGAACGAAACGAACAAAATGAACCAAACAAACCAAATAGACCAGATGAACCAGACCTGGCCTCCAGGCTAGGTCTAGCGCAATCACTGTGCCAGCGGATTCTGGAGCTGGCGTCGAAAGAGTGTTCGTGATTGCGTTCAATATTGGGAGGTTTTGAGGAGGTCGAAGGGAACGACGAAGGCACAGCACATCATCAGCACGATCTCAGCTGAATCCGTTTTGATTCCCGTAGAATCCAATTGGATTCAGAGGAGGTCATTCTGGCGAGAGGCAAGGGGGGGATGACCGGTCGGGATCTTACTCAACCTTAACCTTGCCCTCAGCCCACAGGACTCACTACCGCCTATCCCTGCATGACATTGCATGAGAGGAATGCTAGCATGGGAAACGGTTGAGGGAGGCAAGGACGATCGAGTGACCGGAAGGTTGATCATCTCTGAGGTCTAGCTATGAGTGGGAAGATTCAGGTTATCGTGCCGAAGGACCGGATTGCGGCCTTTTGCCAAAAATGGAAGATTACAGAGCTGGCTCTTTTCGGCTCCGTGCTCCGAGAGGATTTCCGCCCAGACAGCGATGTGGATGTGCTGGTGACGTTCAGTCCAGATTCAGACTGGGGGGTTGACCATTTGCTGGATATGAAGGAGGAGTTGGAGGCCCTGTTTGGACGAGCGGTTGATCTGGTTGAGAAACGATTGGTGGAGGAAAGCCGAAACTATATCAGGCGCAAGCACATTCTCTCCCACATGGAAGCCGTGTATGCAGCGTGACGACTCGCTCCTGCTTGATATGCTTCAGGCGGCGAAGCAAATACGGGAGTACACAAGTGAGTTGAAAGAGCGGGACTTCCTCAACAGCCGCCGGGACCAGGACGCCGTGCTGCTTCAGTGTACTGTGCTCGGTGAAACGGCGAAGCGCGTCTCCTCCGAATTCCGCAACGCCCATCCTGAGATCCCCTGGAGAAAAATCATGGGCTTCCGGAATGTTGTGGTCCATGACTATTTTCAGGTTGACTTCCACCGGGCATGGAAGATTGCGAGCGGTGACATTCCTGAGCTGATCAAAACTCTTGAGCCTCTCGTCCCGCCCGATTCCCCACCATAGCGCCATACGGAATTTTTTCTGGTCAGGCAATTTGTCAGTTTCCGGAGGAAGATGGGATCATTGCTTGACTTTGCACCTCGTCCACGAATTACCAGCTCTCCTGAGTGCAAAGTCAAGCAATGACCCCACTGCCAATGACCACTGCCATGTGCGTTCAACCAAATAAACAAGACGAACCAAATAAACCAAACAAACGAGACAGACCAGATAGATCAAAGAACTCACTGGAGTCGTTGATTGACTTGGCACTTCGAAGCTAAAGAAGGAAACTGCGGGGTGGGGAGTGCTTGCTCGATCCCGCCAGCGTGCGGCTCCTATTTATGGCATCAGCTGGGCAAAGACTCGATGGGGTGGTGAAGCCTGCCTGCCGGTATGTGCCATCGCCGTCGTACTCGCCGATGTAGCCCTAACAGGAGTTGCCGGAGCACGAGAAGACATCGCGTCAGGATTCGGACTGGCCAGGTTCGCATCGGGCAGGCGGGTGTGGTTAACGTTACCGCTTCCAGGTCTCGATGACTAAATGGGGTACGCGCTGAAAGTGAGCGAGGTTGTTTGTGGCCAATATGCGCTGGGCTTCCAGCGCCGTCGCGGCAATGAGCAGATCCGCATCGGGGAGCAGGGCACCCTGCCGATGGAGTTCGCCATACAACGTGGCGGCGCGGTCCACCACCTGGTCGGTGAGCGGGAGGATGAGGCTGGCCTGACACAGAAGCGTAAATGCCGCCTCCTGGGTCCGCGCCTGTTTCGCCTTCAGCCCGCGGAGAAGTTCATAGCGGGTAATGATCGAGAAGGCGAGCCGCTCGTGTTCGGCGAGATAGGTCCGTACCCGTTGCAGGACGAGCGGATGTTGTTTGAGGAGTTCAGAGAGAATATCGGTATCAAGCAGAGCTGCGGGTTGAGGCATTAGGCGGCCGGTTCACGGAAGAAGTGCTGCCGGTCCAAGGCGATGGTCTCCACATGCGCGATGTCTTCGGCGGTGAGCCCCTGGTAGACCCGTGCGGCACGCAGCAAAATTTCCTCGGCACTGACAGCCATCTCGGTGTCCACCGTGACCTGCACTTCCGCGTCGTTCGCGAGCGCTAAGGGCTCCAGCGGCTGTAAGACTCCGTCATGGTACCGGGCTTTGATCGTTTGTCGCATCGTGGATCCTCCTCAACTCTCCACTCATTCTCTTGATTTGGGTCTCGATGGCTCCTATTGTACCCAAACCGCATGCAAATCTCACTACCTATGCAGACCTACCCCTCACCATCGCGTCCGACCCATAATCGAAAGCTGAGGGGGGCGTTGCACGACCTGATACTTCGAAGCTAAAGAAGGAAGTAGCATTCCCAATGCTGCTTCACGAGGAACGTGCCCCCTCCCTCACCCTCCCCGATAATATGGGGGAGGGTGGGGTGCGGGACGACGTACCGTCATGAATCATATGGGCTAGAGAACCAGCTTGGGATCCGCTGCCCGCATTATCGGGCCAGCGCGGTTTCAAGCATCGGGCCGGTCTTGATCCGCATTGCCGCGAGGAGATCCAACACAAAGATCCTTCCGTCCCCAGCGCCGTCGGTCTTTGCGAAGCGCGTAATGGTGTCGACCACGTTGTGCACCAGGCTATCCTCGACGACGACTTCGATCTTCACCTTGGGCAGAAAGACGGACGTAAACACGTTGCCGTTGTACCGTTCCTGTCCCCCCTTCTGGTGTCCGAATCCTTTGACGTCCGTGACCGTCATCCCCTCTACACCGATTCTCATCAATGCCTCGGTGACGTCATTCAACTTGAATGGCTGCATGATGGCTTCAACGATCTTCATCTCGCTACCTCCCTATTTGGCTCACCAGAGGACGCTGATCGTTCAGCGTCGTGGGATGCCGGTTGATTGTTTGGCACACTCTGGTCTCTCTGGTTTATCTGGTTTGTTTAGTTTGTCTTGTTTGTTTGGTTTTTTGGTTGAACGAAACTAACGAGATGAACCAAATGAACCAAACAAACCAAATCAACCAGTTCTAAGGCGTCTTCGCACACCTAAACCCGGTGCCGAAGCCCCGGAACGACGGTACATGGGTCTCTCGTTCTGCGGCGCGCAGACCATCCGCATTGCTGCCCCAGGAGCCGCCACGAATCACTTTGTGTGTGCCCAAAGGCGGTCCTTCAGGGTTCTCCGACGGGCTGGTCTTGTAATAGTCCTGGTCATACCAATCGCTGACCCATTCCCAGACATTCCCGGCCATGTCATAGATGCCATAGGGACTCTTGCCTTCTTCCAACATTCCCACCGGCGTCAATGCCGAATGGTTGCTCCATATCTCTTTCCCCAAATTTGCGTGAAGGCGCGTGGGATGTATATTCCCCCAGGGATAGGTCCGGCCATCTGTCCCCCGTGCCGCCTTCTCCCACTCCGCTTCGGTCGGCAGACGCTTACCGGCCCATTTGCAATAGGCATCCGCTTCCGCCCAATCCACATTGGCGATTGGCCGATCATAGTGCTGGGGTCGGTTCATGACACTCCAGTCCGGCGGGACTTCATGGTGCGTGGCTTCCAAGAACCTCGCATATTGCTTCACCGACAGTTGGTGCTTATCCATGAAAAAGGCAGCCACATAGACTTTGTGCACCGGGAGTTCGTCGGCATCTCCTGTCGCACTCCCCATCGTGAACTCCCCCGCCGGCACCATCGCCATCGACCGATCTTGAGGCTGGACCGATGCCGACTTCTCGTAACTCTGTGTGTGCCGTTGCTGAAGTTTCGCGTGCACCTGTTGGTAGAGGGCCTGTTGTTCGTCATCAAGTCCCAGCTTGTTCGCAATGTCCAATGTGTCCTTGGCCTCGGCGACCTTCTTGGGTGGGGCGGTCGGCTCGTTGATGGCCTGCCGCCCTTCGTCCAGCAAGCGCCAGACTTTGGCCTTTTGCCCCCGCTGTTTGGCCAACCCGGCCACCGGGGATTTTGCATCAAGGTCCAGCGAGGTCTCGTAATGCTCTTCCGCACAGGCCCAGGCTTTTAGGCCCCGGCAGGCATCGCCGAGATAGAAATGCGCCATGGCATCGGCAGGGTGTTGGTGCAGACCGACTTCGTAGGCCGTGCGCGCCTCCTGGTACTTGTGTTGTCTCAGGAAGTCGTACCCGGCGGCAAATTTTTGGGCAGCCTGATCAGCGGCCTCAGCCATCGTCAGGTCAGTACCGGGTCCGAGCAATGCAACGAGTAGAAGAATCTTTCTCATACACCACCTCCGTCCTTTGGTTTATTTAGTTCATTTGGTTTGTTTGGTTTTTTGGTTGAACGAAACTAACTAAATGAACCAAATGAACAAAACAAACCAAACAGACCAGACAGACCAGTTAAAGGGAGGGAGCCGCGGCTCCGGGTCTCTCAGAGCCGGGGCTCCCGTGGCATTGACGCTCAGTCAACCAAGAGGTTGGCAACCAGGAGGAGGTTCTGGTTGGGTCTGCCTCGGAATCAGTGCCATTGAATTCTCAGGCGTGAATTCTCGCCATTGAGTTCTTACGCGTGAGCCCAATGATTGATGGTGACTGCTCGCCCCGCCTCAACTGTTGAATGTTCAATGTTGAATTTGGAATGGTGAATGTGCCGATTCCGGTAATTCAAAATTCAACATTCAGCACTCACAACTGCCTTACACACGTGAGGCATAAAGCAATCGGTGTGCCAGCGACTTCTGTGCGAGGCTCTTGCACATGTATTCGTGGATTTGTTGGTCTTTTAGCGCATCTGTCGTGACGGAGACCGCTCACAGTGTCTCGGCACTCCAGCTGGAATTGAATCTAATTTGATTATGATGGAATCAGAATGGATGCAGTATGCCCGAAGTTCGATGTTCGAAGTTCTGAGTTCTAAGTTCTGAGTTGTCCGGAACTAACTTCCTACTCAGAACCCAGAACTCAGAACCTCGCTTCCCCGTCAGCCTATGGCCCTTCGTTTCTTAGATTGGAGAAAAGTGGCGAACGATAACCTGGGGAATTTTCTGAAAATCGCGGTCAGATGTCAGGATCGGGAGCCCGTGCTGCATGGCGCTGGCGGCAATCCAAATATCGTTGGCGGCAACCGGGGTGCCGGCCTTTTTGAGGAAGGCCGCGATGATGGCCCATCGATCCGCAGTTTCGTCGTCGATTGCTAGAACACTCACTCGGGGAGATTGGGGAAACTTTCGTAGAGATCTCTCATTTTCTTCGCCCTTTCTGCCAAGCAGGAATCCCGCCTTCAGCTCTCCCAAGATGATAGGGGGTGAGGCAGAGGCTCTCTACTGATTCGACCAGCTGGACTGTGGCTTGATGTTTTCTGAAGAGGGCAGAATAGGCCGAGGTGTCGAGCAGTATCCGGCTCATTTCCACAAGTCGGGATCGATTGTTCTGAAGGACCTGACGATTTTGTCGAACGCGTCGGCCTCTTCATTCGTCCAGGTTCCGACGAGATGATCCAGATCATGGTAGCGAACCGGCGCTTTCTTTTTTGCCTTGCCCCCCGTCGACTCTTCCAACAACTCGATGACTGCCTTATTCACGCTGGTCTTTTTCTGCTTGGCCCGCTGTTGAACTGTACGGGCGACGTCGGGCGGAAGGTTCCGTAACGTAATCGCTTTCATGGCGCAAGACCTCCATGCTTCACGAGTGCATCATAGTGATGCATATCCTACTGCATGGGAGAGGGTTCGTCAAACTGATGCGGCTGCGCGAGAGTGGGGGCAGGGGGCAAAGGGCGTCTGGCACATTGCCTATTGTGCGGTTTATGGGGAGGAACAGAATGGGGAGG
>JANNIV010000164.1:0-11272 GCA_031405355.1 Nitrospira sp.
AGGGTTCAGATGGGACTGGTCTGTTTGAAGAATATTCAAGCTGTCTTAGAGGGGCGCCTGGCGCCGAACCAAGTTACCTAGCCCGGTTTATTTGGTTAGTCTGGTTCATTTGGTTCATCTGGTTAGTATCGTTCAACCAAAGAAACTAAACAAACCAAACAAACTAAATAAACCTAATACCTGCTAGTTTCCGTACCTCAGCGTGGGGGCGGACTCAGAGGAGGCTCTTTGTATGCGAGTCAATTCGAGCCGTTGCGGTACGTCATGGAAGGTCGGAATCGATTCATAAATTTCAACAGCCCGACTCCACTGTTCTTGGGCTTCGTAGAGTAGGCCGAGCTCATAGCGAATGGCTTGCGCCTTGGTCCCTTGGCACTTCGGATCTTTCAGCAACAGTTCGAGCTGTGCGCTCGCCGACTGGCCTTTGCCCTGTTCTTTCAAACAAATCGCGGTCATGAGACAAGAGTCCAGAAAAAAGTCCTGGCCCTTCATCGAAAGACCAAATTCTTCTTTCGCTTCGTCCAGCAGTCCCATGTTCTTGTAAGCCACTCCCAGCATGTAGTGAGTCTCCGGGTTAACCTCGTCCACAAGTGGAGTAGGAACCGACGTCTTGACGGCAGGAATCGGCACTGTGGGTTTTGGCGAAAATACCTCGGCCCATTTGGCAATTAACGGGCTAGCCGGGGCTAGTTCTTTGACTTTTGCATAGAGACTTGCCGGTTGATTCGGGCGCTCATCGTTTGGATGAACCAGGAGCAATTCGAGGGCGCGGGAATATTGCAAGGCTGCGCCGGCGGTATCGCCCTTGGCTTCGAGCAGAGAGCCGAACAATTCTCGAGCCTCTGCATGACCAGGCTGCGTCATAACCAAGCGACTGAGCCATTCTTCTGCCTCAGCTTGCTGACCGGCCTTCAGATAGACCTGGAACTGCTCGCGCGTCGAGAGGACAGACGGAGCGGGAGCGATTGGGTCTGCCGCTTTCAATGCTGGCACCCATAGCTGGTCCGGCGCAGGATTAGACCACGAGAACTCACTGCTTCGCGCGATCGGTTTAGGTTCTGCAAACGCAGGCTCAGGTTCGGCGACTGAGATTTTCCTATCGTCTTGTAGCGGGGCGACCTTGGGGGCTAACATCCAGGGGTCGTCCGGTTCCGCTCCAGTCCATAAAACATTTGGTTCGTTTTGCGGCACCGAAGTGGCCGTCCCTGCCGAAGCCTGAGACTCCGCCGTCGAGGGCGATTCAATGAAACTCTCGCCCCTCATCAGCGCAGAGAGTTTCGCGACAATGGGATTGTCTGGAGCAAGCGACTTGACCTTCTCAAATATTTCTTCGTGAAGAGTGGGCATGCCTGGCTCTGGATGCTGGAGCAGCAGTTCGATCGCTTTCCCATACTGAAGCACTGCATTGACGATGTCGCCCTTCACTTCGTAGAGCTCTCCATAAAGTTCAATGATTGCAATCGACAGCGGTTCGACCGCTAAGATTTCTGTGATCAGCGATTCTGCCTTCACATAATCTTGTGCCCGTAAGGCCGCCCCTGCAAGATAGCGATATTCGCCGAGCGCCACCTGAAAGTCTCCACGTTGCAGATGCAGCTTGGCCAGCAATTGACAGACCTCCGGATTGCCCGGTTCTTTGGTCAGCAACTGATTGAGAATCGCCTCGGCTCCGGTAAATTGTTTGTCTTCGATGCGACGAGTGGCTTCCAACAAGAGACTGGGTGGCTCGACGTTCTTAGACGGGCCTTTTGCAGAACGCGGTTCCACCTTTGGGGCAGCGCTATGATTTCCACCGGTCTTTTTGATTTGTTCGATAAATTGGGCAGCCTCACTATTCGCAGGATCGATCCGCAAGACAGCTTGATACGCATCCTTCGCCTCAGCATATCGTTGCTGCGCCGACCGCTCACGCCCTAGCTGTAAATAGACGGTCGTGGCTTCGCCCTGCAAATTTTCTTGCAGGCATAATTCCGCCACCCGTTGCTGAGCGTCTAGATTCAATGGATCCTGGTTGACGATCTTCTTGTAAATATCCAAAGCGGCTTTGCTTTTTCCCGCTTTGATGTAGTGTTTGCCGAGAGTGAGATAATCTTGAACTGCGCTACTCAACAGACCACGTTCAACATTGAGATCTCCCAGATGCCGGAATACCTCATATTGTGAAGGATCGAGCTTTAAAACCTTCTTGTACGTAGCGATTGCCTTGAGGGTCGCCCCTTCGGCACGGAAGGCACTGGCCGCTTGTATAAACGCCGTCACGGCATCGTTGGTGGCGTTGCGTTTGAGGTGTAACTCCCCAATTGAATTGAAGATACTCCCATCGCCCGGCGACTCGGTCGAGAGCTTCTTCCATTCCGCAATGGCGGCGTCGAATTGACCCCGTGACACAAAGAGCTGCGCGTTTTTCAAAACGCTGCTGCGGTCGATCGGCAAGTCAGACCTCCCTAACCCGTATTATTTATGAAGCTTCTATTTCAAGCGCGGATGTTCAGGCGAGAGGTACGGGGCTAGAAGTACCCAGAGGGAATGTCTTCCCTCTCGCCTGGCTTCCAAGCGCTTTCACAATGAACCTTCATGAATAATGCGGGCTAACAGATGAAACGCTAACAGTGTCGATCGATGTTGTCAACGAAATGGGGCATTTAGCCCTTATTATTCGCGTGAGACGGGCAGGGTAAAAGGGGTAAGAAAAGTTCCGAGTTGGAAGGCGAGGGTGGAGAGTGCTGAGTGCTAAGACACTGGCGAGAATGATGAATGGTCAATGGTTGGAACCGGATTGGACCCGATGATTTCTGAACATTGACCATGTGTCAGATTCCTGAATCCCTTCAGCCTTCTAACATTTTGCCTGAGCAGAAACACGAAGGCCTGCCTAGATAAATCGGCAGGCCTCCCTGTGACACGATGTGGGAGATTGAAAAGGTTAAGATTCGGCGACGGCCGCCTTCAAGACATTCGAAGCCTGGGGCCCCTTTGCCCCTTGCACGACTTCAAACTCGACGTTTTCTCCTTCTTTCAAGCTCTTGAATCCTTCTCCTTGCAGCGCAGAATAATGTACGAAGACATCATCTCCGCTCTCGAGACGAATGAACCCAAATCCCTTGCGATCGTTGAACCACTTGACCGTACCTTTCGTCTTCACAGAAACCCCCTTTCCTCAACAGCCACGCCTAGTTACGTGGCTGGTTCCGGAACCAAGCTGGCGGCGCATGGAATGAATAGAACACAACAGGATGAAGAGCAGGTTGGAACGACGGGTTCATTGGAAAGACAAAATCGGCCACAAAGCCCATCTCAGTTTACACGCGAGCAGCATGTACCATGGCATTTCAAATATTGTCAAGCCATTCTTTGGCCAGAGGCTTGCCCAGAATGAATGGAAGTGAGGTAGACAACCCTCGCCCGCTCGCCTATATATACTATGATACTAAGCGAGGAGCCTGATTCTTCCAATGTTTCTACGAACGCTGCTGGATCGCTACATCTTCACCGAACTCCTGTCTCCCTTTAGTGTCAGCCTCGGGGCACTCTGTTTCGTAATGCTCACGCGAGAACTCCTGCGTTTGGTGGAATTGCTGGTCTCCAAAGGCGTCGGGGTCCTGGCGGTCCTTGAAGTCTTTGCCAATTTGATGCCATCGTTTCTCGTATTGACTCTCCCGATCGCCGGAATCATTGCCTCGATCACCGCCTTCGGACGGTTGTCTTTCGATAAAGAATTGGTGGCGATGCAGACTGCGGGCCTGAGCCTCATGCGGCTGGCTCGCCCTGTGCTGCTTTTTGCCTTGCTCGTGTTCGGGTTGACCCTGTGGTTGGCCCAGTGGGGGCAACCCTGGAGCTCCGTCAACCTCAAAAAAGTGGCGCTGAATCTTCTGCGGGATCAGCTGGTACTGGCGCTGGAGCGAGGAACATTCAACGAGCCCATCCCTAAGATGATGATCTACGTGCCGGACGGGAGTCCCGGACAGGCCTCGACCGGTATCTTTGTCTCCGACGAGCGGAATGCGGACGATCCCCGCATCATCGTGGCCCAGAAGTTCGAGGTGATGATGGATCCCGCGACCGATCAAGTCGCCTTACGCCTGCAACAGGGGGTCATTCATAGCAAGCCGACTCAGACCGATCAATACGAGCACGTCTCCTTCGCCAGTTACGATCTCAAGCTCTCGCTCAACCAAAGCGGCTACGCAGCCTCCGAGGAACGTCCGTCGTACGACACCATTATCGCGCAGCTCACGCAATCCCAATGGCGAGATCCATCGGCGCTCCGGCGATTGATGGAGCATTACAAAGATCTGGCCTTTCCCACCGCCTCGCTCGTACTCTGCCTGTTAGGCGTCCCGGTCGGGATCGCCTCGAAACGATCAGGCCGAGTCGGCGGATTTGCGGTCGGCGTGTTCGTCATCATCGTCTACTACATGCTGAACGTCGGGTGTGAATTCCTGGTCACCACGGCAAGCCTGCCTCCCTTTGCTGGAGCTTGGATCCCGAACGGCCTGTTCGCTCTTGCCACAATCGTATGGTTTTACATCATGAGCCGCCGGTAGTCCCATGACCATTCTCTTTCGCTATCTCTTTCGCGAGTACACAAAAATCTTCACGATGTGTTTCAGCGGGCTGATGACGGTGTACCTCGTCATCGACTTCTTCGAGAAAGTACGCCGCTTCTTGCGCTACGACGCTGACTGGCTGGATGTCCTGACCTACTTCATTCTCAAAGTTCCCGCGATTTCTTTTCAAATTGCACCGCTGGCCATCCTGATGGCGACATTGCTGACATTTGGATTGCTCTCCCGCGGCCATGAAATCACGGCCATGCGCAGTTGCGGCATCAGTTTACTCCGGGTCACCTCCCCCTTTATTGTCTTTGCCACAGGGATTTCTCTCGTGCTCTTGCTCTTCAGTTCGACCGTCATCCCCTGGGCCGCGAACAAGTCCGAAGAGATTAGGACCACCCGCATCGAGAAAAAACCGCCTGCCGCCGCCGTGAGGCTCAGTCAACCCTGGACGAGAGTGGGAGCCGACAGCCTCATGCATGTCACGAGCGTCTCCGTTGGCGGAGAACTCCTAAGTGGCGTGCGGCTCTTTCAGTTCGATCGCGATTTCCAGCTGACCGGCATGACTGAAGCCGCCGAAGCCCGCTATGGCGACTCCACCTGGACATTGTACGGAGGGCTACAACGGCAATTTTCCCCTGATGGATCCGTTTCGACTACGGTCTTCGACCACCAAGCCAGCGGGCTCTCACTTATTCCCGATGATTTCACCACATGGCTCGCCGGCGACTCCGAGCTGATGACGTTCCATGACATCCGGGCCTATTCCAGACGCAGGCACCAGGAAGGCGCACAAGCCTCACGGCTCAAGACAGACTATTACGGTCGGATCGCCTTCCCCTTTGTCACCGTAGTCATGGTCCTGGTCGGCATTGCACTGAGTCTTCGCCGAAGCGGGACCAGAGGGAGCGGTATGGCGATTGGCATTGGGCAAGCGCTCGCCGTCGGCTTCTGTTTTTGGACAATGCACTCCATCGCGATCGCACTCGGTCGTGGTGGGGCCTTAACGCCTCTGATCGCCGCCTGGATGGGGAATATTCTCTTCTTGAGTTTCGGCCTCTATCTGATGTTTAAGGTACGGTACTAAAAACCGTTATTGGGTTTGTTTTGTTTATTTGGTTGATTTGGTTCATCTGGTTAGTTTCGTTCAACCAAACAAACTAAATAAACCAAACAAACCAGATCAACTCGCCTCGCGCCTGGTTGACTCATCCAGGCGCTTCCGGTAAGTAGAGCAGGGGCATTACCAAAGGATCGTAAGAAGATGCGGGCACGTGTCGTCGTCACAGGGCTGGGGGTTGTCTCTCCGATCGGTATCGGAATCAGCGATTTTTGGAAAGCCGCCCTCGCCGGCCAATCCGGCATCTCGGCCATTACATCGTTCGACCCCTTTCCCATGGACGGCTATCGCTCCAAGGTTGCAGGTCAGGTGCGCGATTTTGCCGTCGAACGGTTTATCGATTCAGTCCATGGTGAACGCGTGGACCGCTACGCCCAGTTTGGTCTCGTGGCTGCGAAAGAAGCGCTGGCTGACTCGGGTCTTCAGATGGCGAAGGAGAACCCTCACCGCATCGGAGTCATCGTGGGAGCCGGCATGGGCGGGATGGTCATGGGCGAGCGCGAGATCACCCAGCTCTACCAGCAGCAGAAACCCCACCGCGTCCATCCGAATTTTATTCCCGTCATCACGCTCAATTCGGCATCCGGTATTATCGCAATGGCCTATGGCGCCAAGGGCCCGAACCTGACCATTTCGACCGCCTGCTCCTCCAGCGCCCATGCGCTCGGGCAAGCCCTTCACTGTATCCGCGAGGGCCGTGCCGATGTCGTGATCGTCGTGGGAGCCGATGCCAGCATTACTCCGCTCGTCTTCGCCGGGTTTTGTTCCCTGCGCGCCCTCTCATCAAAATATAACGATAACCCGGAAAAGGCTTCTCGGCCTTTCGATCGGCTGCGCGACGGGTTTGTCATGGGAGAAGGCGCCGGAGCGCTCATCTTGGAATCGGCCGCGCATGCCAAGAAACGCAAGGCGAGAGTCTATGCCGAAATTGCCGGCTACGCCGCGACCAGCGAGGCCTATCACATGGTCATCCCTCGTGAAGATGGCCTGGAAGTGGCCCATACCATGAAGTTGGCCCTGGCGGACGCAGGCCTGACCCCGGCACAGGTGGATTACATCAATGCGCACGCGACGTCGACGACCATCGGTGACGCCGTCGAAGTCAAAGCGATCAGGCACCTGTTCAAGTCGCGCGCAGACAAAATTACGATCAGTGCCACTAAGTCGCTGATCGGCCACACGCTTGGCGCCGCCGGCGCCATCGGGGGTATCGCCTCGGTACTGGCTCTCCATACAGGTAAGATTCATCCGACCGCCAACTACGATGATCCGGACCCGGCTTGCGCCTTGGCAGGACTCTCCCGATCGGCGCAGGAACGACGCGTAAAAGTGGCCCTTCTGAACGCCTTCGGATTTGGCAGCAACAACGCCGCTGTGGTATTCAAACAGGCGACGACGTAGCGGGTTGATTTGGTTTCTTTGGTTTATTTTGTTTGGTCGGACTAAGAAATTAACCAGTTGAACCAGATGAACCAAACAAACAAAACAAACTAAATAACGTTCTTTAAGGACCAATCCATGTCCACTGACCCGACCATATCGTTAAAAATTCGTACCGCCCTGGCTGAGTATCTGAAACGCGATCCGGATCGGATACTGGTCACACAACATCTGCGCGACGATTTAGGACTCGACTCGATGGCCGTAATAGAACTACTGTACCGCATCGAGGAGGCCTTCGACCTCCAGATCCCCGATCACGACTTGGTGGGGCTGACGACGGTCGGCCATGTCGTGAGTTACGTTGAGAAGCGGTTGGAGAAATTGGCCCCAGCAGCGCCGATTAAGAAATCCGGGAAGCCCCTGAAGGCCACGAAGCAGTCGACGCCTTCCAAGCCCAAGAGCAAAAAGAAATCCTAATCTCTATGGCAACGAAGGCAACCACTCCAATTCCATTGAGACAGATCCACGGCCTAGTAGGCGGAGAACTGGTTGGCTCACCTCAAGCAACCGTGACCAGCCTGGCAAGCTTTGAAGAGGCAGGCCCGAACGACCTGGCCTTTGTCGCAGGAGATCGGATCCTCAAGCTGGGCAAACCCACCGCTGCCGGAGCACTCCTCGCCCATCGGCGTCTGCCTGAGATCGCCAATCCCCACATCGTCGTCGCCAATCCCGCACTGGCCTTTGCGCAGGTCGCCAGGACATTCTTTTGCCCTGTCTCCCCTCCTCGTGGAATTGCTGCGACCGTTGTTCGTGGCACTGACACCCAGATCGGCCCCGATGTCTCGATCTGGGCAGGAGTCACCCTGGGAGACCGGGTTTCCATCGGCGCGCGGGTGACACTCTATCCCGGTGTGTTTATCGGCAACGATACAACGATCGGAGACGATACGCTGTTATATCCTAACGTGGTCGTGAGAGAAGGCTGTGCGATCGGCGCGCGGGTGATCGTGCATAGCGGCACGGTGATCGGAAGTGACGGATTCGGCTATGTGCAGGATCAGGGACATCATTACAAAATTCCCCAGCTCGGCGGAGTTACGATCGAAGATGACGTCGAGCTCGGGGCAAACGTCACGATCGACCGAGCCACACTCGGCCAAACGGTCATTAAGCAAGGAACCAAGATCGATAACCTGGTCCAAATCGCCCATAACGTGACGATCGGCGCCCATTCCATCCTTGTGGCACAGGTCGGGATCGCCGGCAGCACGCTGGTGGGACATCACGTCATGATCGGTGGACAGGCAGGGCTGGCAGATCACATCGTCATCGGAGATCAGGTCATGATTGCCGCTCGTGCAGGCGTCAACCGCAGCCTCGAACCCAACCAAATCGTCTCAGGGGCTCCCGTGATGCCGCACGAAGTCTGGGTCAAGGCCCAAGCTGTGATCCCGAGACTTCCTGAACTCAGGCAGGCCATACGCACATTGGACGAGAGGATGAAGAAGCTTGAAGCTGCGCAGGGCGTACGGGGTAGGAAAAGGGGCAAAGGAGGTAACGGGGCAAAACGGCAGGGAGAATGTTGAATTTTGAATCACTGATGCCCAAGTGGCCCAGCTTGACATCGCAACTCTTCAGCCTGCCTTCGATCTCACGAAGGGAGTGAGTCCGGCACAACTGGAAGAAGAGTTTGCTAAGAATCTTGCTCCAGCTCGACAGCCCCTTTGCTCGGTACTCTGCTCCTGTCTCCTTGAGGATGTGTTTGAGGTCAGTGCACGGGATAACCTTGAGTATATGTCGAACATGCTGCAAGATGTGTTTACGGTGGGTCTCCTTGGTCAAGTTCAGGCAAATTTGGCGATTCACCGTCATAGGCTGGTTGAACAAGAATGATTCAGGCTAAAGGAGCGGTTTCATGAAAATTCTCCTGGCTGACGACTCCCCCGACGCACGATTGATCCTCCAGACGATCTTGAGACATGGAGGATATCACGATACCCTCTCTGCTTCCTCAGCCCACGACGTGTTCAAACACCTTGATTTGAACCATGCCGGCGCTGGAGCCGAAAAGGTCGATTTGATCTTGATGGACGTGAGGATGCCGGAGATCGACGGAATCGAAGCTTGCCGTCGTATCAAAGCGGTGGAAGCCCTGCACGATATCCCAATCATTATGGTGACGGTACGTTACCAACCGGAGATCTTGCGAAACGCCTTTGATGCCGGAGCAATGGATTACATCAAAAAACCTTTCGAGGAAATAGAACTGCTCGCGCGGGTCAAAGCGGCGTTGAAACTAAAGAAAGAAATCGACGCGAGGAAGCACTGGGAGCAGGAGCTGGTCCAAACCGTTAGCAAGCTGGACGCTGCCTCCCACGAGATGGTCATGCTGCAGCAACTCATTTCGATCTGCCCCGCTTGCAAGGAAGTGTTGGCAGATCAGACTTTACTATCCGTTCTTGAAACATATATTCAGACCCACCCCAATACCAAGTTCCACTACAGGGTTTGTTCCAGCTGTTCGACCTCCAAGGGGTAGCGTTTTTGTTATTCAGGGTTGGAGAAGCGTGTCTGAGCCCCTCCCTATGCACATTTATCGAGCGTAAGGCGATCGTGGGGCATGGGCGTATTGTTCTTAGTCTTCCGGACGCATCTCCACATCCAGCAGCTTGATTTTCCGATGAAGATGACCCCGTTCGACTTTCAACTCTATAGCTGTACGAGATATGCCCGAGGATGTTCACGCAACTTTTGCGCGATGGCGTCCTTTTCAAACGAATTGCGGATGTCCCTGAACGAGTCAAACGACTGCGTGAAGAGTGGTTTGACTGCGGAAACTTCGGCCTGCCGCGCTTTTCTCGCATCTTGCACGCGGCACGGTCTATCGTGCTACTCCACTACTCCACGCCAACAAAACAACTTCGCCCAGTAGAATCCTGCCCAGGGCACCAAGGCAGCAGGAAACATGTTGAGATCGCCGTACATGTAGGCCGCGGCTGATGAACCAAAGACCAACACCGCTCCTGCAACGGAGATTGCCGTGACAAAGCCACGCCCAGGGTGCTCGATCGTTGGCGCATCAGGCTCTGCCTTCCCCCTTGTCTTCTTGTTACGTTGAGCCATCCAACTACGCATCTTTGCCGCATAGACTTCTGGGAATGTCTTAAAGAGATAACGGTGATAGCGAGCCTGCCCAAACCCGCAGCCTGCACCGACAACGATTAAGAGCGAGCTACTGAGAAACGTCACCCAACTGTATGTATGGTTCGCCAGTAGTTGATAGGCGAGCGCCCCTACCCCGCCGACCATGCAGACCAGTCCGATCGTCCCGGCAGGGAGGAGGATGTGGGTCCGGACATAATAGCGAGCTTGTTCGTCGATCTTCTCCGGCTTCAAAACAGTCACAAGTTTCGGCATCGATACAGTCTCCCATGGAACAGGCGAGGTCAAGGCTGAGGATAGCAGGCTAAGGTTGAGGTTAAGAAAGAGTGAGTCGTCAGAGCCTCACTTAGCCTCAACCTCGGCCTTAACCTTCTTTCTATGCCTCAACCATCTTCAAAACGGCGGCATCATACCATCCTTCCACAGCAGGTTACACGGACGAGAGCTGTGGTTCGCGCGAAGGGGAAACACTATGAATAACAGGGAAAAGTGGAGAACCTGTGGATGAGCCATGAGAAATGGCAGGCAGGATGGTCTGTTTTCACCCCATAGGCACCCATCGCCATACTCAGCGGCTCAGAGACAGACTGCTACGATGAAACGCCGCTCGCAGAGAGCCATATAGCAATTATCCGCAACAAACACCGCAAAGAAAAAGGTGATAGTGACCCAAGGTTTTAGCCCAGCTCATTCTGTGTCCCCAAAATCTGTGCATGGCATGTGGATAACCATGTTGATGAACGGCCCATAATGCGCCGTACCACGGCGCCTTACACATTGCCCAATCCATAGGCAGCATAATCCGTGCAATTTCATCGAGATGTATTTTCTCAGGAGAAGCTTGTATGCGGCATGAATCCAGATTCCGCATGACAGAGAATATTCTTGGCGTTGAGCGTACAGAAGTGTACGGATCGATAGAACCAAGTTTATGTGAGACTCGCGTGAAAAGCGGGACGAGCGAGACGGTCTGAAGGCTGGGCTAAGGTTGAAGCTTGAAAGGCTGAAGGTACGTTGAACCTGAATGTGGAATTTTGAATATGGAATGTGGAAT
>JANNIV010000165.1:0-4021 GCA_031405355.1 Nitrospira sp.
AGGATACTGATTTGGTTGCCCCAGACTTTTCTGGCGGTTCGCCGTCCTCGGCGGATATCGGCCTCGTCGACCACATCGTCATGGAGCAGCGACGCAGTATGAATGAACTCCACCAGGCTGGCGAGTTGGTGATGGTCGCGACCGGTATAACCGCAGAGGCGGGCAGAGAGCAGTAGCAAAAATGGTCTGATTCTTTTCCCGCCGCTGTTCAGGATGTGGGCGGCGACGGTATTGACGAGTGCCACACTGGAGTCGAGATTCGTCCGAGCCTGGCGCTCCATCCCCTCCAACTCATCGCGGTACGCCTCCCAGACGTCCGCCATGCTATTGATAGTGGGGGTAATTGGGCTTTGGGGCATGGGGCGGATGGTAGGGCAGAGGAGGAAACAAAGTCAAGCCAGCTACCCCTTCGAGGGGCATGCAGGCAGGGGCCCCCTGTGCGAGGAGGAATCTTGACAGAAGAATCGTGCTTCTATTAAGGTGAGCGGAACGGAAATGAGCGGAATTTGCCTTGTGAGTGACGGGGTTAGCCATCCCGATTGCCTCCCTGGTATAGCCTCATGCCGGTAACATCCACGCATAAATTTAACGAGATACGAACGATGAGTATCCCCGGGTTTCCGCCGAAGCAAGGCCTTTACGACCCTGAACAGGAGAAAGACTCCTGCGGGATCGGTTTTGTCGTCAATATCAAGGGCCAGAAATCCCATACCATTGTCGAGCAGGGCCTCCAGATCCTTGAGAATCTGAGTCATCGAGGGGCGCAGGGCTGTGACCCCTGCACAGGGGACGGCGCCGGGATTCTGCTGCAAGTCCCGCACGAATTCCTCAAGCGTGCGGCCGGCGATGTGGGGGTTGCGCTGCCCAATGCCGGGGAGTATGGCGTCGGGATGACGTTTCTTCCTCCCCAGGCCGATGCGCGACTGCAGTGCGAAGCGCTCTTTTCCAGAATTATCGGCGAGGAGGGTGCTCGTCTTCTTGGCTGGCGCGATGTGCCGGTCAAGAGCGATGTGATCGGCCCAGTGGCGCGCAGCACCGAACCCTTCATGCGGCAGGTGTTCATCGCCCGCGATATCCTCAATGAAGGGCAGTTTGAACGCAAGCTCTATGTCATTCGCAAGCGGGTGGAAAACGCCGTCCGCGAATCGGCGATTCAGGGACGGGACTACTTCTACATCTCAAGCCTGTCGGCGAACACGATCGTGTACAAGGGCCTGTTGCTTCCGCATCAGATGTCTGCCTACTACCAGGACTTGAAGGATGAGCGATTGATGAGCGCGCTTGCCCTCGTGCATTCCCGCTTCAGCACGAACACGTTCCCCACCTGGCCCTTGGCGCACCCCTATCGCTACATTTGTCATAACGGCGAGATCAACACGCTCAAGGGCAACGTGAATTGGATGCGCGCCCGACAAGGCCGGCTCAATTCCGACTTGTTCGGCCAGGATTTGGCCAAGCTCTATCCGATCGTTTCTGAGCAGCAGAGCGACTCCGCCTGTCTGGACAATGCCGTGGAATTCCTCACCATGGGGGGCCGTTCCCTCCCGCACGCGATGATGATGCTGATTCCCGAGCCCTGGGTCGCAAATCCGCAAATGGATCTGGATCGGCGGGGGTTCTATGAGTATCACGCGGCGATGCAGGAACCCTGGGACGGTCCAGCGGCAGTGTGTTTCACCGACGGCAAGTTCATCGGCGCGACACTCGACCGCAATGGATTGCGTCCCTGTCGCTATCAAGTGACGACGGACGGTCTGGTCATTTTGGCGTCGGAGGCCGGTGTGCTGCCGATGGATATCCGGAAGATCAGGCAGAAGGGGCGCCTCATGCCGGGCCGGATGTTCATGGTCGATACCGTGCAAGGGCGCATCATCGATGACGAGGAAGTGAAGGCCGAGATCGTCAGCCGCAAGCCGTACCGGTCCTGGGTCACCGAATTTCGGATCTCGCTCGATGAATTGCCCGATCCCAGCAATGTGCCGCAGCCGGACCACCTGACGATTCGCCAGCGCCAGCAGGCCTTCAGCTATACCATCGAAGAATTGAAGATGGTCATCACTCCCATGGTAGTGGAGGGACAGGAAGCGACCTCTTCGATGGGCACGGATACGCCGTTGGCGGTGCTGTCCGATCGGCCGCAACTGCTCTTCAAATATTTCAAGCAGCTGTTCGCCCAGGTGACCAATCCGCCGATCGACCCGATCCGCGAAGAACTGGTGATGTCGCTGACGACCAGCATCGGGCCCAAGCCGAATCTGATGGACGAAAATCCAGAGTCCTGCCGCCGCATCCGGGTCAAACAGCCGATTCTGACCAATGCCGAGCTCCAGAAGATCCGCGAAATCGCCGATCCGCATTTTAAGAGCAAGACGCTCAAGATGCTCTTCCGGGTAGCCGAGGGGCCTGAGGGGCTGGGGGAAGCAGTCGACGATCTCTGCCGGCAGGCTTCTCAGGCGATTAAAGATGGCTACAAATTTTTGATTCTGAGCGATCGCGGGGTGAACGAAGAATGGGCGCCGATTCCAAGCCTGCTTGGCATTGCGTCCGTCCACCATCATCTTGTGCGCGACTGCACGAGGACCGAAGTCGGCCTCATCGTGGAAACCGGTGAGCCGCGAGATGTGCATCACTTTGCCTGTTTGATCGGCTATGGAGCCGGGTCTGTGAATCCGTACCTCGCCTTCGAGACGATCGTGGACCTGGACCGCGAAGGTTACTTTCCCGAGGGTCTGGATGCCCAGACCGCGGAAGGCAAGTTCATCAAGGCGATCAACAAGGGGCTGCTCAAGATCTTTTCGAAGATGGGCATCTCGACCGTGCAATCCTACTGCGGTGCGCAGATCTTCGAAGCCATCGGATTGAATCGTGAACTGATCGGCCGGTACTTTACCGGGACGCCGTCGCGTGTGGAGGGGATCGGCATTCTGGAGGTCGGGGAAGAGACGCTTCGGCGGCATCGCCTGGCCTATGAGCCGGCTCCGATACGGCAACTCGATTTCGGCGGGGAGATCCACTACCGCATCCAGGGCGAGCATCATAACTGGAATCCGGACACAATTTACAAGCTGCAGCATGCGACAAAGGCCAACGACCCCAAGACCTTTGCCGAGTTTTCCCAACTGGTGAACGACGAGAGCAAGAAGCGCGCAAACCTACGTGGGCTGCTTGAGTTCAAGTTCCTGCCGGAACCGATTCCGGTCGAGGAAGTGGAAGCGGCCAAGGAGATCGTCAAGCGGTTCACGACGGGCGCGATGTCGTTCGGCTCGATCAGCAAGGAAGCGCACGAAACGCTGGCCATCGCGATGAACCGCCTGGGCGCCAAGAGCAACACCGGCGAGGGCGGAGAAGACCCGGCTCGATTCATTCCTCTGCCGAACGGCGACTCCAAGAACAGCTACATCAAGCAGGTGGCGTCGGCGCGGTTCGGCGTCACGAGCCACTACTTGGTGAATGCGAGAGAACTGCAGATCAAGATGGCGCAGGGGGCAAAGCCGGGCGAGGGCGGGCAATTGCCGGGTCACAAGGTCGATGAGAACATTGCGAAGTTCCGCTATGCGACGCCCGGCGTGCAGCTCATTTCTCCGCCGCCGCACCACGACATCTATTCCATCGAAGATCTGGCGCAACTCATTTTTGATTTAAAAAATTCCAGTCCTGACGCGGCGGTGTCGGTCAAGCTCGTGTCGGAAGTGGGCGTCGGCACGATTGCGGCCGGGGTGGCCAAGGCCTATGCGGACAAGGTGCTCATCAGCGGCGACTCCGGCGGCACCGGCGCCTCTCCACTCTCGTCCATCAAGTACGCGGGAGTCCCATGGGAATTGGGCCTGGCCGAGACACATCAAACGTTGGTGCTGAACGATCTGCGGGGCCGTATCCGGGTCGAGACCGACGGGCAGATGAAGACCGGGCGCGACGTGGCGATCGCGACATTGTTGGGCGCCGAGGAGTTCGGGTTTGCGACCGCGCCCTTGATCGTCGAAGGCTGCATCATGATGCGGAAGTGCCACCTCAATACCTGTCC
>JANNIV010000166.1:0-2058 GCA_031405355.1 Nitrospira sp.
GGCGCACATGACTCAAATGATTCAATTGCTCGATGAAGCGAACCGTCAGCGCAGCAGCGACATGAAAGCTGTCCCGCGGCAATGGTTGGTCCTCCTCGATGAACCGGTGACCTCGACCGATCCGGCAGAAGGAGCGGCCCTTGCCGAAGCCTTGCTCTGCCGGCTGGCCACGCTCGGGATGAAAGTCGTCGCGACCACGCACTATGGATCGCTGAAGGCCTTGGCTCATACGATGCCAGGCTTTGCAAATGCCGCAGTCGAATTCGACGTAGCGACACTCTCGCCGACCTATCGGCTCTTTATGGGAGTGCCTGGTGGATCGTCTGCACTTGAGATTGCCGGTCGATTGGGGATGGACCGGGCCTTGCTGGATGCGGCGAGACAGATGCTCCATAAAGACGACCGAGTCATGGAAACAATGCTGCAAGACTTGCAATCCACGCAGCGGAAATTGGCCGACGATCTGGCCCGCGCTGTTGAGGCCAGAAGTGAAGCGGAACAGGCCGAGCAACGCGCGAAGGCACAGTTGGCTCACCTGGAAGACACAGAACGTGAAGCGCAGAAGGGCCTTAAGCGAAAACTCAGTGAACAGTTCAGTCGGGCACGGGCAGAAGTGCAAGCCACGGTGGATACCGTCAAGGGCGAGCAGAAATTGATCAAAGCTAAGGCGGCGAAGCAACGATTGTTCGAGCTAGAGGCACAGACGAGAGCGGAGTTGGCTCCGACTGGCACGCCGATTCCGCTTGAGCAGTTGGGGCTGGGGGATCAGGTTGAGATCAGTGGGCTAGGCATGATTGGCATACTCCTAGAACCGCCACAAGGGAAGAAACGCGTGAGGGTGAAGGTGGGGGAGGGGGAAGTGCTGGCCACAGTGGCGAATCTCGTCGGCCTCGCACGAGGGCAGGCAGCGCCGCCGCCAGTATCATCGAGTTCTCGCCGGGTCTCATCAGGCGGCGGGCTGAGGCTCGATGAACAGCCGGTCGTGGATGTTCGAGGGAAGGCGGCAGACGAGGCGTTGGATGACGTGGTTGCGGCGCTGGATCGCGCGACGGTGGCTGGCGCGCCGTTTCTGCGCATTATTCATGGCCATGGCACAGGGAAACTTAAAGCCTCGTTGCGAGACTACCTGAAAGATTCGCCCTACGTGGCGGAGTTCCGTGCCAGAGATCGGGCTGAAGGGGGAGATGGCGTGACGATCGTGAGGTTAATGTAGGGAGTGGCCAGCTGTCCTTCTTGCTCGCGGAACGCGCACGATAAGAATGTGCTCGTTCGACGCGCGCAGTGAACGACAGTCAGGCCACTCCCTTGTGCGGTGGCGGAGAAGCGGTTTAAGGAGGAGTAGAAGGGCAGGCTAGATGGTCTCCTGTGCTCGTGCAACGCGCGGTCTCAGAAGACCCTCGTTGGACACGCGCAGTGGGAGACTCATCTCGCAACTAACGATTCGAGGTGAAACCGATGACCGAGTCGCTCTTCATGATCTTCAGGGTACTGACTGTTCTTTCGGTCGCCCTGTTAGTCGTTGGGATTGTGAAGCCGGAATGGATACGCTTCGGACATAAACGGCTTGGCCGTCCAACGATCATTGCCGTCGCATTAAGCCTATTGGTCATCGGTTTTTCCGGCGCAGGTGCAATTCAATCTGCAGGAAAGAACAAGACTGAATCTGTGAAGCCTGACAAGGTGCTTAGTCAGGCTGTGTATGCGCTCAATGATAGTGCGCTACACTGCGAACCAGGAACAAAATCCGGTCATGCAGGCGTCAGCGATGACGAGAATACAGCGGCTGGTATCCGCTACATGGTCAAAACGCCGGCAAACTACAATGCAAACATTGCCCATCCTTTACTCATGGTCTACGCGCCTGCGCGAACGAATCGATATCAGTCAGAAGACTTTGTGTCTCTCACGCAAGAAGCCACGGCGGCAGGGTTTATTGTGGCCTATGCCGATCACCGGGCTATGAATCCTGAAACCATTGAAAAACTGGCTGAAATACCGGGGTTGATCGAAAAGAAGTGGTGTATTGATCACAAAAGGATATTTCTCACTGGCCATTCC
>JANNIV010000167.1:0-5817 GCA_031405355.1 Nitrospira sp.
CTCGACCGGCGGCGGCGCCGCGCTGGAATTGCTGGAAGGCAAACAACTCCCGGGCTTGACCGCCCTCCCGGATCGAGTCTAGGAATCGCCTTGCCGTTGACGCATATCCTCTACCACCTTCGGACATCGAGATACCTTGCGTAAACCCCTCATCGTCGGTAACTGGAAGATGAACAAGACGGCTTCGGAGGCCGCAGCCTTCATTCGCGACCTCCGTGAACGAGTATCTGCATCACCTCATGCCGACGTGGTCATTGCGCCGCCCTTTACGGCCCTCGAAACGGCCTACCGCGCCTTAGGCCCCTCCTCCTGGATCAACCTCGGCGCGCAGGATGTCCATTGGGAGGAGCAAGGGGCCTTCACCGGGGAAGTGTCCGCTCCGATGTTGCGCGAACTGGGTTGCCGTTATGTGATCGTCGGCCACTCTGAACGTCGCACGCTCTTCGGCGAACGAGATGAGAATATTCAGAAGAAGGTCCGAGCAGCCTTGAAACACGGACTCACTCCGATCTTGTGTGTGGGGGAATCACTGACGGAACGTGAGACGAACCGAACGGAATCGGTCGTCACCGCTCAACTGAAGAGTAGCCTGGCAGGGTTGAGCACACAAGATCTGGAGACCGTGACAATCGCCTACGAACCGGTCTGGGCCATCGGCACGGGGCGAGCTGCCACTATGCAGCAGGCCGTGACCGCGCATCGTTCGATCCGCTTATTCATTGAGACCGGCTGGGATAGCCACACAGCCTCGGCCATCAGAATTCTATACGGCGGTAGCGTCACGCCCCAAAACATTGAGTCACTTCTCGTCTCAGATGCGATCGACGGGGCTTTAGTAGGTGGGGCTTGTCTCAATCCCCACTCGTTTGCTACAATCATTGATCTTGCTCAGATACCGCGGGCTTAACTGATCGGAGTGCCATGTATATCTTCCTCATCATCATTCACGTCATGGTCTGTTTCCTCATGGTCGGCGCAATCCTCTTGCAATCAGGGAAAGGAGCCGAGATCGGGGCATCTTTCGGTGGCTCCAGCCAAACCGTCTTCGGTAGCCGCGGCCCCGCCAACTTTCTGAGCAAATTCACGGTCGCCGTCGCAGCCGTCTTCATGCTGACCTCGCTCGGCCTTGCAATTCTCGCTAAAGAACGATCGTTTTCTTCCACGGTCATCGATCTCAATAAGAAAGAGACTTCTCAGCCCGCTCCCGAAATACCAGCCACGACGCCGGCAGCCCCGGCCGCTGAAACCCACAAGCCAGACGACGCTTCCTCAGGCAAACACTAGAGAAACGCGCGCGACAGGCGCGAACCGAAGTTCGAAGTTCTGGGTTCGAAGTTCCGAAAACCTCGAACTTCGGACCTCGAACCGTCGTCCGTCCCGCTTTTCGGGCAAGTCTCGCAAGTCTCGCCCGAACAACGAGATGCGCTTCACAGTTACCAAGAATGCCGATGGGGAGAGGGAAGGTAAGAGCTAACCGCGACTCAGCGTCTTAGCTAGATTCTGGTGAGCCACGCCTCGTGGGATAGATCCTCCCCACGCACGATGGAAAAGTAGGCCTTCTGCAACGCTTGCGTAATCGGACCTGGCTTGCCAGTTCCAATCCGGCGATTGTCGATCTCCCGCACCGGCGTCAGCTCGGCAGCGGTCCCGGTCACGAATACTTCATCGGCAATATACATGTCATCGCGCGTGAAGCGCTCCTCCACCACAGGGATACGCCGCTCCCGTGCCAATTCGATGACGGAGCTTCTGGTGATGCCGTCGAGGATCGAGGTGAGCGGCGTGGTCTTGATCTGCCCTTTACGCACAATGAAGATATTCTCCCCCGTCCCCTCTGACACATACCCTTCGGTATCGAGCAAAATAGCTTCATCGTACCCGTCCGCTTTCGCTTCCCGCTTCGCTAGAATCGAGTTCACGTAGTAGCCGGAAATTTTTCCCCTCGCCATCGAGACATTGACGTGATGACGAGTAAATGACGACACACGGGCCCGCATCCCATTCGCAATCGCATCGTCCCCGAGGTAGGCGCCCCAGGTCCAGGCCGCGATGGCCAGCTTGATCGGATTGTCGCCGGGATAGACCCCCATCGCTCCATGCCCGATATAGACGAGCGGGCGAATATAGCAGGACTCCAACTTGTTGACCCTGACGGTCTCCACGATAGCCGCGGCGACCTGCTTCTTGTCGAAAGGTATCTGCATCATGCCGATATGGGCGGAATCGAACAGCCGATCGACATGTTCCTGCAGCCGAAAAATCGCGGAACCGGACTTTCCCTTGTAGCAGCGAAGCCCCTCGAATGCGCCCAGTCCATAATGCAGCGAATGGGTCATCACGTGGACATGCGCGTCCGCCCAATTGACGAACGACCCATCCATCCAAATTTTCCCTTGTGGCTCAAGCATAGACAACGAAGACAGGCCTGTAAATGATCGAACGATGGAATCGGAATATAGCAGCGGGTTGGAAGAAGCGTCAAGCAAATGGCCCTGGCAAGGCCCAAGGCAAGCGAGGCGAAGAAGTATCGGTCAGGAGGCCATCCGAGGAGCGCGAATCTTCTGGCTCACGACCTTGGTGATATGTGCTGCGGCTAATGGACTCAGGTGATCGAACTCCATGCCGAAATCATACCCATCCACCCACCGAACCGTTGCTCGTTCAACTTCTATGGTCGGACCATCGGCTGAAAGTGTGAGGCGCAACGCTAGACTAAGGCCTGGCTCGACTGCATGTTCGCCTTGAATGCGTATCCCGGATCGAGACAGGTTGGTCACGAGGCCCTTCCCCACATACTCTGTACTGAGGTAATGGAGTGCGTGCCTGGTTGGTATTCGACGATAGGGACGGAGCACAAATTGAATGCCCTTTAGCGTGCTGGAGTGAGGCTTTCGTAAATCGGCCATCATGATCTCCAATCCATGAAATAGTTCGACATGAGAAAAACAGCATACGCCCAGAATCTAATGCAGGATAGCCAACGAATAGGGTAACCCGAAGGAAGGGGCAATGTTCGCCGGCAGGCTTCATCAAGGGTAAATCGAGGGACGCGCGGCCTTTATCTTGACAGGCTTCAAATCCCTATGTTACAAACTCATCTTCTGTAACGGAGACAGGGGCTTATGTACGCAATTATTGAGACAGGCGGCAAGCAGTACCGGGTTGAAACCGGCTCATTAGTCCTTGTGGAGTCCCTCCCCGGCGAGGTTGGGGGAACGATCGAACTCGGCCAGGTTCGACTGGTACACGGCGACAAAGGTCTAGAGATCGGACAGCCGTTGGTCAAAGGGGCCACCGTCAAAGCCGAAATCATTAACCAGGGCCGGACCCGTTCCATCACCATCTTCAAGAAGCAACGGCGCAAAAACTATCGGCGGACCAATGGCCATCGCCAGGGCTTTACCAAATTGCGTATTACCGGCATCGAAACAGCCTAACGGGGACCAGCCATGGCAACAAATAAAGGCGGCGGATCAACTAGAAATGGACGCGATAGCAATCCCCAATATCTTGGGGTCAAGGCCTACGGTGGAGAGACCGTGAAGGCCGGATCGATTCTGATCCGTCAGCGCGGGACAAAGTTCTTCCCCGGATTTAACGTGGGCCTCGGCAAAGACCACACCCTCTTCGCCCGCATCACAGGGATTGTGAAGTTCGAGCGCGGTCGCGGACGGCAGAAGATCAGCGTCTACTCCGCGCCCTCGATTCCATAATACATTCTTTTCTTCTTTTCTCGTCACAGGGTCGTTACCGCGAGGACTCCCGGCATGCGTAGGGGTGCAACGGGATGTTCCTCGCATGTCATGCCTATTGGATCCTTACACTGAAACGGTGCGCCGATGTTTGTCGATGAAGTCCGTATCCATATTAAAGCCGGCAGCGGCGGCGATGGTTCATGCAGTTTTCGGCGTGAAAAGTTCGTCCCGCGTGGCGGTCCTGACGGTGGTGATGGCGGCCACGGCGGCGATGTCGTGTTTGAAGCCTCGCCTCGCATGACCACGCTCCTCGACCTCCGGTATCAAAAACACTACGAGGCAGAGGTCGGCCGCCAAGGCGGCGCCGCCAACTGTTCCGGAAGAACCGGAGAGGATGTGGTGGTGGCCCTTCCGGTCGGCACCGTCATCTTCGACGATCAGACCGATGAGATGTTAGCCGATCTGATCACTCCCGGGCAGCGGTTTGTGGGAGCTCACCGGGGCCGTGGCGGACGAGGGAATAGCCATTTCGCTACGCCGACCAATCGCACGCCCACAGAATTCGAAACAGGCACGGAAGGCGAAGAACGGTCGCTGAGGCTTGAACTGAAGCTGTTGGCCGATGTCGGACTTGTGGGCTTTCCTAATGCCGGAAAATCGACGCTCATCGCCGCTATCTCAGCCGCACGACCCAAAATTGCCGATTATCCCTTCACCACGCTGACGCCGAATCTGGGAATCGTTCGCTGGGGAGAAAAGGGAAGCTTCGCCGTCGCAGACATTCCCGGGATTATCGAAGGCGCCCATGAAGGCAAGGGTTTGGGATTCCAATTTCTTCGGCATATCGAACGCACCTCATTTTTGCTGCACATGATCGACGTATCGGAGTGGTCCCCCGAGGAGCCAGTCAAAAGCTTCGAGATCTTGCGTCAGGAATTAGCCGCCTACGATGAGCCGATCACCGCACGCCCCTTCGCAGTCGTCGCGACAAAAATCGACGTGGCGGGGGACGGGGTACGCCTGCGAGAGTTGCAGAAATACTGTAAACGCCATCGATATATGTGCCTCGCGATCTCTGCAGCCACGAGAGAAGGACTGACGGAACTCGTCACCTATGTAGGGCAACAGGTGGCACAGCTTCGAGCGACACCATGCGAGACGAACTCCTAAAACAGGCCACCCGCATCGTCATCAAAATCGGGAGCAGTCTTGTCGCGTCACGAGACACAGGACTACGCCCGGAACAGATCGATCGGCTCGCGGATGAAATCGCAGCCCTCCGGTCGAACGGACGTGAAGTCCTGATCGTCTCCTCCGGTGCAATCGTCTCCGGTATCAAAAAATTAGGCCTGAAGGAATACCCCAAGAGCCTCCCTGTGAAGCAGGCCGCTGCGGCGGTCGGGCAAAGCCGGCTCATGTGGGCGTACGAAAAATCGTTTGAGCGGCTCGACATCAAGGTCGCGCAGATTCTATTGACCCACCAGGACCTCGCCGATCGGCGGCGGTTTCTCAATGCACGCCACACCCTGAGTGCGCTGATCGGGTTCGGCGTGGTCCCCATCATCAACGAAAACGATACGGTTGCCGTGGATGAAATCCGTGTGGGAGATAACGATACCTTGGCTGCCGAGGTGGCCCATCTGGTGGATGCGGAACTGCTGATCATCCTGTCGGATATCGACGGCCTATTTACCGACGATCCGCGCAAGAATCCCGCAGCCACACTGATCCCGTTAATCCCTGAGATAACACAAGAGATCGAGGAACGAGCCGGCGTCTCCACTACGTTCGAAGGAACCGGGGGCATGGCCACAAAAGTCCGGGCTGCCAAGAAAGTCAGTGAATACGGAGTGGCCACCTTGATCTTGAATGGGCAAAAGCCAGGTCTCCTTCCGCAAGTATTAGCCGGTGCCCCTGGTGGCAGCCTCTTCCTCGCGAAGGAGCGTCGTTTCACCAGCCGCAAACATTGGATCGCATTCACCCTCAGGCCACGAGGAACCGTGACGCTCGACCCCGGAGCGGTCGATGCGCTGGTCCGACGGGGCAAGAGCCTGTTGGCTTCGGGCATTCTGGCCGTCAACGGCTCGTTCGATACGGGAGATGCGGTCAGTTGCCTCGACCA
>JANNIV010000168.1:0-3811 GCA_031405355.1 Nitrospira sp.
AGCCATACGCTCTGGAGGCTGTATCCAGCGCGATACTCCCAGAATCGCTTTCGATACAGCCGAAGGATCCCAGGAAGCTGTTCAAAACGACCGTTCAGCAAGGCCGTGACTTTGAGGCTGACCCTCGTTTTACGTTTCACGGTTTCTGGGAGCGAGGCAGGCAGGATGCTCAAAACGAGTTCATTGCTAGGCCGCAGCGAGCGAAAGGCTGAGGCGTAGCATTTCTTGGAAGCTGTTCAAAACGACCGTTCAGCGAGGCCGCAGCGAGTGAAGACCGGAGGCGTACCCTCTGGGGTACGTTGAGGATCTGAACGATGCGAGAACGAAGCTGACGGTTGTTTTCAACAGCTTCCTATTCGTCGTCCTCGTCTTCCGCGTCCAGCACCTCCTGCCTCTTCTGCTCTTCCATCGCATTATGCAGAAGCATGCGGACAAACATCGAATAGAGCGAGCCTTTTTCTAGCGTCCCGCCTGGAGGAATGGCAATCTTGCCTTCCTTAATCATGCGATCCATCCAGACCTTCTGATCCGGTGCGATCAAGATTGGAATCTCGATCAGCCCCACACGTCCCATCATATCCATGACATAAACCTCCGTGAATCGTTGATCGGCAAAGAGCTTATGGCCTATGGCTTATGGCACAAGATTCGGTCGTTCTGACTTCGTGCTATCAGCTACAAACTCTTCAGCGCCATTCTTTCCTGCTATACGCTATAGGCCATCAGCCATAAGCTCCTAACAACCCCATTGCAGCATGCGGCTTTTTGCATTGTCAATCAGACCGCTCTGGCATGGACTGTGCGTTCTCACGAACATCATGGCACTAGGTCGAACCACTTTCGCATCACTCATCGCCATCGGCTGCATCCTGGTCTTTCCCTATCAGATCCTGGCACAACAATCGACCGCCCCGCCTTCATCGCTCTCCACAAGACCCTTGGCCCCAGGGTCAAGTGAGTCTGAACTCCGACCATCTTGCGACCTCTGCAGAAAACTGGAACGGAGGCCGGGAAGCGACCTCCGGCCTCAACGACTCCGCCGCGAGAAAGGATTGCGCCCGCACAAGAGTCCGAAGGGAACCCATCGCTCATTTGACCAAAGCCTCAAGTCGACGTTGCCTCGTCGTCCAATCACACCCCCGGAAGCTCAGGGACAGCGGGATTAGCAAACAGGAGTACCTGGTGAGTACCTACGCAGGACGTCACGGGAGACTCCTTCCAGAGCGTATGACACCCCGCAAGGCGTCGGACAAGCCATCATGGCCGGGGCACAAAGAAACCGAGCATGCGAGGACGGGTGTTATCTACCGCCGCAACGCTGAACTCCTACAGTCATTGAAAAGGCCTCAGCAGAAATCGTGATCAGCCGCCGCCAGACATTCAGAATGCCCCCGTTTCCGAGTCCGGCCCGTACTATTGAACAAGAGTTGATCTCTCAAGTAGACTCGCCCTCCATCAGCCTGTTCAGGCGAACGGCTTTGCTGCACGGCAGCTCGAAACAGACTGACTAGACTAGGTAGATGGCATGAACTTCGTTGGTTCCTTTCTGGTTGCGGCCTTAGCGGTTGGCTCGTGGATCGCTGTTCCCGGTGGTGACTGGAATCCCCCGGAGCAGACGATCAGAGAGATTCGTGCAGGGCTGGAGCCGTTCGTCCGGATGAGCGCTACGGGACAGAAGAAGAGAATGCCGGAATGGTCGACCTATACATTTCAGTTCCAAGGCCAAGAGGAAGGCGGGCGGAAATTTGTTTTTGTGAATGCCTACTGTACGGCGCCGCCGGAATACTCCACTAAGCGGTTCGTGAGCGTAACCGATGGCGGCCCATGCTTCTTTAACGTCAAATATGATCCGAAGCTACACACATTCTTTGAGCTGGGCTTCAACGGCGATGCGTAATGATACACAATCAGGCGTTCCAGCGGACGGGTCTCATTCTACTTTTGTATAGCGGCGGTCCCTTACCGGCGTCGGCGTAACTCACATGGAAACCACCACATCCCACGAGGCCACACTCATCTACAGCGAGACGCTGCTTCGCCAGGCCGTGTTTGCATTTTGGCGACGCTCCGTCGGTGTCGGTTTCTTTGTTGCGCTCCTGATTGCCGCGCTCGGTCTCGTCATACTCGTAGCCCTGGGCCAGTCCTCTTGGATCATCGGTGGGCTTGCAGCCGTGCTGTTGGTGGGCATCGCGTTCGCCATCGTTGTCTATGTCGTTCACTATCGCAGATCGCTGCAGAAATTCCGTCAGATGGGTCAGCCGCGAGCCACGTTTCGCGCTGATGAGTCCTCGTTCACCATGAGTTCAGACATCGGCACGACCACGCTTCAGTGGTCCGCCGTCAAAGAACTGTGGCAGTTCCAGAGCGTGTGGCTTTTTCTGTACTCCAAGGCACAGTTCAGCACGTTGCCGCTCGCATGCTTGTCGCCCGAAGCGCAGGCGCATATTGTGCAGTGTGTTCGTACGGCCGGCGGCAAAGTTGATGGTTGACCTGTCTGGCAATCCGTGAGAACGTAAATCGTATGTCGTTCTAGAGTTTCAAGTTCAAAGTTTCTGGTTTCAAGTTTTTGGAGTTGTTTTCTGACAACATGAAACCTGAAACTAGAAACCAGTAACTTCCCCACCTGAACGACGTACGAAGAGGTCGGTCTTCTAGTGGCTTGTTATACGGAACCAGATCATACATATTTAAGCATCACCGGACGCTTCGGAGCACTTGAATGACATCGCAATCCGATACCCCCTCGAACAAAAAGAGCACGTTTCCCTGGTCCATCGTCTACTTTGTCGGAGCAGTGATCTATACCGCTTTTGCCGGTTGGCTGTTCTCAGAATCATCTCCTCTAGCATGGGTTTGCATCATCAGCGCCCCGCTAGGCTTTTACTTTGCCTGGGGAGCCTGGAAGCAAGAGAAACAAAACAGAGGTGGTGCCTGACCATGCACGGTAGCCAACCAGACCATTGGGCCATGATTACCACTCACGCTCCTCGTGGGTGATAGATGCCGGATCTTCCCGATGAACTGATCCGAACAAATGCCATCCTTGGCGAGTACGCCGCAATCCATGACGCGATCTTTAAGTTTTCGTGGCGCAGGACTCTCCCAATCCCAGGAATTTTTAAAGCCACTGACTTCGGGGCTCACTTTAAAGACCTCAATCGGCTGGCGTCCAAGCTGGCTCCGCTTTCACTGGCCTTGAAGACACAGTCAGCGTCGTTTGAGGGTTCCTACCAGTACGCAGAAGCGTTGCTCGAAGCAATCCAAGCGCTCAGGGAGATCTGCAAGCGGTTTCATGAGAAGAGCCGGGGCGATCTCAGCACGTATCCGATGGCTGAGTACAACGCCAACCTCAAGATCTATGAAGGCCTCATGAATACGTGCCAGAATCTGGGCGCCGCACTCAACCAACGCCTGCACGATGATAGTGCCCAACCAGAGAGTTAACTGAACCTGCCCGCAAGCCCGCATTATTCATGACAGTTCGTCGCGAAATCGCTGAGCCGCGTTGCGAGAGCAGTGCGCGGAGCCCTGAGGATCTGAGGCGTACTCGTGCAGTACGTTGATGGTCCGAATGGCGAGCCCGCCGTCCGAAGGCTCGTCGTAGCAGCGGATCGGCGATTGCAGCAGAAATGTTCATGAATAATGCGGGCTCGCCTTGCCAGTGGATACCCCGCGCTACACGCGCTGGCAATCGATGAACTCCGTCATGTTAGAGGACTCTGGCGATGGGGGAGATGATGCTGGAGGAGAATACTTACAGTTGGATTACGCCTTCTTCTTGGGCTTCTTGTCTCTATCCATGGGGTTTGGC
>JANNIV010000169.1:0-1623 GCA_031405355.1 Nitrospira sp.
ATTCACATGGACCGCTTGCAGCCTCCTGCAATAGCACTTTTCAAGCGAAATTCTCTGGAAAACCGCAGTTTAGATCGAGAACACGTGCATTTGAGAGTAGGCATGCGGCTTGCTGGATAGTGCCTATGCAATGACTGATCTGTTGATGAAAGGAGACTGTCATGATTGAGGTCATCCTAGAGGTGCTCATTATTGGGCTGCTTACGATGCTGGCAGGGATCATCTTGGTCGTAGTTAACGACATCGTTGGTACAGACCGTTCCACCAACCACAACCGCTAAAGAGGAACACGTCGGCCATGACATTGTGGATTATCGAAACTCTGTTGAAGGCTCACCAAGAATGTTGAGTGTCGTGGTCTGATTCGTGCGAGAGTCCTCTTTCATTGCTTCCAGCCCACTCATTTCACATTCCACATTCCACATTTCTCATTCCGCATTCTATCCCCGACGTCCAACTCAGAACTTCTACGCCAGTCCAGACAATTCCACATTCCACATTTCTCATTCCACATTCCTCAGTACTACCCCCACCCATCTCCTCTTTCCACCGTAAGCACAGCTCTTGCTAGTTATCTACCCATTGACTACCGGACTTACATAGTGCTGAGTGGGAAGACGGGAAAGGAATGTGGAGTTTGAAATGTGGAATGAGGAATGGATCGACCAGGAAGAATGAGGAATTTGGAATGTGGAATGAGTGAGCCGGAAATGCTGAGGAATGCCGAATGAGGAATGAATTGGCCGGAAGAGATGAAAGCGGAGTGCTGAGTGGGAGAACAGATGTTGGAGACAGTTGCCTCAAACCTCTATCCTCGAACCTCAGGCGGCTTCCAGCAGAGGAGATTGAAAGAGAGATGGCGGCGGATGGCTTGAAAATCAGTTTGATTACTGGTGATGAGCGTCGCGCCGATGCTGCGCGCAGTCAAGGCAATCAACACATCGAAGGCAAGTTCACGCACTTTGGCGGCGTCATAATGCTCGCGTTTCCTCATATTACTCAGAATGTCGGCAGCCGCCATCCAGTGGGTCTCAGTCGGAGAGACCACTTGGCAGCGCTTAGCCAAGTCCGTCACAAATCGACGTTCAAGCCCCGGCCTCGCGCCACGCAACAGCTCATGCAGCACGACAGCGGAGCAGCGAATCACGTATGGAGCCTGGAGAAGGCGGAAGGTGAAGCGACCAGTTCTGAAGTTATCGATATAGACTGAGGTATCCAGAATGGCGAATCTAGCTGGCCTTGAACGCATCCCGCTTCCCAACGCCGCTATATCGTCGGATCACCCAATCATGGGCGGCTTTCTCAGTCACCAGGTCCAGAGCCTTTTGAATGGTCTCTGTTGTGGATTTAGCCCCGAGGGCCTTTTTCGCTCGTTTCAACTTGTCGGAGTCCAATCTGGCGGACACTTGAACAAGAGCCATAGAGCACCTCCTGTCGGACAGCATAGCGGGAATTGTATGACAAGATCAAGGCGAAATGGGGAATGGATCGACCAGGAGAAATGTGGAATTTGAAATGTGAAATGAGGAATGGGTCGACCAAGAAGAATGAGGAATTTGGAATGTGGAATGAGGAATGAATTGGCCAGAAGAGCTGACGGTGAGATTCGAAGGAATGTGGAAT
>JANNIV010000170.1:0-13448 GCA_031405355.1 Nitrospira sp.
CACTTTCAAAAAGAGAAGGTCTGGTCCTACCGCGTCTGGCCCTATCGTATTCTCTACCGCCGTGTCGGTTCCGAGTGGCTGGACGTGCTCTCCAAAAGACGTCTATCGGTAGGCGAAATGGTCCGGCCTGCCCTCAACGAGTAACCAATTTGAGTATTCTGAGTGGCGAGGCGGTGAAATGCTCAGGTGGTGGGGGCCGGCAAGTGCTCCGGCACCTCCCGACGCGACCCATCCGGGCTCGGCCAGCCGGAATGCCTTCTGAAATCTCCCCGCAGACTCAGTCAGTTCCCGCTTCCCGTCCGGTAAGGCCTCGGCGGGTCCCCGCCCTCCGGTGACCTCCGCTCTCGCCAGTCTCCCTGAGATATCAGGAAATTCAGAATGTCCCTGTTATCTTGTTCAGTGATGTCTACTCCCGCCAACACCAACTGCGCAACATGAAATTCAGAATACTCGTGTTTTTTCCCATCCCTCAAAATTGATCTTGAGACTTTGGTGCGCCTCTTCTAAAATGAGCCTTGTCTCAGCCGTATTACACTTCTTGCGTTTCTATTGTGTCGTGTTTCTCCAATCAAATATCTCGCGGGATACTGTGATCTGATGAGCAACAATCTCGCTCTAGGCGACTCTGAAATCCGCTCGGTTCTTCGATCCAGCCTTTCAAAAAAACACGCCCATACATCTCGTACAGTCTTCATTGAGGAACTTGGGCTCTGCCGTGGGCAGGTAAGAGTTGACTTTTCGGTCGTCAACGGCCTGCTGCATGGATATGAAATCAAGTCTGATCGGGATAGTTTTCGTCGGTTACGCGGCCAGGTGGAACTCTACGGGAAGGTGTTAGATCGAGCAACACTAGTGGTGGGTGAGCGCCATTTGGATGAAGCACTCGATAACGTGCCAGAATGGTGGGGGATCTTACTTGCTCATCGATCGGCCAAGGGGCTGCAGCTCAAAACCATGCGTTCACCACGCAGTAATCCCAAGAAAGATCCTCGCGCCTTGGTAGAGTTGTTGTGGCTCGATGATGCTCTAGCATTGCTAGAGAAACGTGATACCGCACGAGGTTTTCGGGGAAAAGCTCGTTGGATTGTTTGGGATCGAGTCTGCGAAATTTGCAGTCTCAACGAAATCGCAAGAGCTGTGAGAATACAACTCAAGGCCAGGGCAAAGAAGCGAGTGCCTGTGTAACCACTGAAAGATGATGGATAGTCCCCAGTTGGCGCCATACCCCGGGAGATCCCAAACTAGGGGCTCCATCTGCCGCTGCCTTCATTAACACACAGCCGTTACAGTGATCCGATCCGTAAAAACTTGACAGAAAGTTCCCATAAACAAGGTCATGCGCCAGGGCAGGAAACTGCTCTCCCGCACGAATAGTTTTCGTGCTCCGGCCCTTTATCAACAACCACTCCGACTCCAAGGTGTACCGAACTGAAGCTGAAGCCGCCATTATTCGAGGGTCAAATCCCTCAACTCCTGCCGGATGTTGAATCGCGCAATCACTGAATGCCGGAAGGCGACCAAGGTTTTGCCGCTGGTCGTAAAGGTGTCTCTTCCATGCCAGCCACTCACCTCGCTCAGCAAGAGCGTGTGAATTTCGGTCGACTCCCCCCATGCTCTTGGGAAAAGCACAGGCCGAAATTGTGAACGTGTGCCATCGACTATGATCAGGAACTTCGGTCATGAAAGCGTCCGTCAAGGCTTCGATCCCTTCAACGATGAAGTCCTCTACTGCGCCCAGATCAATAATGAGATCTAACTGTTCTGGCGTAAGATTGTGTTCGGTCAAGAACACATTTACCCGTGTGGAGAGATCTCCTTGCTCAAACTCCGTTCGAGTTAATCGGAGTGCGAGCCCATATTCTCTGTGAGCAAGAGCGGGACCCACATCTGCCGTACGGGATATTCCTGTGACAGGAGTAAATACGATACCGGCGTCTGATGCCCGCTGAAAAACATCGGCCGCACCTGCCTGACCTTCAACGGCTATCTCACGCGTGTCAAGAAAGCACCGCGAGTATGGGCGAATGGTTTCTGCGAGATCGGTGAACGCCGTATCAAGATGGCCGCTGCGAGTTTTGGGAGGTTTTCTCTCAACAATCTCTAGAAGAGGGGTCATTCGTGACTGGAGAATTGGAGAAATACGCTGAAGAGCTCTTTTCTCTCCTCCCTTCACTTTGAGCACCGGCACGTAATGATCTGGCCCAAATGTCATGTCTACCCTTACCCTCTTGGATCCCAGAGTTTGAGCGGTGCCAGTTCCATTTCAAGCGCCCGATAGTATGACATCAGTGCGGTTGAAGGATCTGGGTTCCCACTGGAGAAGCAGACTGCAACCATCCGATCCACTGCGGCAAGCGGAGCCACCCGTCTGCGCATCTCCTCTTGTCCCAATCTATCGCAAAGGGCCAGCAAGATGGCCTCCAGTATGACTACACGCCCATCGAGTACAGTGATAATATCATCAATGATCTTGAGTGCTATGAGGGCTCGCTTATCTCCAGATAAAAATGGGTGCCCTCGCTCAGCAGCCACGGCAAAGACCTGAGCTTCTCCTGGATCGATTGCCTCAATTGCCGTTAGCTTCTCAAGCCAGGCAACGCTAGGATCCGGCATGACCGGTAATGCGTTGGCGACAGGGATCAATGCATCGCAGGCAGGTCCTCCGAACAGGCTTCGAAGGCGGCCTTTTCTCAACATGAATGGGAGGGCGTATAGCCTTCCACACTCCTGTAACTGCGCGCCAAAGATCTGTGCTACGTCCTGAAGTAGGCTAGCGATTCCAAGCTTGCAGAAAGCATCCGTATCAAACAGTAGCTTCATGACGCTCTGGCTCGCCAAAAACGCAGCGGAGCAGTGCGCGGTCAGTCTCGGTTGCAGCGTCTACATCAACATACTCATCAAATAATTGTCTTACCTGCCTGCGTGCTCCGGCACTTCGGTAAAGGGCCCTTATGGCTAGTGTAGCCTTCTGATAGCTGTCCGGGCTGTCTACCCACCGAGCCCAGGAAAAAAGTACCGTGCTCGCATTGGCGCCTGTCTGGCGTTCAAGCTCGGCAGCACGACGAGCAAGATCTTTGAAACTACCACCATCTAGAGGAGGAACATTGTCGCCACCAATAAGGACGCGATTCGCATACTGATCTGCCTTAAGCTCCATTTGAGAATTATCTGAAGTTTCTTCATCTTCATCCACAACAGGCTGATCTGGAGTGCAATCACCTGCGGCTATGTGCCCAGTCTCATGCGAAACGACAAAGGCTAGTCGCCCCGGCTCGTCATGCCTGTGGCCGAGCAATATGACTGGCCGACCTTCGACAATCCCTGCTAATCCTTGGAAACTCGGGGTTGGAAGCACATCAAGGGGGATCACAGGAATTCCTCGAATCCAGAGATCCTTAGTGACATCCTTCAAAGTTATCGAAGGCCCGGTGCGCTGGATCAAGTTCCGCCATGCCAGGCCGTCAGCAGGTGGGATGGTTACATTGGGGACGGTCTCCCGTAGACTCCGAACTACAGCAGCGGCTATACGCATACCCGAATGAATCGCGGGCCCAAGCCTGTCACGATCTATATCCTTAACACGTCTCAGCTGCGCTCCTGGATACGCAGGCGCTGCCAACCTCATGCTAGGATCTTTAATCTCGGCTAGAGACTGGCCAAGGAATCGTGCAACCCGGATCTCAATGTCTTGGAGGAGCCTAGGGTCTTCTCGACAATCCTCATCCCACCAGTCCGGCAAGATTGCTGAACGCAAGAACTCGTTCGTAAAACCGGCCTTCGACAGCCGGCTTGTTAGACTCTTGAAAGTGTGCCTCGTCAGAGGAATGCTCCGTTCATTATTCGACTTGCACTGTAATGTGAGACCTGCATTCTCCGTGAGGCGCCATATTAGCACCCTACCCATTCGAACACCATGTACGGAGAGGTAGTCTGGTTCTGACTGAGTCGCTTAAATCAAAACCGGAAACGGGGGAGGTGTCAGACACCGTTCCCTTGATCCCGCACCGTCTGGCGCGACGCTCAAAGTCTCGGCTAAGCCTCGGCGGGCCCCCGCGCCTCCGGTGACCTCCACTCCCGCAGCCTCCACCGCCTGCGACAGTAGGAATTCAGAATGTCCCTCTTTTCTTGCTCAACAAGCCCCTCATTCGCAATTGCATCCAGCATTTTAAAATTAGCTATGTGCGCTCTAGGTCCTGGGGGACGGCTGGCAATGGCTTGGGAGAGACAGCCTTAGCAGCAGAGGAAGCGGCTTTGACCAATTCTTTGTTAGTGCGCTGGTAGTCAATTTCAGATGTAGACTTGATGGCCAGGTGCCCACCCAGCGCATGAATGAGTTCTTCCGAGAACGTCACTTCCTCAAGTTCCAGTGACTGTAGGCTTGATAAAGGAGGTGGTAGGTTGTCCCGCCGTTGTCCTGAATGACATACAGGGATGATGGGTATTCCCCTATTCCAGCAACATCCCGCCTCAAAGTTTATCCAAGGACGACTAATGGAAGCTAGACTACAGAGCACGATCAGTACGCTGGCACTTTCCAGAGCCTTACTTATCGCTTCGAGCCATTTGGTCCCCGCTGGGAGATCTTTGGGGTGGCTACTTACAAAAACATCACATTGGCCAGCGAAGGCTTTCTCAATCCATTTCTTGAGATGGACTGCTAACAATGCCTCTTCATTAATGTGACTGATGAATATTTTCTTTTTGTGAGAGATGTCTGTCGTTAAACTTTCTTGAATGTGGCCTGTTCGCTCTCTCTGGACAACCTCGGCGAATGGCAGAAAGTCTTTGAACCGTCCTGTTAGAACATCAACTACTGGAACACCTTCGTGACTTAGCCAACAGGATAATTCATCCTCTGCGTCGGCAGATACCTGTATTTGCTGCGTACGCCACAATGCAAACCCGTTTTCATCGCCAACCTTGTCTAATGCAAGTTTTTTGTTGGTTTCTCCGGTAGCGGACTTTTCATTCCAATAGAGTACTAAGCTTTTTATATTTCTTTCTGCCTTCACATTAATTGTAAAAGATTTGTCACCGGCGCTGACCAGTTGGATTTGTGCTGGCATCTCAATATTGATAAAAATAGAGATTGAGAGTCTGTAGAGATCTTCTTTCTCCACCTCGAGTAAGGTAGAAACTGCGGATTCAACAGATGGCCAACCATTCTGGATAGCTGCTCCAGCAATGTCAGGTTCTTGGAAACTTGTTGATTTTGTTCCAAAGGAATAGGTCGCGTTGGACCATGTTTCTTGTGACCAGGGAAGCACAAAATTTTTCCATCTGGATATCTGGCTACGCCCCTGGTCAATGGTGATTGCTTCCTGAAGAACAATTCTTTCGCTCTCAACATTAAGAGAGGCACTTGCCAGTTTATCTAAGACCGTATCTATGTTAGAGAATGGAAGGGCTTGGAAAAATACACGAAATTGTCCTGCTTGGATTGTCGGAGCTTCGTCAATCAATTTTCGATGTCTGAGCTGAATCTCCTCGATAGGCCTAGCCGAGATCCGAATCGCTGTGAGTAAGGAGAGCCAGTCAGAATCATGTTTTCTTGTGGCCGATCTTATGTCAATGCTATGGAACGAACCGCGAAAGGTGGAAAGAATCTGATTTAGAGAAATTGGTACGTACATCGTCAGCAAATATGTTTCCAGGCGCCGTTAGATCTCCTAATACCCATGTACCCGTGAACAATGGTGTCAGACGCCGTCCCTTGACGAATGAAAAATAGAAAGTTATTCAAGGCTAGGCAAGGCTATTCCTTTAATCTTTCTATATAGCCCCACGGCAAATGAATCTGTCATGCCGGATACATAATCAGTGATTTTCATCAATTTATCGTACGTGCTGAGATTGATATCGCGTTCCAGGGAACTCCAAAATGTGGCTGCCAATAATTTTGAATAGCTTTTACTTTTGTGGGATGGAGAATGTCCTTTCAAGTTAATAACTGCAGGCACAAAGGCATCCAATAGACCCCCTAGCACTTCAAATCCGGCAGATTCTATTTCCAGATTATATTTTAGTCTGTACACCGATTGAGATGCTTTCTTAAGGGCCGCTATCTTCTTATGGGAGGGTATGGATTTGGTTAGCTCTTCATTGTGTTTTCCGCGAAGCATGTCATGTTCTTTTGAAACGAAAGCATCAGAAACTTGTCGAATGAGCGAGTTAATAGCTAATGATCTTAGAAGCCCGACTTGTTCTTTTTGATCTTTGGTAGTGCTATGAACAGAATTCGCTTCTTTCTTCTCACCTTCTTCTAAGAGTAATGAGAGGTAATGGTCTTTAATGTCTTCAAATTTAACTATGCCAAGCCGGAAGCCATCCTCAAAGTCAAGAAGGAGGTAGCAGATATCATCAGCTGCTTCGACCAAGAACGCTAACGGGTGTCTGCACCAAGCTGAATCATCAATGGAGGAGCGTTTCAGCCGAACCTTTGTGGCAACCTCTTCGAAATTATCCTTTTCGCTTTGGAAGTATCCAAACTTATCATTGCTCTTATTATTTGGTATCGAGGATTTTTTGCTGAGATCAAAAGAGCTGCGGGGGTATTTTGAGAAAGCAGCTAGGGTTGTAGCGGTGAGTTGTAATCCGCCAAGATTGCTCGGTTTTTGAAGTCTAGTGAGAATTCTAAAACCCTGTGCGTTTCCCTCAAAGTATTGAAAATCCCAGCGTTCTCTTCCTTTGCGTAAACTTTCGAGAATATTTTTCCCAATTCCGTGGCTGA
The DNA here is from genome assembly GCA_031405355.1 of Nitrospira sp. Classification (GTDB taxonomy): domain Bacteria; phylum Nitrospirota; class Nitrospiria; order Nitrospirales; family Nitrospiraceae; genus Palsa-1315. The sequence continues at coordinate 6,731 of JANNIV010000170.1, forward strand.
ACCAATGTTGAATCGCATGTTCACCTGCATGGCCAAATGGCGGATTGCCAATGTCATGGGCTAAACATGCGGCAGACACTATTGTGCCAAGATCCCCAGGGGCTATGTTGGGTGGCAGGCGCTCACTTTCCTTTAAGAGTGTTCCAACAGCTGTGCCCAAGGAACGACCAACACATGAAGCTTCCAGACTATGTGTTAAGCGAGTTCTTACATAGTCACTTTCTGGAAGTGGAAAGACTTGGGTTTTGTCCTGCAGCCTCCTGAAGGCGGAGCAGAAGATGATCCGATCAAAGTCTTGTTGATACGCGGATCGTCCTACGATTCTAGTGTTTTCGTCGTTGCCAACGCGTGTAGGGGAGATTAGCGTAGTCCAATCCATGTCGGCGAGTGCGGCTCGGCTCATATCACCTGGACTCTCCATTGTCTCCATCTGAAATGGTGTCAACGACATCAAGCTGGCGTCAGCAGCAAGAAGGGATTCGTGGGGCATTCTATTTCATATTTATCAGGACGGTGGTAATCCCAGCCTCTTTGAACATTTCAATTGCAAGTTTTCCGGTCTCATACCATTTAGAGTTTTTGTCAGCCTCTGGATCTACCGCTACTACCCTGGAAATGCCAGCTTGGATGACAAGTCCCGCACACCTGGCGCAAATTGGCTTGCCCCAAACAAACAGTTCAGCTCCTTGAGATGCGGAGCCAGCAATAAGCAGAGCATTCTGCTCCGCATGGATGATCATGTCTAGCTCTATGCTTTTGTTATTTAGTCGTTCCGCACTATCCTCAACACCAACTGGGAAGCCGTTGTATCCTAGTGCAATTGCACCCCTCTTTTTTGTTGCGAGTACTGCTCCCACTTTTGCCTTCGGATCTTTTGACCAATTGGCGATAAAACATGCCAGTTCCCAGAATCGTTTATCCCATTTAGTTTCTGGTTCCATAGGCGGATTCTATCCTAACGGAGGTAGTCTCACGTGTTCTGAGGTTTAAATGGTGTGTGATAGAGAGAAGGCCACCTTCTCAGGTGGCCTTCTCTCTTCACTCCCCACGAGCAGACTTGGTAATGGGCTCTAATCGTGGGTGGCGCTGATCTGGGCGCCAGTCCGCCCGCAGCGGGGTCCCTACACCGGGCGGGGTGCGAGGACGGGCGGGCTGGTCAGCGACAGGACCCGCGATTAGGTTCCCATTTCCCAGGATGCGAGATATTTCACCTGCTCCTTCGTCAGCGTATCAATCTTCATCCCCATCCCCGCGAGCTTGAGCCGCGCGATTTCCTTGTCGATCACCGGCGGGACTGGATAGACCTTCTTCTCCAGATTCTTATAATTCTTCACCAAGTACTCCGCGCCGAGCGCCTGGTTCGCGAAGCTCATATCCATGACGCTGGAAGGATGGCCCTCCGCGGTCGCGAGATTGACCAACCGTCCCTCGCCGAGGAGGCTGACCCGGTTGCCCGTCTTCAGCGTGAATTGCTCGACGCCCGGTCTGATGAGCAGCTTCTTGCGGCTCAATTTCTCCAAGGCCGGAATATCCAGCTCGACATTGAAGTGGCCTGAGTTGCAGACGATGGCCCCTTCCTTCATCACCGCGAAGTGCTCGCCGCGGACGACCTTGAGGTTGCCGGTCACCGTGACGAAGAAGTCTCCTATCGGCGCTGCCTGTTCCATCGGCATGACGCGGAACCCGTCCATCACCGCTTCAATCGCCTTGACCGGATCGATCTCGGTGACGATGACGTCGGCGCCCATCCCCTTGGCGCGCATCGCGATACCGCGCCCGCACCAGCCGTAGCCTGCAACCACGAAGGTGGTCCCGCAGATCAACCGGTTCGTTGCGCGGATGATGCCGTCGATTGTGCTTTGGCCGGTGCCGTACCGGTTGTCGAACAGGTGTTTGGTGTCGGCGTCGTTGACGGAGATCACGGGGAACTTCAGCACTTTCTTCTCGGCCATGCTGCGGAGCCGGATGACGCCGGTGGTGGTTTCTTCCGTGCCGCCGATGACATGCTTGAGCAAGTCTTTACGCTTGGAATGGATCAGCGAGACAACATCTGCCCCGTCGTCCATTGTGATTTGCGGCTTGTGGGCGATGGCCGATTGGATATGCTGATAGTAGGTCTTGTTGTCTTCGCCCTTAATGGCGAAGGTCGGAATACCGTCATGCTTAACGAGCGCCGCGGCGACTTCATCCTGTGTGCTGAGTGGATTTGAAGCGCAGAGCCGGACATCGGCTCCGCCGGCTTGGAGTGTTTTCATTAGATTCGCAGTTTCGGTCGTCACATGGAGGCAGGCGGTGACGCGGAGCCCTTTAAACGGCTTTTCGCGCAGAAACCGCTTCTTGATCAGGCGCAGCACCGGCATGGTGGCTTCGGCCCATTCGATCTTGAGTTTGCCCTGGTCCGCTAGCTTCATATCCTTCACATCGTATTCCACTGAGGCCTCCTGAGTGATAAGTGATAGGTAATGCGTGATGGGTTGACCTGAAAAAAAGAGGGGCGGGTTACCCAACCCGCCCCCGCACTATCGGTTTACAGATATTTCAACTACAGTCCTGCGTCTTTGCGCAAGATTTTGGCCTTGTCGGTCTTTTCCCAGGTGAACTCAGGCTCATTCCGACCGAAGTGTCCATAGGATGCGGTCTTTCTGAAGATCGGTCGGCGGAGCTTGAGGTGGTCGATAATGCCGCGCGGGGTCAGGGGGAAATGTTTCCGCACGAGCTTATCCAGACTCTCAACCGCCACTTTTTCCGTGCCCTTCGTGTCGACCAGCACCGAGACGGGATCTGCCACCCCGATCGCATAGGCGAGCTGCAATTCGCATTTCTGGGCCAATCCGGCGGCGACGATATTCTTTGCGATGTAGCGGGCCATATATGAGGCCGAGCGGTCCACCTTCGTCGGATCCTTGCCGGAGAAGGCTCCGCCTCCATGGCTGCCGTGGCCGCCATAGGTGTCGACGATGATCTTGCGGCCTGTCAGTCCTGTGTCGCCCATCGGACCGCCGACCACGAAGCGGCCGGTGGGATTGATGTGGTGTTTCACGCTCGTTGGGTCGTAGAGCCCTTTCGGCATCATGGGCCGGATGACCTTCTCCATGATGTCGCGCTCGATCTGTTTGTTCGTTACGTCGGGGCTGTGCTGCGTTGAGACGACGATGGTGTCGATCCTCACCGGTTTTCCGTTCCGGTACTCAACAGTCACTTGGGATTTTCCATCGGGCCGGACCCACGGGAGGATATTCTTTTTCCTGACTTCGGCTAACCGCTTGGTGAGCCGATGGGCGAGGACGATCGGCATCGGCATGAGTTCGGTCGTTTCGTTGGTGGCGTAGCCGAACATCAGTCCCTGGTCGCCGGCGCCGCCGGAATCCACGCCCATGGAGATATCGCCGGATTGCTGATGAATGGCGGTGAGGACGGAACAGGTGTGGTAGTCGAATCCCCAGGCGGCATCGCAGTAGCCGACATCCTTGATGACCTCGCGAATGATATCCGGAATCTCGACGTAGGCCTTGGTGGAGATTTCTCCAGCTACGAAGGCAATTCCGGTGGTCAGAATCGTCTCGCAGGCCACCCGGGCATACTTGTCTTGGGTGATGATCGCGTCGAGGATTCCGTCGGAGATCTGGTCGGCGATCTTGTCCGGATGTCCTTCCGTCACTGACTCTGATGTAAACAGGTAGTTGTGTCTCATAGGTTCCTCAATGTTCGGTTGGCGGTAACCTAACGAATTACCGCGCGATATTAGTATAGTACCCGCTCTTTGTCTATCCTTTCATTGCGGTCATTTCAATGTTTATCCAATTCGGCGTCAAGGCCGTCTTGCTTGACTCCCATTTTCCAGCACTTGTAAGATGATGAGATTCTGCTGGTCTCGCCTCGGTTGACGCGTTACGATCATGGTCGGGTTTCCCTTACTGGCCTTCAGTATCATTCATCGGGTCGGTAGGGGCCAATTGTGCCTTGGGTCGCTACCGGCGGTTCGGAGCGCGGAGTGAATAACAGATGCTGAGGCTCAGGCTTGCTGCAACAGTTCTAGGTTTGATGGCTGCGGTTACAGGTTTGAACGGCGCAGCAGTGGTGGCGGATATTCTGCCAATCGCTGATCGCAACACCGTCAAGCTGGGTGAGCCGGCGCCGAACTTTCAACTCCGGGATTTGGAAGGCCGGCTTGTCGCGCTTTCAGACCTTCGCGGTAAAGTGGTACTCCTGAATTTTTGGGCTACCTGGTGTGGCCCCTGCCGGGTGGAGATGCCGGCGATGGAGGAGCTCTACCGCATGTTTCCACGGAAGGACTTTGAAATTCTCGCCGTGTCTACCGACGCGGAAGGGGTGTCGATCACGAGACCTTTCCAGAAAGAGAATCGCTTGACGTTTCCCATTCTCCACGATCCGGACTATCGCGTGGGATTGACCTATGGTGCCCGGAGTCTTCCGATGACCTTCATGGTCGATCGGCAGGGGATCGTCCGCCACCAAATCTTCGGCGCGCGTGACTGGGGAGCGCCCGAAGCGCAACAGCTTGTGTACATGTTGATGAAGCCGTAACAAGACCGTTATTTGGTTTGTTTCGTTTGTCTCGTTTGTTTGGTTGAATGAAGGAGTCCGATGTACCAAATCAACCAGATAAACAAAACAAACCAGACAAACAGGGCTTGGCCCTAGGAGCCTGTCCGACATTGTCGCAATCGATTACGAATATCTCGCTCGTGGCGGCCTTTTCGGCCGGCTTGCTGTCGTTCGTTTCGCCCTGCGTGCTCCCGCTGGTCCCCTCCTACGTTTCGTACATCACCGGGTTGTCCATTGAGCAGCTCACCGACTCGACGGTGCGGTCGAAGTTCAAGAAGACCATCGTCCTCAACGCTCTGTTGTTTATCGGCGGCTTTTCAACAGTATTTATTTCATTCGGCGCATCGGCCAGTCTTATCGGGCAGGTGTTCATTACCTATCAAGATATTATTCGGCAGATCGGCGGGATCGTGATCGTCATCTTCGGCCTCTATTTGTTGGGCGTCCTGAATATCAGTTTCCTGAAAATGGAGCATCGATTCCAATTTAGAAACCGACCGGTCGGGTATGTAGGATCGTTCTTGATCGGCATCGCGTTTGCCGCCGGCTGGACGCCTTGCGTCGGGCCGGTGCTCGGGACCATCTTATTGTACGCCAGCACGACCGAGTCGATGATGAACGGGGTATTGTTGCTGACGAGCTATTCGTTGGGCTTGGGGCTGCCGTTGTTTCTTACGGCGTTGGGAGTCGATCGGTTCCTCGCCTATTTCAAGCAGGCACGTGTGTATTTATGGGGTGTCTCCACCGTGAGTGGAGTGATGCTCATCATCGTGGGCGTCATGATATACGCCAATAGCCTCACGATGATTACCGGGTTTTTAGAGCGGTATGGGATTGGCTGGTATCTTGGCCAATAATCGTAATGCTGAATGTTTAATGTCGAATGTTCAATTGAACATTGAAAATTTCGCATTGAACATTCCTTTTAGACTTCCTTCACATGTCCACTCTGTCTGACGTCAAAGCTTATGATGCCTTGGTGGTTGGCATGGGGCCGGCCGGCGCCACCGCTGCCTATCAGTTGAGCAAAGCCGGCATGTCTGTGCTCGGGCTCGACAAGGCCACACATCCACGATACAAAGTCTGCGGCGGCGGGTTGTCTGCCCGCATCGACCGCATTTTGGAAGAGGATTACAAGTCGGTCGTCGAGCATACGGTTTACGGTATACAGTTTTCCTACCGCGGTGCGGATCCCTTCTGCCTCGATTCTTCCAGCCCGATTGCCTACATGGTCATGCGCGACCGGTTCGACCATTTCCTGCTGGAGAAGGCGAGGCGAGCTGGCACCGAAGTGCATGAAGGTGAGACGTTGAGGTCTTGTCGGGAGCTTCCCGACGGCATTGAAGTGACGACGGATCGGGGCCGGTATCTGGCCAAGGCTCTGATCGGGGCGGATGGAGCGAACAGCTTAGTTGCGCAGCAGTTGTTCCCGGGACGCCGGAGCCGTCGGATGGCGACCCTGGAGAGCGAAGTCCCGATTGGGCTCCTGCCCCCTTATCCCGGTATCGGCCGCGCGCTCATCGATATCGGCGCGACGCCTGCCGGCTATGCCTGGATTTTCCCGAAGCAGGAACGGCTCTCGGTCGGCGTGGGAGATTTGCGCGGAGGTCTTGCGAGCCCGAAGAAAATTTTCGATCAGTTCGTGCGGGATGAAAAAGGGTTGGCTCCCTGGAAGGTGCCACAGCCGGTCGGCCATCCACTTCCGGTCTTCAGTGAGGATAGCTTGGCCAAGGATGATCGGGAGTCAATCGGATTGGTAAGTGGCCAAGCCTTGCTGGTGGGAGACGCCGCGCACCTGATCGATCCCCTCTTCGGTGAAGGCATCTATTACGCGGTGAGGTCCGGACAATTGGCTGCGGAATCGATTCTGAACCAGGCCCATGATCGGCGCCGGTCGCTGGCCGATTATGAAGAGGCCGTTCGGCGGGAGATCTATGAGGAGTTTCGGGTCGCGGCCCGCATGGCCAGCATCGTCTATTCGTATCCGCACCTCTGCCACCGCCTGCTGTCCCGCTATCAAAATATCGTCAAGCTCTACTATGACGTGCTCCGCGGGTGTGAAACATACCAAACGTTTTATGTCCGTGCAAAGGGTATGGCCAAAGCCTCCGCTAAGGAACTGCTCCTCGAAGCCATGTCATTCCGTTGAGTC
>JANNIV010000171.1:0-5810 GCA_031405355.1 Nitrospira sp.
AACCTCAGTGAGAGCTGTCGGTTCGGATGGCGCGGCTGATGTTCCATCGAATAGGTCCGGCACGTGAATATGGGATTTCACCAGGGCGAGAAATGCATCGGTCAAGGTTCCAATCGATCCTTGCGCTGGAAGAGCCCGGCAATCGTGGATCAGTTGCGACACGATATCCCACAAGTATGCGAGCTGAGTCGCCTCGAATGTTCCGGCCCTTGTCACATCGTCTTCGTCAGATCCTGCCTCTGCATCGTGTAGAATCGTCAAACTGGCCGGCGAACCCAAACGCTTCCATTCCACCTCTCCCTTCGTAATACCCAAGGTGTAGACCAGCGAACGCCAGATATCGGGCCGGAAATTCGTGCTGGAGGGGTCCGCCTCCTGTAAACGACGATAAAAGGGGGCTGTGATCACATCCAGCATGGCCGCACGGTCGAAGTCGTTCAGTGGGAGTGATGCCAGGCGTAAGAGAGCTTTGACCAATGGTTCGCGCGCCAACGGCTTCCCAGCCGTTGACGTGAAGGGCACCAGATGACGATCGAATACCGACTGGAGCCGCGCCTGATAGGGCTCCAGCGTACGAGACACCACTCCCATCTCATCGAAACGATAGCTGTTCACCTCGGTCAAGGTTAGGATTTCACGACAGACCGTCGACAATTCCTCCTCAACCCCGATCACATTTGTCACGGTGAGTTCGACCAATTCCGATGTTGCAGGTCGGTCCCCCTGCCCACTCCGATCCTCATGACTGTCTGCCAGAGGAAGCAGATGGCGCTCAAAAAATTGGCGGGCAAAGCGAAAGGCCGGGCGGTCTTGCAATGGAAAATACAACGTGGTCGGCACAACGTGCGTGACCGATTGGAAGAATGACAGCTGGACCTGCGAGAGATCGTAAAAGCCATAGTAGAAGAAGCGTTGCAGTCCCTTGAGAAACGAGGAACCTGAGAGATCCTGGCCGAGTGAGGTAGCCAGGTCATCCGGAGAGCCGGCTCCGAGCGACCGACTGGCTTCCTTGATGGCCGCATGCAGCGTGAATATGGAATAGAGCCAGGTTCGATCTTCCTCTTCGAACTCCCCTTCTGCGAGAGCCTTCAATGCCGTCGCCGGCGCAACCACCGCGTCTTTCAAGTCGCGTACCGTCGCCCAGAGGCCTTTCCAGGTCCCTGGTGAGGGAGGCAGCCGTGTGAGGGGTTCGAGCCCCGGAAGCTTGCGTCGAACCACCTGCCGCACCAATTGCTCGCAGAAGAAATCGTCGACCAGTTGCAGCTGTGGCCCCAGACTGTTCTCGGAGACCGGCGCGAGATCATCCCGCAGACGGAGGGCCAGCTGGTGAAACGTTAGAAAGTGTACATTGAGGAATGCGCGAGGCTCATGACGGGTGAGTACTTCTTTTAGGTGCTCGACCAGGGAGGCCGAGGGGACAATGACGGCGAGCGGAGCAAAGGGATTGTCGGTCTTGCAGGACTGAATATCTTCGACCAACGCACGATCGAGAGCAGGATGAAAAGGCCCGGTGACAATGCGAAGCATCTAATACCGAATGTTGAATGCGAAATATTGAATGTTTAATGACAGACAATTCATCATTTAACATTTACAATTCAACATTGCGTGAGCTATCCGGTTTCAGGCCCCATCAGCTCACCGTTGCAATCCATACAGCCCCAGTCGCCATCGATGAACCCCATCGGGTCGCCGCACATAGGGCACTCGGGCGGGGGGCCCTTGTCGATAACGGGGAGTTCGGGTAGTTCAAAGTCGTCATCGTCAGCCATGGAGCAATCCTTCTCCCCTATTCGCGTGGTTTCATCTTGAGTAATAAGGCCTTTTCGGCACTCTCCCGGCTCGGCACACCGACGAACGTCAGCCGTCCGTCGATAATCGTGGCCGGCACGGCCCTGACCGCATGCCGATCGGCAAGGCTCCGTCCATCCTCAGTGGTAATATCGACCTCGCGATAGCTAAAGCTATACTTCACTCGCAACTGCTTCCACAGACTCTTGGCCGAGGGGCAGGCCCCGCAGCTTGGTGAGACTAATAGCAAAATGTTCGGCACCGGTTCCCTCCAATAGTTCCGCGATCTTAACATCCGGTCGGAGGGGGCAGCAAGCGAAGGGACGGGGGAGCAATGGACCATCGATGGTCTTGCAAGCTGACGGCCAGCATGATACCGTGCCAAGGTTCTAACGCTAGGGGCAGTCTCTTTCTCGTATAATTTTGTGCGTGAAAGGACAGTATCAAATTCATATCGACGTCACGGACGTCGCTCGACTTGAGAATAAGGGGGCCAGTCCCCCTCGCCTGCGTCAGTAGGCGTTCTGCAAGTCATGAGGGGAGGTGAAGGCATGGGAGTGGTTTCAATCAAGGAACTGTTAGAAGCAGGAGTCCATTTCGGGCACCAGACGAACCGGTGGAACCCGAAGATGAAGAAGTTCCTCTTTGGAGAACGCAACGGCATCTATATCATCGACCTTCAGCAAACGCTGGCTCGGATGGAGCAGGCCTATGCCTTCGTCCGCGACACCGTGGCCGCCGGCCAAACGGTGCTATTTGTCGGAACCAAGCGGCAGGCCGCTGAAATCCTTCAAGAAGAAGCCTTGCGCGCCAACATGTTCTTCGTCAACCAGCGCTGGCTCGGCGGGATGCTCACGAACTTCCAGACCATACGGAAGAGCATCGATAAGATGAAGAAGATGGAGCTCAAGCTGGCGGACCCCAGCCAATACGGCCTGAAGAAAAAAGAAATCATGAAGATGCAGAAGGAAATTGTGAAGCTCCAGAAGTATCTGAGCGGCATCAAGGACATGCGCGGCGTACCAGGAGCCGTCTTCGTCCTCGATACCCGCATCGAACACCTGGCCGTACAGGAAGCGAAGCGGTTGGAGATTCCGTTGATCGCGATCCTGGACTCGAACTGCGATCCGGACCACATCACTTACCCGATCCCTGGAAACGACGACGCGATCCGCTCCATCAAGCTCATCACCTCTCTTATTGCCAACGCCTGCATTGAAGGCGCTCATTTGAGGACCCAGCGCGACGAAGCGGAGTTCAAACCCGTTCCCGTAGTAGGAGACAAAGCCGCGGCCGTCAGCTTGGCGAGCGCCCCGGCTTTATAGCGCCGGACATCGCAGGCTCGACAACATTACTCACTGTTGATCAAGAAGGACCGTTACGTATGGCTGGATCAAGTCAGCTTGTCAAAGAACTGAGAGAAAAAACCGGTGCCGGCATCCTCGACTGCCAGAAAGCGCTCACCGAAAATAGCGACGATATGGAGAAGGCCGTCGATTACCTGCGCCAAAAAGGCTTGGCCGCCGCGCTGAAAAAGTCCGGCCGCGAGACCAACCAAGGCCTCGTCCATGCCTATATCCACATGGGCGGAAAGATCGGTGTGCTCATCGAGGTCAACTGTGAGACCGACTTCGTGGCCCGCAACGAAGAGTTTAAATCGTTCGTCAACGATCTGGCCCTCCAGGTCGCTGCCGGGAAGCCCTCCTACGTCAAACGGGAGGAGATTCCCGCTTCGCTCATCGAGAAAGAACGATCGATTTATGAGGGACAGGCCAAAGAAATGGGCAAGCCCCCGGCTGCATGGCCGAAAATCGTCGAAGGCAAGCTGGAAAAGTTCATTCAGGAAAGCTGCTTGATTGAACAGTCTTTCGTCAAGGATCCCGCCGTCACCATCAAGGATCTCCTTGCGCTAAAGATCGCAAAAATCGGTGAGAACATGAATATCCGCCGCTTTACACGGTACCAATTAGGCGAAGCATGAACTCTGCCAACTATCGGCGCATCCTCCTCAAAGTAAGCGGAGAGATGTTGGCCGGTGAGCAGGGTTACGGTATTCAACCCTCCATCCTTGAGGGCCTCGCTTCGGAAATCGCCTCTGTCGTCGCGCTCGACATCGAAGTCGCCGTAGTCATCGGCGGCGGCAATATTTTCCGCGGTATTGCCGCCAGCGCATCCGGCATGGAACGAGCCTCCGCCGACTACATGGGGATGCTCGCCACCGTGCTCAATGCCTTAGCCCTGCAAAACGCACTTGAGCGCATCGGCATCATCACGCGAGTCCAGTCCGCGATCGAAATGCGCCAGCTGGCCGAGGGGTATATCCGCCGGCGCGCCATTCGTCATCTTGAGAAAAAACGCGTCGTCATCTTCGCGGGCGGCACAGGAAACCCCTACTTCTCAACCGATACCGCTGCAGCGCTCAGGGCGATGGAGATCGGAGCCCAGGTCATCATGAAAGGGACCAAGGTCGACGGCATCTACGATGCCGACCCCGTGAAGAATCCCACCGCCAAGAAATATCAAACCATCTCCTTTCTCTCGATCTTGAATCAGAATTTGAAAGTGATGGACGCCACAGCCATCAGCCTCTGCATGGATAACAACCTTCCGCTCATCGTGTTCAACCTGAAAGAACAAGGCAACTTCAAACGCGTCGCCACCGGCGAAGCGATCGGAACCATTGTCACCCCCGATCGCCGCTGACATTCCGGGGAGTCTTTCATGTCCAACCCTGCTGCCATACATCAAAAGGTCACGGAAAAGATGGAGTCCGCACTGGAACATCTCAAGCGTGATTTGTCCGGCTTGCGGACAGGACGGGCGTCAGTCGCCCTCTTCGACGGCGTGCGGGTCGACTACTACGGCACGATGACCCCGCTGAAACAGGTCGCCAGTATTTCAACCCCGGAGGCCCGCCTCATCACCATCCAGCCATGGGAACCTGCTTTGATTAAGGAAATCGAATAGGCCTTGGCGGGATCGGGCCTCGGCATTACTCCGTCCAACGATGGAAAACTCATCCGTATTCCCCTTCCGCCGCTCACCGAAGAACGGCGCAAAGATCTCAGCAAGATCTGCAAAAAACACGGCGAAGATACGAAGGTCGTCATACGAGTGTTTCGTCGAGATGCCAACGAAGAGTTGAAGAAACTGCAAAAGGATGCCAAGCTCACTGAAGACGAACTGCGAAAGTCCGAAGCCGACACCCAGAAGCTGACCGACCAGTACATTCAAAAAATCGACGACGTGGTAAAGAAAAAAGAACAAGAAATCATGGAAGTGTGACCTCCATTTCGACCTTGGTACCCACCTACGCCACCGTCAATCTCGCGGCACTTGCCCATAATCTCTCTCGCATCAAGCGCTACCTCTCTCCTGGCTGCGAGGTCATGGCGATCGTCAAAGCCAATGCCTACGGACATGGAGCGGTCGAGATCGCTCAGTCACTTGCCCGCCAAGGCATCGGACAGTTTGCCGTCGCCTCTCTCGACGAAGGGATCGAACTCCGTCTAGCCGGTCTCACAGCCTCGATCGTCGTCCTAGGAGCACTCTTTGAGGAACAAATAGCCGACCTGATCGCGCACAAACTGACCCCGGTTGTCAGCGATGGGCGAATCCTTCCCACCTTGGCCAAGGCAGCTCATTCACAGCCGGCTCCCTACCCGATTCACCTCAAGGTCGAAACCGGGATGGGCCGGTTAGGATTTTCTCCGGAAGAGCTCCTCACAGTCCTCGACAACCCTCTCTTGCACAGTCCCCTCAAAGTTGAAGGGCTGATGACCCACCTGGCCGATGCAGATGGAACAAACAGTAACTTTACAGAACGGCAACTCGAATCATTTAATGCCCTGCTGGAACAGATCCGACTACGCGGTCTCACTGTCCCGTTGGTGCATGCGGCCAACAGTGCCGCCATCGTCAGATTTCCCGGTGCACATTTTTCGCTCGTGCGCCCTGGCATCATGCTCTATGGGTATCACACCCTTCCCGCATCAATACCAGATCCTGACCTTAGGCCC
>JANNIV010000172.1:0-3574 GCA_031405355.1 Nitrospira sp.
TGTTTCCAGGCTCCCCAGGCAAAGTAAAAGCCTAGCGGCGCGCTGATGATGCAAACCCATGCCAGAGGAGATGATTCTGAGAACAGCCAACCGGCAAAAGCGGTATAGATAACTGCTCCTAGAAAGTAGACGATGGACCAACGAAACTTGCTCTTTTTGTTCAAGGGGGTATCGGATTGCGATGTCATTCAAGTGCTCCAAAGCGTCCGGTGCTGCTTAAATATGTATTATCTGGTTCCGTATAACAAGCCACCGTCTTAGGAGCCTGTCCGACATTGGCCGTTCTACTGCGGCGAATGATCTACAGCCATCTGCGTCGTTCTCGGCCCTGAAAAAATCCTCAACGTATTCCAGTGAATACGCCTCCGGTTTTTCCAGGCCTGCGGCCTCGCATCTGGCCGCACCTCCTTCGCCTCGTCACGAAGGCAATGTCGGATAGGCTCCTTGCCCTCTTAAACGAGTCCAGATCCTCAGTTAAGGGGGACTAAATAACCCGCCCCGCGAAACCACACCAGTTGAGATTTCAGGATTAGGTCTACCGTGTGGTCGATTTGGGCTACCTACGCGGCGTGCGAACCTCGCAGAGCCCCCGATGGTGTCTTTAGTATTTCATGCGAGTAATCACCAGTTTGTGTGAAGGAATCCCCTTGCTGCTGTAGGTCATGGGCTACAGCAGCGATGTCCCTGTGAAATCAAGTTGATAGGGCGGTTCTGATCTCGAAGAGTGAACTCGTTTCCCTTCATAGGGATATGCTCAATGGAGAATAGAAGGGTGCAGTACGTGGAAATACCCCCATAACAATAAGGTCGGCCCCACTCTCTTGTGCGGTATGGTGTTTGCTCTCTTCCTCCATGAAATCACAAAACATCACTTCTCTCAATGAGACCGGAGGCCTAGTCATGGCGACGCACACTTTTGAAGTAATGTTCTCCCGCTCCGCGGCGGCTCCACAGCGGAAACAGAAGGTAGGAAATACAGACATCGATCAAGTGTCTGTCGTGACGCCGGTTATGGCTACCCTTCCAGAACGCCGGCGTGAGGCGCGCATGGACTATCGGCACATGTGTTCGTACGCGGTGTTCGAGCCCATAGAGGGAAAGTCGGTCGTTATCGAGCAAGGAGAGGCCTTCGCACTCAACCGGAGCACGGAGGGCATCCTCCTCCTTATGGGCCAAGCCCCCCAGGCGAAGCAGTTGATAGAACTGCACTCCCCACGCTCCGGATGGGGCCGGACCGTGACTGTCTCTGAAACCCGATGGGTCAAACCTATTCAGGTGGAGTCACTTGGAGTCCTATACCTGGTTGGATGTCAACGGGTTTTCAGCTCCGGTCACTACCTATCGTTCGAGCATCTCCCCGCCACTGTCAGTTGATTCTCCCTCTCGGAACGCACCTCCTTCTGCCTGCCACTTGCCCTTGCAGATCCGGCGGGGGTAAGATCAGCCATCCCCGCTCACCCACATCGATCGGAGGTGCTATGGCTGTTCGCGCCACTCCCTTAAAACCGCGGGTTTCTCTCGACCGAAGCATCGAACGGATGCGGAAACAGCTCACCGAATTCGCCCCGTTTCTGGGCAAGGGCACGTCAACGCGCAGTCTTGACGAATTCGATCTGGAAGCCGAACGGCTGATCGAAGAGCTGCTTGGACAGACGTCTGACTTGCTGCATGCCTATGAGTATGCTGAGCTGGGTGAGGCGGCGGGATTGGTCAACATGACGGACGAGGCGCCGGAAGGCACCGGCATGGATAGTGAGCGGCAAAGCCTGTTGCAGCGTGGACGAGTGCTGGAGAGCTGTGTATCGGAATTGGAAGCGCGTAGGTCTACCGGAACGAAGAAAGGCAAGATCGTGCGCACGCTCATCGGCCCACAGATCGCCGAGCATATGTCCAACGAGATCCGGGACGTGTCGCAGGACGCGAGCTTACGACAGGCCGGGCAACTGATGCAGCAATGGAAGCTGGGATCTCTACTCGTTACGAACAGCCAATCGTATGTCGGGATCATCACCGATTCGGCCCTGGCCCGCGAGGTGGTGGCCAAGGGGCTGGATCCCAATACGACCGTTGTCAAAACCTGTATGCGGACACCTGTGGCAACTATCGAAGGTAATCGGCCGATTATCGATGCTGTGCACATGATGAAAGAGCGGTCTACCCGGCATCTGGCCGTGACGCAAGATGGACAGATCATCGGTGTGATCTCCGTCTCGAATATTCTGCGGTACTACTCAGGCATTGCCTAGCAACAGGTCGTGCGTCGTTCGTGAATTGTGCGCGAGACAAGCAAGACGTGCGTGACAAGCGCGAGTCGCGAAGATGAAACACCCGACCTGGTCCGCTTTTCGTGCAAGTCTCGTGAGTCTCGCCGAAAAACGGGATACGTTTCTTATTCATCGCATCTGCTCTTATTTTTAGTCATTCGCTCCTATTCAGAACGGGAGGTGAGAGATGGGTCCAACTAAGGCAATCGTGAAAGAGAACGGGCTTTATGAAGTGGTGGGGGGAAAGATGATTAAGGAAGGGTTCGCCAGCCGGCAGGAACTTGAAGACTACGTGAACCATCATTATTTGACGTTGCCGGTGCTCGACAAGGCGGGGAACCCATGGCTGCTTGATGGGAAACCGGTGTATTGTCTCCGTGGCACCCAATACGAAACCGTAGGCGATCAGAGGGTCCACCTCGCTCGCTGTTCGGATTGCGGTGGCATGGGAATCAGATCAGACGAATTTACGGTCGAATCGGATTGTATCAGGTGCACGACCTGCGGGCATGAATTCGATGCGCGATTGGAAATGATGGAAACTTAAAAGGCGGTCTGGTTTATCCCTCTGTTCGCACAGGGTCAATGTTCGGATGTATCTATGAACATCGATTGATCTCGATGATATTGGTTTCCCAAGACAATCATCGCTTGCCCTGGTCCATTTTATATGCGGCATGAGCTATGCATTGGTAAAGCATGTAGCCTCGGAAGTGTTATGTGCCCCGATTCTGTTGACACCTATATCAAACAGAGTTAGGATTTCATCCATCATATATACTATGATCATTGTGGCGTCTCTAAGTTGGCATGATGAACATAAGCGGCTGCATAAACGTATCGAGCATTGGGGTGGTTTTAAGTTAATTTAGTAAGGAGGTAAGCGTATGGCTACAACGTGGGGCGGTGTTGACCGGGGCTATGACATGTCTCTCTGGTACGATTCGAAGCCGCTCAAGATTGGCTGGTTTGCCATGTTGGCGGCAGTGGGGTCCGAGGTCATTTTTCAACGGGTCTTCGGGTATTCCCACGGCTTGGACTCCATGACCCCGGAGTTCGAGAATGTCTGGATGGGCCTCTGGCGCTTTAACGTCATCTCCAACATCATCTTCTCGGCGGCCACGCTGGGCTGGATTTGGAGCACGCGGGATCGCAACGTCGCCAACGTCGATCCCAAGACGGAACTCAAGCGGTATTTCTATTGGATGATGTGGCTCGCCATTTACGTGTTCGGCGTCTACTGGGCGGGTTCCTACACCCTGGAGCAGGATGCCTCGTGGCATCAGGTGATCATTCGCGACACCAGCTTC
>JANNIV010000173.1:0-2109 GCA_031405355.1 Nitrospira sp.
GAAGCTGGTGTCGCGAATGATCACCTGATGCCACGAGGCATCCTGCTCCAGGGTGTAGGAACCCGCCCAGTAGACGCCGAACACGTAAATGGCGAGCCACATCATCCAATAGAAATACCGCTTGAGTTCCGTCTTGGGATCCACGTTGGCGACGTTGCGATCCCGCGTGCTCCAAATCCAGCCCAGCGTGGCCGCCGAGAAGATGATGTTGGAGATCACGTTAAAACGCCACAGGCCCATCCAGACATTCTCGAACTCCGGGGTCATGGAATCCAGTCCGTGGGAATACCCGAAGACGCGCTGAAAAATGACCTCGGACCCCACTGCCGCCAACATGGCAAACCAGCCAATCTTGAGCGGCTTCGAATCGTACCAGAGCGACATGTCGTACCCTCTATCGCTCCCTCCGAACGTTGTACTCCCCATACCCTGACCTCCTTGTTTAAGTATTGAGACCCGGTGAAACTGAATGAGACCCACCGCTTATTCCGGAGAGAAATTCTCCAGCGAAACATGGCCGCCATTTACCAGCGTGGCGGGGAGATTAGCGGATACAGTTTCTCGATGTCAAGCATAATATAAGAGGAGAAACTTGTTTCCGCGTGCAAAATACGTGCAAAGATTTATGCACTTAACTCCAGTTCCATTGTGCATATGTTTAGCTGATACCTATGGCTAGTCTGGAGAAGGGGGCAGGCTCAGCTGCGACAGCTTGCGCCACAAGTCTGGCGAACAGTTTCCAGCGGTATCTCGACGTTCGACGGTTGAATCGAAACGTGAATTCGTCGAGATAGGAGTCCAGCTGCTCGCGGGACAAGGCCCCTTGATGGGTACCTATCAGCCAGCGTGTGAACAAGGAGGTCACCCGGTGCACGCGGGGGAGCAAGGCCGACGCCGGCTTGTCGCTGGCGTTAATCACGTGCGGCCGGTGTTTGAAACCCTCCTCTGTCAACCCTGCATAGGCCTCCCATCCATCCGTGATGACCACCGAGCCGGGCTTAACTGCATCCTTCACGAAGGCCACAAGCGGACTTGTGGAGGCGGTTGGAATTCGACGCAGGTGAATACGTCCGATCCCTTTCCCGTCGATCTGGGCAGCGATTGCCACGAGGATTTTGTTTCCCAGGTGCCGACGGCCTCCTCCTGACTCGCCGCTCCCTATATATGTTTTGTCTATTTCCACCTGGCCTCCCAGGCGGTCCCAGCCAGACCGCACCATCGCGCGCCTCAGCTTTTGTAGCCACAGCCATGCCGTCCTGTAACTGCCAAGGCCCAGTAGGCGCTGTAGCCCCAAGGCGCTGAGTTTATGTTTCTGGTCGGTCAGGAGCCATATGGCTCGAAACAAGGCCTGTAAGGGGAGGCGGGTTCGATGGAAGATTGTCCCAGCCGTGACCGAAGCTTGGTATCCACATCCGCGGCACATCATGAGGCACCGTGTGGTTGTCCAACTGCCATTGGTTTTGCACTGGGGACAACAGAATCCGGTCGGCCACCGCAGCCGAGCCAGGTAGGCGCGGCATGCGCTTTCTGTGGCGAAGCGTTGTTCGAACTTGGCCAAGGTTCGCATTGTATAGTCCTCCACGGTGTGACTCCAGTATGCCATGGGGCCACTGGAGTCAAGTGCATAGCATATTCTGTAGAAAAGTATACGAGAAGGTATTGGGTGTCAAGTTCGCAGGAGTTTCTCTACTAATTAAGTTAAGCAACATCTGTACCTGCAGATACCTGATGTTTGCCGCGAAGGAACCAGCTTAGTGCACATGGTCGTCTGGCGGCGGACGGAGTTCTTTTTCCCGGTCGAGCTGCTCGACTTGCCGCATCAGTTCGCCGATGTCTGTCCACCCAGTCCCATCCACCGCAGGAATCCAGCGCGCCCGCAAATAGCCGTAACGGTCAATCAGGAGCTCCATGTGTTTCGGCATTGTTCCCTCGCCTGCCAAATCAGGATTACTGAGGGTTCTACGGAATAGACTGTAGCTGCGCGTGATTTCCGATGCCCCCTGCGTCGCAATCGGGAAAGTCATGCCTGCCGTTATTCCTGCGAGATCTTGCTGGTTGAGATCATTCACCGGCACCGCCAGCACCGCGACATTACCGTCGCGCAGGGTG
>JANNIV010000174.1:0-3562 GCA_031405355.1 Nitrospira sp.
GGCGCAGCTGTATCTCACGCGGCACCGTTTTTAACGCGCTCACCAGATTGCCGATGAGTTGCGCTTTCTGATCGGGGTTCATCAGCCGGTACAGAGCACCGGCCTGGCTGTAGTCCTCGTTGCCGGAGGAGGGAGCAGCCAGACCATCCTTCTTGCTCGCAGACCGCGCACGGGATCGTCTGTCTGGTTGGCCGGTCTTTCAGGTCTGTCTGGTTCTTCCGGATGAATTTCCAATCTGAATCAACCAGACAAACCAGATAGACGAGATAGACCAGATGAACCAGCATTCGGTCGATGCGCGCAGTGAAGGACAGTCTAGCTACCCCCTCTGGAGGAAAAGCGAGCATGCATAGAGAGAAACATCGGCATGGCTTAGTTAGTTTATTTCGAAGGTGGCAGGTCGACCTTGGTCCGGCTTAGCTTCAACTTCTCCTCCTGCCGGGCCAGGAACCACCCAACTAATCCCCAGAGCAACGAGAGCGGGACCAAAATCCATGCCATCTGCCCTGCCGTTACACCCAATACTTTCACCCCGCTTACAATCCACCCGGTCGTCGCATCGCCTCCACGCGAAACTGCGGTGTCGATAAAGTTCTTAGCCTTATACTTCTCTTCCCGGCTCACCACCGTGAAAAGAACCTCGCGCGCCGGTTTCGCCAGGGCATATTCACCGACTCGCCGCACAATGGTAAAGAGTACGAAGACACCCAGGAACGGCATCATGCCGATCACGCCAAACCCAATGGCACTCGCAACGGGCAGCACGACGAGCGCCGATGCCAACCCGAACCGGCTGATCACCCGGCTTGTCATCGTCACCTGCATCAGAAACGTCAGCACGTTGACAACGAGATCGATGAGGGAGAACAGACGAGTGCGCCCTTCTGGAGATGGCATTTGTTCGCTGACCAGCCTCATTTGTTCCAGATACAAGAATGTCGCGGTCGTCGTGAGGAAGAACAGATAGAGACAGATCCCAAGGAGATAGGGTGACGAGAGTGCCGACCTCACCCCTGCCCAGATGCTGCCGCCGATTGGTTCATCCTGCCCGCTGCCCTGTCGAGCCGGTTGCGCCATGGCCCAGCAATCCAGCCGATGCAGACAAAACCCGCAGGCAACGAGAAAGCCTACCGAGATGAGCAGCAGTACAGGGATCGGAATGAGATAGGTCAAGCCCGTGGTAAGCAGCGGGCCGACCATCGCTCCGATACTGCCACCGGCGGCAATCACACCGAAGAGTCGAGCGCCCTGCGCCGGTGTGAACAGATCAACCATGACGCTCCAAAACACCGACACGACGAACAGATTGAACACTGACAACCAGACAAAGAACGCGCGGGCAGTCCATTGCGGAGACAGGTGGCCCATCATCGCCACAAAAAACAGGAGTAAATTGACGCCGAAAAATGTATAGACAATCAGCAGTAATCGATACCGCGGCACTCGAGCGGAGAGCCACCCGAAGAGCGGCGTCACGAGCAGGAGCGTCACGAACGTGGCAGTCATCATCCAGGGCAGGTGCTGCACCCCTCCCTCAATGGCCATCTCATCGCGAATGGGACGCAGAATGTAGTAGCCGCAGAGGAGACAGAAAAAATAGAGGAACGCCCAGCCCACCGGAACGGCTTCATCCGGTTCTGCATCGGTCACCGACGGAAGCACGTCTCGAAGCCACGTCATACGAACAGCATCCTGCAGTGCCCGGCTCTCCCGCGCAAGGAGAAAATTTGCTAGAATGCCGCGGCCCACGATCTTATGGCATTCTCACGGAGGTTTGATGATCGACTTACGCAGCGACACAGTCACAAAGCCCTCTGATGCCATGCGGAAAGCGATGGCACGTGCGGAAGTGGGGGACGATGTCTACGGCGAAGATCCCACCGTGAACCGGCTGCAAGACATGATGGCAGCGATGTTCGGGAAAAAGGCCGCACTCTTCGTACCGTCCGGCACGATGGGCAATCAGCTCGCCATTCGCCTCCACACGCAACCAGGCCAAGAAGTGATCGTCGAAAGCACGGCGCACATCGTCCGGTACGAACAGGGCGCCGCCGGGGCGCTGGCAGGTGTCCAACTCCATTGGGTCCCGGGGAATCGAGGCCTCATTTCACCTGAGCAGGTTGAGGCGGCGATCCGCCCCAAAGAACCCAACACGGTTCAAACGGGGCTGATCTGTCTGGAGAACACCCATAATAGCGGCGGCGGAACAATTTATCCGTTGGCGACGATTGAACGGATACGCGCGGTGGCTGCCACCCATGGCATCCCCATGCATTTGGATGGAGCAAGACTATTCAATGCCGTCGTTGCCACCACCCTGCCACCGGCCTCCTATGCTCAACACTTCGACACCTTGTCAGTATGTCTCTCAAAAGGACTGGGGGCACCGGCCGGATCCCTCCTCATGATGAACGATCTGACCCTCCTCGATAGGGCTAAGCGGGTACGCCGTATGTATGGCGGTGCGATGCGGCAGTCCGGCATTCTCGCCGCCGCCGGCATTTATGCGCTTGAACACCATATCGAACGATTGAAAGATGACCATGAGCACGCCAAACGCCTGGCGCGTCGGCTGCAACAGATCCCGACGGTCAGGGTCAATGCTCAAGACGTCGAGACCAATATCGTCATCTTCGATGTGATCGGCCATCGCCACAATCCAGCAACCATCGTTGCCGCCTTGAAGCAGGAGGGGCTCTTGATCAATGCCATTGGCGGCGTCAGCTTTCGTGCCGTCACCCACATGGATATCTCCAGCTCCATGACCGATGAGGCCTGCGAGATCTTTGCGCGCGTGTTGGCAGGTTACCCCGCATGATTGATGACGGTTCAAGGTCCGAAGTTCGAGGTTTTCGGAACTTCGAACCCGGAACTTCGAACTTCGTGTCGCACCGGTCTCACTCGTCTCGCGTCAATCATCCATCTGCTCATTGACACCTCTCCCACTCAAATCTAGAATGCCTCGTGATGGAGCGCCAATGCCGTTAGAAGTTGTGTCGTTCAAACAGATCAGCCGAATTCTTGAGATCACCGACTCACTCGGGCTGAACCGCGAGTGGGTTGAAATCCCATTGTCTCCAGAAAGTCCCGGTATCGTCCGGCGATTGCCCAATGGCAAACTGGAAATCGTTGTCGATGCGGAGCAACCGTTCGAGGATTGGTTGGGATCACTCCCGAAACATATTCAGCTTATACAGGGGGCCTAAAGATGGATAGTCCCACCACCCACCCGATTCCCACGCCAGAAGAATTGAAGGCAGAACTCCTGGCAATGCCGGAACCGCCTGAACAACCGGACCCGATCGAGGAACCGGGGTTTGAAGAGCTTGTTACGATGGCCTTACGCCACGTCCGTGGCCGCCGCGGGGGCGACCTCGTCAGCGTGATCCTCGTGGGGTCCAGTGTTCGGCGCGCCATCACCACTCACAGCGACATCGATCTCATTGCGCTCGTGAAAGGACAAGCCGACGGCCACGAGATCGTCCGTGTCGCCGATCGCCTGGCCGACATCCGCTATCGTGGGCACCAGGAACTTGAGGAGGATCTCCCCCACTCGCCGCGC
>JANNIV010000175.1:0-8888 GCA_031405355.1 Nitrospira sp.
CGTGGGCGCTTTGATGCCAGTCAATCGGCTCATGATCTCGAACACCTCACGCAGCATGAGGTTTTTATTGCCCAGAATGTACCGTTCGCCGATCCGTCCCTTCTCCATCGCGAGCAGATGGCCGGCTGCCACGTCATCGACCTCCACGATATTCATGCCTGTTTCGATATAGGCAGGCATGCGGCCCTTCATGAAATCCACGATGACTTGCCCTGTCGGGGTTGGTTTCACATCGCCTGCGCCGACCGGGGCGCTGGGATTCACGATGACGACAGGCAGTCCTGCCTTTGCGAGTTTCAAGACCTCTTGTTCGGCCAGGTACTTCGATCGTTTGTAGTGGCCGGCCATCTGTTCGAGAGAGACGGGGGTCTCTTCCGTGCCGAGCCCTCCACCAGGCGGAAGGCCGATCGCGCCGATGGTGCTGCAGTAGACGATCCGTTCGACACCGACGTCGCGGGCTGCTTCCAGCAGATTCTTGGTGCCGGTGACGTTGATGTCGTAAAAGATCGAGGGGTCTTTGGCCCAGAGCGCATAGTGCGCTGCGACATGGTAGAGCTGTCGGCAGCCGGTGAGCGATCGGTGCAACGAGGCCGGATCGCGCAGGTCGCCATCGACCCGCTCGACGGTCAGATTTTGAATATTCTGGAGATCGGCTCCGGCGCGGGCCAGAACACGGACGTCAATGCCGCTCTTGACCAGCGCTCGCACCACTGCGCCGCCGATGAATCCGGTTGCGCCGGTGACGAGAACTTTCATCTTGAAGACGTGAAAGGTGAAAGGTGAAAGGTGAAACGTGAATAGCGCGAATTCATAGACTGAACGAGAGGGTTGCGTTTCACGTTTTACGTTTCACGCCTCACGTTAGTTTTTCCGCGAGGTGATATACCGCGCGATGTCCCTGAGCGGGTCGGCGGCCGGACCGAAGGGGGAGAGGTGGGCGATCGCGCGGGCCACGCAGTCGTCAGCCAGCTTTCTGGCTCCCTCGGCTCCGTAGAAAGTCGGGTAGGTTTTCTTCCCTCTTTCCGCGTCGGTATTGGGATTCTTGCCCAGTTCCTCGCGCGTTCCCGTTACATTCAGCACATCGTCCGCGATCTGAAAGGCCAGCCCGACATCTTCGGCATAACTCGTGAGGTCGTCCAGTTGGCGATCCTTCGCCCCGGCAGCAAGGGCGCCCATCCGCACCGCTGCGCGAATCAACATGCCGGTCTTATGCTTATGGATGTTCTGAAGCGTCGGGAGGTCGATGTCTTTATTTTCAGCCTGGATATCGAATACCTGCCCGCCTACCATCCCCATGTTCCCTGAGCCGTAAGCCAGTTCTTGAATCAGCCGGACTTGGCGCGCCGGGTCGCAGCCCTTCATTAGATCAGGATTGCTGCAGAGATCGAAGGCCATCGTCAGCAAGGCGTCACCGGCCAGGATTGCCATGGCGTCGCCGTATACTTTGTGATTCGTCGGTTTTCCGCGCCGGAAGTCGTCGTTATCCATCGCTGGTAGGTCGTCATGGATCAGGGAATAGGTGTGGATCAGTTCCAGCGAACAGGCGATCGGCATCAAGCCAGGCGCCGGCTGTCCCACTGCTTCCGCCGCGGCTATGGCCAGGATCGGGCGGACTCGCTTCCCTCCCGCCATGAGACTGTATCGCATACTTTCGTGGAGCGTGGTGGGTGGCGTAGCAACGCCGGGCATGACGGAATCGAGGAACCGATCCACATCGACCCGCTTCTGTTCGAGGTAGTCTTTGATGTTCATCGAGGTAGAAACCAAGCTTGTTCAATAGGCCAGGAACCGGCGCGGAGCGTAGCAAACGGCCTTGGGGCTGTCAAACAGCGGAGGGGATGGAGCCTGATGATCTTCTGTGCTCGCGCAACGCGCGGTCTGCGGACTTCCCTCGTTTGGGCTAATGGCACGTCTCGGCGTGCCAGTGGGTGGGCGGGTGAGAAGGACGCGCGCAATGGAAGATCAATCAGGCTCCATCCCTTCCTCTGCGAGCAGGAGGGCACCTAGGTTGCCCTCCTATCACTCTGGCGGCAAGGTCTGCACGCAGCGATCTAGTAGTTGATCGTGACGACGAGCGTGTCGGTGTAAATCCCTGAAGGGACGTTCTGAGAGGGAAATACTCGTCCGTAGATGCTGATAGTGGTTGGGAGGCTGCTGGTTGAGGTGTAATTGTAGAGCCCGGCTCCAGCGTTGGTCCAGAGGGTGGTCCGCACGGAATCCTGGTAGAGGTCGTAACCTAGATACTTGTTTCCGTCTGCCAAGGCCCTTGTGCCGATGGAGGCTTGCCCGGTGTGTGTACCGTTATCGATGCCAATGGTGGTGGTGGCCCCTCTTGTGCAGCTGATTTGCAACAAGGCCGTTTGATCGAGCGGCAGGGTGCTATTGACCCCATTGGGGTCGTAGCTCAGAAAGTTCAGCGAAGGGGTGGACTGAAAGCTGCAGTTGACGGTGACTTGGCTTTGGACCGGCATATTTTGCTGCTTAGTTGCGCCATACGCGAGCGGAGAATACATCGCAAGCGCTGCCAATAGGGCCAGCGTCATCCGTCCAACAGGACATGCCATTATTCTGATGTGCGTCATGCTCTCCTGCAGCTTCGGCCAGCCCGTTTCTTTCGCACCAGAAATGCCGTCAATAGTTGATCGTGATCGTCAGGGTATCGCCGTAGCCACCGGCACCGATGTTCTGTCCTGCTGGAATGCGACCGTAGATCGGCACGTTTATTCTTGTGCGCACGGCAGGGTTCGGAGCCGACCAGATCTGCGATCCCCTTGTACCGTCGCCCCAGATGGCCGTTCGCGCCGCATCGAGATAGATGTTATAGAGCAAGGCGTCGGCGTCCTGTCCACTATGATTGACCAAACGCCGGTTGAGAGCGTTTCCCGCTCCACTTCGATCGATGGTGATGGTGACGATAGGAACAGGCTGGGAACAGAAATATGTCAGATCGCCGACCGAATCGACAGGGCTGCTCTCCAGGGGATCATAATTCCCGAAGTTAAGGGTCGAAAGATTAATTTGACAAACCGCCAGCGCCAGATCGGGGACGGCGATGGAAAAGAGCGCCGCGGCAAGAACCATCCTGGCGTTTGTCAGAGTGCGGTGGCGGAGCATGTCAAGGTTCCCAGTTTCACAAACGACTCGGCCGACTGAGGCACTTCGATGTCGATCCGACATTCATGTCCGTTGAATTCGATGACACCCGAATGTCGTCCAGCGGGAAGATTTTCGAAATAGAACTCGCCTTTTTTCCCTAGCGGCGATTCGTAATGCTGGTTGCCGCTGTCGATCCTGAATTCGCCGTGTGCCGGAATGATTTCCCCGCCCTCTTCCGTAAGGCGGATCGATCCTGTGATGGCCTGGAGCCGGTGGACCGGGAACGAGGCCAACACGCCGCCTCTGAGGGGTGGCGCCAGCGTCTGCTGTGTGGCATCGATGCGATATCCCAGGGGTATGTCCTTGTCCTCGATGCTCAACGTGTTTCCGTAGTAGGACAACATGTTCGGGACGACCAAGTAACCCCGGCTGTTTGTGCGTCCGACTTCTTGATTGAACAGGTACCCCCGAACCCCTTCGACACCCGGAACTTTGATCACTGCAAAGCTGTCGGTCACAGGTCTTGTCGCCGCAGCGGAGGTTCCCACTGTTACCAGGGCGCCGGAGGCGGTCATTCTCGTGCTGTCCCGGCCGTCGTTCATGGTGTGTTGGACTTCATAGCGCCCATAGGGGCCCTGGTATTGGAACAGCCCATCGGCGCGTTGTTGTTCGCCGGTGCTGGCATTGACAAAGTAGCCATAGCCTTCGCTATACGCAGGCAGCCCTTTTTGAACCCGAAGCCCGGTATTGTCCTTCTCATCCTGGCGCTCGGCGAAAGCGGTGGCATTGGTCATCTGGCCAAGGATGATGTTCAAGCCGACAAAGACCGACGTCGAAGCGTCGGCCAACTGTGAGGCCGAATGGTTTGCCGAGGAGAACAAGGAGAATCGATCGGTCAGCCGCACGTTGCAATTGGCGCCATAATTCGAGACGGAGCCATAGTCTCGACTCGATCCCTGTGCATATTGGAGCGTGACGCTGGCGCGGGGGCCCAGGGGCATGCCGATGAATCCGACCGCGTTCCACACCTTGCGGTCTGCGTGGGCCGGCAAGCTGATCGTTGAATAGTGCGGAGACATGGCGATCAGCGTGCTTCCGAGGGTGAAGTGTTTTCCCCAATACACATAGGCGATTGAAGCGGCGGTGCCGGAATCGCCGCCTTGATAGCTGGTGGCGACGGATAGTTCCACTTCTCCCAGTTGAAAGGGCATGCGGGAAGACAGAGTCGGCCCCCCTGAGACGAGGTTGGCATCCCCTTCCACCCGGAGGCCCAGCGTAAGCGTATCGAGCACGCCGATTCGGTGACGAGCCATAAAGGCGGGGGCCTGATACTGAAAGCTCTGAGTCACGACGTCGTTTCGCACGAAACCGGCGTGGTAGGCGTATTCCTGCTGACCTGGCGCCAGCAACCTTGTCGACAGGTAGTAGGGCGATCCGACTTCATGCGTCCGGCCAAAACTATCCCGAGTCACGACACGAATATTTCCGCTTCCGACTGATGCAGGCAGGTTGGCCAGATCGAAGCGGCCTGGCTGCAGGTCGCCACGACGGACCAATTGATCATTCACATATACCTCGTAGCGGGAAGGAGTGAGCACGGTTCCGGACAGGTTGGGAACGGGGAACCGATAGAAATACGGATCGAGGTTAAATTCTCTTGTGACGCCGATCCCTCCCAGAAAGGCCGCGCCTCCCAGTGGATTGGCCGACGTGGCAAACATGTCTCCGACTTGTCCCTGACGGAGTCCGATCGGATCGTTGAGCTTGAGCGAGGTAAGGCCCCGTACAATGGACCCGTCTGCTCGCCGTGAAATGTTGGACGAGAGCAGGTGCCCTTCGTAGCTCACGCCTATTTCACCGAACGCCTGGACTTGTCTGAAGTCGTTCGCGCTGACGCTATAGTTGAGGAATGCGCTTGTGTCAGTGCGCTGGATAGTTCCCTGGGGCCGTGCTTGTCGGAAGTTCAACGATGTCGTCGGGAGGAATTTTGGGTCCGCAGTGACTCGCAATGCCAAGTTGGCTTCATC
Organism: Nitrospira sp.; assembly: GCA_031405355.1. GTDB lineage: Bacteria > Nitrospirota > Nitrospiria > Nitrospirales > Nitrospiraceae > Palsa-1315. Next base: position 5,124 of record JANNIV010000175.1, read on the forward strand.
TATCTGGAATGTCATGTCCGGCGCCAGCGATGAGAGAGCGACATATTCCGCCCCGGAGATGATCTGTCGCGTTCCGGCAAAATCGTGCAACCCTGCCTGTAACAGGTCGGAAACTTTCACCGCCACATCCCCGCTCCGAAGCAGGGCGGTTGTTTCTCCCGACGCGGCCTCATTGACGAACAGGTCCAGGATGGCCCGCTGTTCAGACCCGGGAGGTTCGTCGGTGCTCCATGCGGACTGAGGCGCCCACAGCAGTACACACGCGAGGATGGTGCAGAAGAGCTCTGTCCATGTACGCCAAGGTTTCAGCATCGAAACGACCCTGTCTCTTCACTCGTGTCGAGCCGGTCTATTGCTTCTGGAGGCCTGGCGGGCATGCCACCGTTTCGTCATGAGGCCCATCCGGCGTGACGAGGTGTATTCGGCATGCTGTCAGTTTGGTTCGATCAGCAAGCGGAACGTTGATGGTATGGGTACGGATGGAGTCAGCCAGCAGATAGCCGCCTCGTAACGTCTGGTCGAAGATGGTCTGGTCTTTGAGCCCTATGCCGCGCAGCGTGACTTCTTGAAGAATGAGATGCACGTTTCCGGTGTTCGTCAGCTGAAGGCGAAACCCCTTGTCGTCAGGGTGCGAGACCGCGGCGGTCCAGCCTGGTTTTGGTTCTCGGGGCTGAAGAAAGATCGGGACACCGATGCGCGCCAATACCCGCACCTGGTTATGATCGGGTTTAGAAGAACCGGGTAATTCCTCAAGAAAGACTCGATAGGTCTTCTCGACAGTGATGTCCTGTTGAGCGGGGAGTCCGATCCGGACTTTTCGGGACTCGTTCGGCTTCAGTTGGAGCAGCCCGGGAAAGACCACCAGGTCTTCGGTCGGAGCGAGTTGCATAGTGCCATCGGGGCTTTCCAGCCAGGTGTGCAGGCTGAGCTGGAGACGAACCGGATCAGGCGACTCGTTTCTGACCGTCATCAACCCGCTCGTGGTCCCTGGCGCCAGCGTGATCCGTACCGGGCTGATGCTCAGGGCGCCAGCCTGTGCCTCTGAGAGGAAGGAGGCGTTTACGAGCAGGGCGATGCTGAGCATCAATACTAGGATCGGCAGCCAAGCGCGTGGACCATGCTGAATCATCACCACTCCGTTAAAAAGCGCCGCAGCTTGATTCCAGGTTTGAAATCAAGCTGCGGCGCTGTAAGTTGCGTCAAGAGCGTGGTCACGCTCCCACCTGTCTTGATTCGTACTGATCAGTAGGTAACCGTCACGACAACGATGTCCTGGTAGAGTCCTGCCGGGACATCCTGGCCTCCCGGCACCCTTCCATGAATCGTCACAGTAGCCGGCGCATTGCTAACAGCGGTGTGACTGTACAGGCCTCCGCCGCCGTTTGTCCACAGGGTGGTAAATGTGCCTTCGTGATAGAAATCATATCCCAGATAATCCGCGCCAAATTTCATTGCCCTGGTGGAGCCGACAGGCGCGTTCGCGGCGTTGGCTCCGGTATCGATCCCGATCGTGACGATCGCGCCCCTCGTACAACGAACGTTCACCCCGATGCTGCCGGCGAGCGGGTTCGCAGGGAGGGCGTTGAGATCAGCCGGATCATAGCTCGGGAAGCTCATCGTGGGAGTTGATGTAAAGTTACAATTGACATTCACCTGAGCTTGAACCGGCATGTTTTGAGATCTAACGGCTGCGAGTGAAAGAGCTGGAGTCAGGAGGGTCCCCATGAGAGCGGCAATCGATAGACATACTGCTACGTAGGATTTCTTCATCGCCAACCTCCATACAATAAGTGTTACCGGGCTAAAACCTAATCGTTGCGAGTCTTCGTGCGCCTTGGAAGGCCCGACTCAAACGTTGATCGGTGCATGAGCATAATGAATGCCAGAATGCATCAACGGATAATAACGAGTGCCAAAATGATTCAACAGACCTACAGAATCAGCCACTTACATAAGGCGTCAAATTAAGCGCCTCCTACTTGTGGTATTCCCAGGTTCATTCTGCTTGCCTGATTTTTTGCAAAAAAACGGCAAATCGTTCTGCAAAGTACTGTCCCTCCTCCTTTACGGCATGGAGTTTTTTCGTTGTCATGATGTGCCTGTCGGCATCACGCGCAGCACCGGCGTTACTCGCGTGAAAACACGTAAGTGTAGGCACTCCTGATGGCAACGATGGAGACTGGCCTCTTTCGCTAAAACTCTCCTCTCAACGGAACGGCCGCTGCTTGTATTCATGGTGGTGGCTGGCTATACTTCCGTCCCATGAGTATTAGAAATGCTGAGGGGAAATGGGAGCCGATGCTGCTGGGGATTGAGCCACGGATTTGCTCAGTCTGTAAGGAGGGGCTCTACCGAGACAAGACGTTTTTCAGCGGCGGCTGGTCACGTTGCGCCTTGTGTGAGGACTTCGTCCATTACAGTTGCCTGGCCAACGGAAAGGTTTCGTTCCTGAAGGCCCGTCCCCGCGTCTGTAAGACCTGCCGCGCTGCTCAAGAAGATAGCGCTTCTTCTTCGCCGAAGGCAGCGACTCCAGTGGCCGTTGGGTCGTGAATCCTGTTTCACAATCAAGCCCAGTAGAGGCCCGTCCGGGCTGGTGGCATACTGTTTTCCACGACACAGTCCGGTTCATCCTGGCGCCGCTGGTTCTCCTCTTTAGTGGATTTTCCACGGCGAACTTCCTCCTCAGCGGTTCCTACAGCTGGTCGAGGACCATTCGGACGCTGGCGCTGATGCTTACCGTGTTGATCCTCTCCCGTGAATTCGTCTACAAAGAGCAGCTCTCGCGTCATATCGCGCCGGATCGTGCCTGGTTGGCCGTGCTCTATTCCTGCGTGCTTCCCTACGTGATCGGCATGGCGGTCATGGTGGCTCTGTGGGCGCTCTAAGAAGATCGTTGTTTGGTTTGTCTGGTCTGTCTGGTTTTTTTTGGTTGAACGGAACATGAACCAAACAAACCAAACAAACCAAATAAACTAAACAAACCAGATGAACCGGGCTAGTAACCTGTTTCGGAGTGAGGACGGTCGATGGCAGAGATTATCCGGAGTGGAGCTTTTCTCCAACAATGTTGGTCGGTGCATCCACTCTGTCTGACGGTCAAGCGCGTTGAGCCGGAGCGTATTGTGGTGCTGACGTGCAGTTCCTGCCGCATGGTACATCGCGTAACCACCCAGTCGGTTACCCGGCTAGTATCGACTGGGGATTCTTCCGCGCCTAAACCGGATCCTGCGCAGCCGGATGGGCTCGTGGGGCTTAAGATGTGTTTAGGCGCCCATGCGCCGGCCCTGTCGCTTCGTGAAATGGATGTGTTTCAAGATGCGGTGTGGGTTCGCTGTGCAGAATGCCGGGCGCAGTACGACCTGACGGTTTCCCAGTTCGAAACGCATCAGAAGTAGCCGGCGTCGTTTGGGTAACCCCTCTTTAGTAAGTTGTGGAATAACTCATCTGAGATCAATCCCACTGTGACCGTAGGAATGGTGCTCACGCAAAACCAGTTCACAGGATGCTCAAAATGGCCATCCAGCAAGGCCGCAGCCGATGAAAGCACCGGAGGCGTAGCCTTTGGGCTACGTTGAGGATGCTTTCGAGGGGAGAACGCCGCTGGCGGACTTTTTCAGCATCCTGCTAGCCGATCGATAACCATGCCATTATCCTCACAGTTTTCAGACGAAGAAGCGGCCTTAATGGCTGACCAGCATTTCTTTCGCGCCAAGGCGAAGATCATGACCAAGGTGCGCGGCTTGCTCACGGCCACGCATGCAGCGT
>JANNIV010000176.1:0-1590 GCA_031405355.1 Nitrospira sp.
TCTAAGGTGGGCGCCCCGATGGCTCTTGGGGCAATTCGGCTGATCGGTCAGGCCAGCTACGCTGTCAACTTAACGGCAACCGACACGCCGGCCTTCGCGCAGAGGCCCACCAAGTAGTCGAGCGAAAGCTTGTCTACCTTATTGCAAGCGATCTCGGAGATGCGTGGTTGCACCACACCGAGACGTTTGGCTGCCTGCGTCTGGGTTAACTCTTTACGGGCCATCCACTTCCGTAACGCCTCGGCAATCTCACAGCGCAGCAGCATGACGGCCGCTTCGTGCGGGGGAAAGCCCAAATCAAGAAACACGTTTCCGCTACCCCGTGTGATTCGTGTGCGTACTTTCTTCATGATTTCTCTCCGATGAGCTTGTACCGCTTTGCCGCCAGATCGATGTCCTCCTTTGCGGTTTCCTGTGTCTTCTTCTGGAAGGCGTGCAGGACATAGACCGCGTGCTCAAACTTTGCCACATAGATCACTCGGAACATGCCAGCTTCGCCTCGGACGCGAATTTCGTAGGCACCGGGGCCAACGGTGGATATTGGCTTATAATCAGCCGGCTTGCGTCCCACTTGCACCATAAACAGCTCGTGCCCAGCGCGACGACGCACTGACTCGGGAAATCCAGCCAAATCTTTGCGGGCCGTACCGACGAAATGCAGTGGCTTCATCTGAGTTCGGAGTATACGAATATTCGTATGAAGAGGCAAGTGCTACAGCAACGGGGACATTCTGCGTTGTTCCCAGCCACTGCGGGATCCCATCTTGGACTATAATATCTTCTCCAATGCATGATGAGGCTGCTGATCGAGGCATCGTGCAAGCCGACGGCCTGGCCGATTTCGGTGAGTGTATGTCCCTGCGTGAGATAGGCCTAATATAGGAAATTCAATGCGCAGCGGACGAGCCCTGATATATACTGCGCCAACCAAATATCATATTACAAGATGTGACCCCTTTTGGACCCCTATTTTGAATTATTGAATGACCCCTATTGACAAACATTCACCACATGATCTTGGACAGCAGGAGGGGGAACCTCATCTGAAAACTGGAACCAACGCTGTCTATACAGCGCAATTCACAAGCCGCTATCGAACTTAATCTTCTTGGCCCACTGTGGGTGATCGATGAGCGGATTCCGGTTACTTTGTCGTTGAAAGATAGCTTGGTTGCGATGCCGCTCATAGTCATCCACCGGGAATGCCTGGTGCCATTGGAGCAGCGTGGCAATGCGATCTTTGGTGTACTCCTTTTCCGTGGCATTGATCTCGCCGGGATAGCGGAGCAGGAAGTAGAGTGTCGCACGTGCGACGACACCCTTGCCTCCGCTGGGCTCGAATTTGTTCTCTTCCCGCTTGCCGCATTCGTTTCGCGTGACCTCTTCAAAGTCCGGGAAGTCGAAGTAGGGCGTATTGCCACGGAAGCTGTTGCATCCCGATTCGCAGGAGAAGAGGTGATGAAGGTCTCCGCGCATCGGCTCCTTTTTCCCAAACCAGGACTGGGGCACCACGTGTTCGCAGTTATACGGTAGCGCCGCCTCCAAGAGGTCCAGCTCCTGACCGAATTGCGAGGCCGTCATGGTGGATTC
>JANNIV010000177.1:0-14224 GCA_031405355.1 Nitrospira sp.
TGGTGTCCGACGATGAGTATAAGCTCAATGCGGTGAACGATATTATTAAGACCAAATGCGTGAAGCGCGGGGTCTCGTTAAAGGCCTTCACCTATGGGACTGTGGAGCCGGCGCTGAGTGGGACGGTCCGCCAGGTGGCGAAGATCCAAAGCGGTATTGCGGCGGACAAAGCGAAAGAGGTGACGAAGGCGATCAAGGAGTCAAAATTGAAAGTGCAAGCGCAGATTCAAGGCGAGCAAGTGCGCGTGCTGAGCAAGAGCAAGGATGACCTTCAAGCGGCCATGGCATTTCTCAAGAGCAAAGATTTTGGGATTGATTTACAGTTCACCAACTACCGCTAACCCAGGATGCTGAAACAGGGGAGGGGATGGAGCCTGATGATCTTCTGTGCTCGCGCAACGCGCGGCCTCCGAAGGCCCTCGTTGGACGCGCGCAGTAGAAGATCAGTCAGCCCCCATCCCTGAAGAGAGAACGAGCAAGCTTGGATGGAGCAGTATAGAAACGCGGTTGCTCGACGCGCGCAGTCGGACCGATCACGGGTGCCATACTGAGAAAGGGGAGCAAGCGAGCTTGGAGGGATCATTTATTGAGCAGTGCATAATAGACTGACGCAGTTTGGAGTGACTCCGCCACCGTCGCATCCGAACTTCGCCTCAAGCTGGATTCATGAAACGACTCGCCTTCCTATTACTGCTCCTACTTAGCCTTCCCCTCCTTGGCTGCAACCGCGGCGATTCCATCGTCGTCATTCAGCTCAATCCGAAGAGTCCTGACATCATCTACGTCGCGACGAACGACTATATCTATAAGACGCGCGATGGGGGCCAGACCTGGACGAATTTGTCACGGGGTATGAGCCACTCGCGCGTGATTTCGATGGCCGTCGATCCGACCTATCCCGCGACGGTTTATGCGGGCACGAAGGGTGATGCGGTCTATAAGAGTCATGATGGCGGGCAGCGCTGGGCTTCGATGCGCTCGGGGTTGGACGATGCAACGATCTCGTCGGTGGTCAATCAATTCCTCTTCGATCCGACGGACAGTAATCACATCTTTATCGCCACGACGATGGGTGTATCCGAGACGAAAGACGGCGGCGAGCATTGGGTGAAGAAAATGGAAGGGATGAAGGAAGTGTTGATGGTAGTCACGCTGGGTATGGATCCGACGAGACCGGCGATCTTATACGCGGGCACGAGCGGTGGAGTGTACAAGACGATTGACGAGGCAGGTCATTGGGAGAAGGTGAACAACGGCCTCGTGTCGCCGGATATCATTGAGTCGTCACGCGCGCTCAGCGTGACGTCAGTGCTGGTCGATCCGTTTGAGCCGGATACGGTGTACGCGTCCACGTTGACGGGACTTTACAAGACAGTCGATGGTGGGAAGGCTTGGGTACGGATCGGACAATCCCTGCGAGACCAGATGTTGTTTTCGATGATCTTGGATCGCACGAAGAAGGGTGTCATTTATCTGGGCGGTCGAGAAGGCGTCCACCGGAGCGAAGATGGTGGGGAGACGTGGGGCACGTTGAATACGGGCCTTGCGACGCTCAATATCCGATCGCTCGTGCAGAGTCCGACCGATCCGACCGTGTTCTATGCTGGTACGAACGGGAGCGGCTTGTATCGGAGTAAGAATCGTGGAGAAATATGGGAATCGGTACCGACCGCGCTTCAGAGCCAGTGAGGGAGATCACCGCTGTGGGCTGGTGCCGCGTTCTTGAATCGTTGAACCGACACTCGAGTCTCCGAGGCTTGAGCCTACCCCTGAACCGCCGAAGCTCGATCCCACCGTCGAATCCGACAGGCTAGATCCCACGGTAGAACGTTGCAGTGATGAGCCAACCGCCGAAGACGACTCGCTGTTGAATGTCGACTCTCCGATCGAAGGCCCGGCGCGACCCGTCCCTCCGATGGCGAAGCCGGTCGGCCCGGATGCGCCGATCTCGTGGCTGTGGCGGGTAGAGGCTCCGATATCTTGTCCGGTCACGCCTTCCGCTCCAATGGTGTTGCCGGTCTTTGGAGTTTTTCCGATACTCGGTCCTGCGGCTGGTGCGCTGCCGATACCGGCGCCCGTCTTTGGTCCTGTCGACAGCTTTGGTGCGCGGATATCTCGTTCGATGGATTCCTCCATCTCACGAATAGCCTGAGCAGCTCGCCCTGATTCTTCAAAGTCGCCGGATTCGCGGGTGTTGCTGATGGTGCCAATGCGATTGAGTGTGGCGCGCAGCTGTTTGATGTCCGCTCGGGCCTTCGCTACCGGCAGGATCATCTCCCGCAGCATGATGCCGCGGGATGCTAACGAGTGATTGGAGAGCTTGGCCTGCGTGGACTTGAGCAGATCGCCCACCTCATCGCCTGCCTCGTCGATTCGTTGAAGCTCGGAGACGTCTGTCTTACAGCATTCAAGAAGTTGGTGGTATCGGCTGAGGAAAGCGGAGACATCACTTTGGAGGTTTTCGATTTTGAAATCTGTTGGTTCGCGTTGAGGCTGCAGCGAATCGTCGCCCTGGTTTGGCTGCTTCGCATCGACGAGGGGTACGCAGCCTGGCGCCGGCCTGGCTGAATATTGTTGGTCAGACTTGCGATCGGGACAGTAGTAAATGGTTGAGGCGGATTGGGCAAGATCGGGGAGGAGCCAGCCGAATGTAATGGCCATAATGAGGAAGAGATGTTGCCTGATTTGCATGGGCATATTCTCCCCTTGAAACCGTGAAAATGCAATCAAACCAGCCGGCTTTGCATTATTGACCGGGGGTAGCACACGCGGAGACCGCAATTGTCGCTACGCCCATGTCGGCACTTCCTCTCATCCCATATCTTGTTGGTGGAATATCCTTGCTACACCCTCTCTTGGACAGCGGTATCAGCTGCCGGCATCTTCAAAAACTCACGACACTTTGCCAGTAGGACAAGGATCGAACGAACAGCAACAAGAGCCTCATAAGTCCATGAATTTGCTATTGACAAGTCTTTGAGTGGGTGTATACTGCGCCGAAGGTGGGAGAAAGTGGGTGAGTCTGGATAGTTCTAATCTATGGATGATCGGCATTCCCCTGTCATGCCTTCAGAGGTGCTGTATTGGCTTCTGGGTGATGGGCGGAATATTTTCATGGATTGTACGGTGGGATACAGTGGGCATGCTGAGAAACTGCTTGAGGGAAGTGGCCCTGATGGGAGACTTGTCGGTCTCGATCGGGACAGATCGGCTATTGAGGCTAGTCGGCAAAGGCTCTCGCGGTTCGGCGCTCGCGCAATTTTGATTCATGGTCATTTCATGGAATTGAAACAACATTTATCGGAACAGGGATTGGCGAAGGTCGACGGAATTGTTTTTGACCTCGGCGTGTCCTCGCCTCAACTCGATGAACCGGCGCGCGGGTTTAGCTTTCAACAGGATGGGCCTCTCGACATGCGCATGGATCAATCCATAGGTGGGACTGCAGCCGATCTGATCAATCGGTGGCCGGAAGCGCAGTTGGCAGACGCGATTTTTCAGTTCGGCGAAGAACGGTTTTCCCGGAGAATTGCTCGTGCCATCGTCCGCGCGCGTGAACGCCATCCGTTGGGGACGACGAAGGAGTTGGTCTCCGTAATCGAGGGGGCTGTTCCTGCAAATTATCGGCATGGCCGGCTTCACTGTGCTACCCGCACCTTCCAGGCCCTTCGCATTTCAGTGAATCAGGAGCTTGATTGCCTTGAATCGGCCTTGCGCGATGCGGTGGATGTTCTGTCTCCCGGCGGCCGCCTCTGTGTGATTTCATTCCACTCGCTCGAAGATCGGATTGTGAAGCACACGTTTCGGGCGCTCTCCGGCAAGGAGGATCCTGCAATGGTAGTGCTCACCAAGAAGCCGCAGGTTTCTACCAGAGAAGAATCAGACCGGAATCCCCGCTCCCGCAGTGCCAAGTTGCGGGTTATCCAGCGGGTGTCCAAGGAGGGTCACTCATGAAGATGTTAACGATTGTGGCCGGCGTGCTGCTGGTCTTCATGTTTGTGTGGGAACGCGTCGATGTCGTTCGGGTGGGTTATCAGATCGAACGATTGAAAACCCAGAAGGTGTTGCTGGAGAGAGAGCGGGATCAATTGCAAGTGAAGTTTTCTGCGCTGACGGCCCCCGAGCGAATCGCGAAGGTGGCGACGGAAAAGTTGGGGCTTATTCCGCCACAGCAGGGACAAGTGCTGATGGTGCATCAGCAAGAAGAAGCTCCGATCCCGGTAGTCTCACCCATAGTGCAAGTCCGTCTGGCGAGACATGATTCAGCCGTGAGGAGGAACGAGTGACTTCCGGCCCTTCTCGCAGCCGTCGCTATCTGATGCTGTTCCTGCTCTTCTGCGGGTTCGGCATCATTCTATTCAGGCTGGTCACGCTCCAAGTGCTTCAAGCCGCAGAACTCACGGCCAAGGCCGATCGGCAACATCAAAAGACTGAGTCCTTCGAGGGAGCCAGAGGCATGGTATTGGATCGGCACGGCAAAGTGCTTGCCATGAACATGGAGGTACCATCCGTGTTCGGCGTACCGACGTCGATGGAGAGCCCGTCGATCGTCGCCCGTCACCTTTCTCCGGTGCTCCATATTCGGAGCGATGAGCTTGAGAGAAAGCTGCGGCAAGACAAGAGTTTTGTGTGGTTGGCGCGAAAGCTCGATCCTGAGCAAGGTCGTCGGCTTGAACAATTGTCCTTGGACGGCATCGGTGTGGTGATGGAGGGGCGGCGGTATTATCCCAAGGGCCCGTTGCTGGCCCATGTCCTTGGATTTTCCGGAATGGACGGGCAAGGACTTGAGGGACTCGAGCGCCGATACGATTCGCACCTGCATGGAGAAAAGCGAGTCACCGTGTTGCAGCGGGATGCGTTCGGCCGCACGGTGTTTCCTAAGGGTGTGGCGGAGCAAGCGCCAACGCCGGGACATGCCCTTACGCTGACCGTCGACGAGGTCATTCAATATATTGCTGAAAAAGAACTTGAAGAGGCCGTCACCCATACTCATGCCAAGTCCGGGACGATCATCGTCATGGAGCCGCAATCCGGTGCGATTCTCGCGATGGCTGTCAGTCCACGATTCGACCCGAATGTCGTGGCCGCGTTGACGCCAGATCGGTGGCGCAATAGGGCTTTGACGGATACGTACGAGCCTGGGTCGACCATGAAAATAGTGGTTGGAGCCGCAGCGCTTGAAGAGAAAGTGATGACGCCCAGTACGATGGTCTTTGGTGAAAACGGCCGTATGGTGATTGCGAACACGACGATTCATGACCATGACAAATTGGGCTGGATGACGTTCTCTGAGGCGATTCAGAAATCCAGCAACATCGGCGTCGCTAAAGTCGGGATGGCCCTCGGAGAGCAACGGCTCTATCGCTACCTTCAAGTGTTCGGATTCGGTCAACGTACTGAGATCGACTTACCGGGCGAAGTGAATGGACTGTTGAAGGCGCCAAAAGACTGGGGCCGCCGATCGCTGGCTTCGATTTCGATAGGACAAGAGGTCGGGGTGACGCCTCTCCAGATGGTATCGGCAGTGGCGGCGCTCGCCAATGGGGGTGTCATGATGAAGCCCTACGTGGTGTCCGAAGTGCGCGACCAGAAAGGTCGCTTGCTCAGGGAAGTACTGCCACAAGTGAGGCGGCGAGTCGTGTCACCGGAGACGGCCAGGACGCTGACGACGATATTGGAAGGTGTTGTGACGAATGGGACCGGAACCAAGGCGGCCATCCCGGGTTTTCGCGTAGCAGGTAAAACCGGGACCGCGCAAAAAATCGATTCGCGAACCGGCGCCTATTCCTCCACGCAGTTTGTCGGATCGTTTGTCGGATACGTACCGGCGGAATCTCCTCGGCTGGCGATGATCGTGATTCTGGATGAGCCTCAAGGCGAGTCCTGGGGCGGGACCGTGGCGGCGCCGGTCTTTCGGCTGGTTGGGGAGCAGGTGCTCAACTATCTTGGTGTGTCCAGAGACGACACGGTGAAAATCGCACTGGCGATGAAGGATCACTGAAAGCCTATGGCGCGCAATCCCATCACTCTCACGCAGTTGCTCTCAGTGCTTCGCGGGCAGGTCGAGATTCTGGAGCAGCGCGGCGATGTGAACCTCCCGGTGCATGCGATCACGGACGATTCGCGGGCTGTGACGGCCGGGAGTCTCTTTGTCGCCGTCAAGGGTGAGCGGGTCGATGGTCACCGATTTGTCGAGCAGGCAATCAAGGCTGGCGCGGTTGCGGTGGTCGCGCAGGCGACCGTGGCATCGGGGCCGTTACCGTTCGTGCAGGTGGCTGATTCACGCAAGGCGCTCGGCCTTCTCGGTAGCCGGTTTTATGGAGATCCTTCCGCCCGTCTTAAGATGATCGGTGTGACGGGCACGAATGGAAAGACAACGACGACATACCTCTGCAAATCATTACTGGAAGGAATCGGCCGGCGGGTAGGATTGATCGGCACGGTGGGTTACCAGATCGGGCAGGAGACGTTTCCTGCCTCGCACACGACGCCCGGCGCACTCGATCTTCAAGCACTCTTGGCGAAGATGGTCGAGGGTGGATTGACCGATGCAGTGATGGAAGTATCGTCCCACGCGCTTGCGTTAGACCGGACAGCGGGATGCGAGTATGACGCGGCGGTTTTTACGAACCTTACGCAGGACCATCTCGATTTTCATCACACCATGGACGAGTACTTTGCGGCAAAATTGCGGCTCTTTACCGGATTGGCCGGAGGGCAGAAGACCGGGAAGCGCGCGATTATCAATTTGGACGATCCCAGAGGGGGTGCAATCCTGGCAGCCTGCCCTGTGCCGGCCTGGGGTTATGCCATTAAGAACCAGGCCGATCTCAAGGCGGAACGAGTGCGTCTCTCGCTTGCCGGGACCACTTTTACCGCGTCAACTCCAGCGGGATCGTTTGCGGTCGAGAGCCGGTTGGTCGGGGAGCACAACGTTTATAACTTATTGGGAGCGATTGGAGTGGCGCTGCATAGTGGAGCGACATCCGATCAGGTCTGCGAAGCGGCCGCCCAGATTACCAATGTCCCTGGTCGCTTCGAGCGGGTCTCTTCCGGGCAAGATTTTACCGTCGTCGTCGATTATGCCCATACAGAAGATGCGCTTCTCCGTCTGCTGACGGCCGCCCAGACGTTGAAGACCGGGCGGATCATTACCGTGTTCGGCTGCGGTGGCGATCGGGATCGAGGGAAGCGGCCCAAGATGGGCCGTGCCGCCGTGGAATACAGCGACGTGGTGATCCTGACGTCGGATAACCCTCGAACCGAGGATCCGATGGCGATCCTCCATGAGGTTGAGATCGGTGTGCGCGATGCGCTGGAGCGCCGCAATCATGTGCAGTATCACATGGTGCCGGATCGCCGTGAGGCGATCGGCGCAGCCATCCACGAGGCGCGTCGAGACGATATGGTGCTCATCGCCGGCAAGGGGCATGAGGATTATCAAATCATCGGTACCAAGAAGTTTCATTTTGACGACCGTGAGGTGGCACGCGAAGCGATTCAGCAATTGCAGGATTGCGCGTGAAAATCCAGGCTACAGCCGGAATCGCCCAGGATAAGGAATTGATGGGACTCTTTACGATTGAGGAGTTACGAGAAGTCATCAGCGTGAAAGTTCTTGCGGGGCAGGACACGTTATCGGGGAAGCGTCGGATCAGACAGATCGGCACGGATTCCCGATCGATTCGCCGCGGCGACCTCTTCGTTGCGCTCAGAGGCGATCGGTTCGACGGTCATGAGTTTGTGCCGGACGTACTTGCGAAGGGTGCAGCGGGAGCCATCGTTCACGATGAGTACCGCCTTCCTCCTCGCTCCGCAGCGGTACGCCGGGTCGAGGGACCGTCTGCACCATTTCTCTTCGGTGTGCGCGATCCGCTGTTTGCTTACCAGCAGTTAGCGACACATTATCGCAGCCGGTTCACTATTCCCATGGTGGCGGTGACCGGAAGCAACGGCAAGACGACGACGAAAGATATGGTGACATCGGTGTTGGCTCAGCGGTGGTCGGTGCTGAAGACCGAGGGAAATTTCAACAATCGGATCGGCGTGCCCTCTACCCTGTTTCGGCTCACGGCTCGCCATCAGGCAGCCGTCATTGAGATGGGTGTGGATCAGCAGGGGCAGACGACGAGGCTCTGTGAGATTGTCAGGCCCACGATCGGCTTGATCACCAATATCGGCCCCGATCATCTCGAGTTTTTGGGAAGCATGGAAGGATCGGCGCAATCGAAGGCGGAATTATTGGACATGCTTCCGGCTGATGGCATGGCGATTCTGAATGCCGACGATACCTACTTCGACTACCTCGCCGCGCGCGCGCAGTGTCGCGTCATGTCGTTTGGATTGTCGGAGATGGCTGATGTCCGTGCGAGCGGGATCATGTCCGATGCGCGCCAAGGCACGACCTTTCGCTTGCACCTCCCTGGAAAGAGCCGTCCCACGATCGTTCGGATCAAGGTGCATGGCACGCACAACGTCATCAACGCGCTCGCTGCGGCGGCCGTGGGCGTCTCGTTGAACTTGTCCGGGTCGATGATTGCCCAAGGGCTGGGCCGATTCCGTCCCGCCGCGATGCGATCGCAGGTGGTGACCCATCACGGCGTCCATATCATCAACGATTGCTACAACGCCAACCCCGCGTCGATGAAAGCTGCGCTCCAATTGCTGGCCCAGTGGAGTCCTGCGCGCGAACGGATTGCCGTGCTGGGAGACATGTTAGAGCTCGGCTCTGAAACAGTCCGGATGCATCGGGACGTTGGGGAGTTTCTTGCTGCGCAAGGGCTGTCGCGGCTGATCGTCTGCGGGACGTTGGGTCGTGAACTTGGGGAAGGCGCCCGGCAGGGCGGGATGGCTGGTTCGCAGATAGACGAAGTGGTGGATGCGGCGGCGGCGGCTGATCGCCTCAAGAGGATTGTACGGCAAGGTGACGTGGTGTTGGTGAAGGCCTCTCGCGGGATGAAAATGGAACAGGTTGTGCAGGTTCTGACGGGGATGAGGGCAGTTACTAAGCAGGCATCGTAAGGAGTCGGTGTTCATTCGGCTCACGGGTTGGTCGGATAGGCCCACTCATTTTTAAGGTAAAGACCGCATGCTCTATAACTGGTTGTATCCGTTTCATACGGATTACTCATTCCTGAACGTCTTTCGATACTTGAGCTTTCGGATCATCTATGCGGCCGTGACGGCGTTCTTGATCGCCTTTGTGCTGGCCCCCTGGGTGATCAAGAAGTTACAAGACATTAAGCTGGGCCAGCAGATTCGCGGCGACGGTCCCAAAAGCCACCTGGCAAAGAGCGGTACGCCTACGATGGGGGGGATTCTCATCCTCTTCGCAGTGGTCCTCTCGACGCTCCTGTGGAGCGATATCGCGAAGCCGTATGTCTGGCTTGTGCTCGCCGCCATGCTGGGGTTTGGGGCGATAGGATTTGCCGATGACTATCTCAAGTTCATCAAGACCCAATCGAAAGGGTTGTCGGCGGGACAGAAATTCACGGCGCAAGTGGCGATGGCCTTGGCGATCGCACTCGTCCTCTATTTCCTGCCCGGCTATACGACCAAGCTCAGCATCCCGTTTTTCAAGAATTTCGTTCCGGATCTCGGCTGGATGTATGTCGCCTTTGCTGTAATCGTCATTGTCGGGAGTTCTAATGCCGTCAATCTGACCGACGGTCTCGATGGGCTCGCGATTGGCCCGGTCATGATCGCGTCATTGGCCTATACGATCGTGGCGTATGTCGCCGGCCATCGGCTCATGTCGGACTATCTGCTCATTCCGCACATCGAAGGTGCGGGTGAACTTGCGGTGTTCACCGCCTCCATTCTGGGGGCAAGTCTTGGATTTCTGTGGTTCAACACCTATCCGGCTTCCGTATTCATGGGGGATGTGGGCTCGCTTCCGCTGGGAGCGGCGCTGGGCACGGTTGCGGTGATCAGCAAGCACGAGTTGCTGCTGCTGATGGTCGGCGGAGTGTTTGTGATTGAAGCGGTCTCGGTCATTTTTCAGGTGATCTCGTTCAAGGCGCGCGGAAAACGAATTTTTCTCATGGCGCCCATCCATCATCACTTTGAGATGAAGGGGTGGGAGGAGCCCAAGGTTGTGGTGCGCCTGTGGATCATTGCCATTTTGTTGGCATTACTGAGCCTGAGTACCTTAAAGCTGCGGTGATGGCATGGTAGGAGAGACGGCTGTGGAATTGGCTGGAGCGCGTGTCACGGTCATGGGGCTTGCCAGAAGCGGTGTCGCGGCTTGCCGGTTGCTCCAGGCGGCGGGGGCACGTGTCACGGTGGCCGATCGGAAGGAATCGACTGAGCTGGCGGCAGTCCTCGGCGGCATCGACCGCGATCACGTCGGCGTGACCGTCGGGGCAGGGTACGAGTCGTCACTCGACGAGGCGGACCTGGTGGTGATCAGCCCCGGAGTGCCCTATCGACTGGCCCCGCTCGAAGCGGTGCGTCGGCGCGGCGTGAAGGTGATCGGCGAACTGGAGCTTGCCTCTCAGTTTTTCAGAAGTCCGCTCCTCGCCATCACGGGCACCAATGGCAAGAGCACGACTGTGACTTTGATTGGCAAGTTTCTCGCCGAGAGCGGGAAGCGGGCGTTTGTCGGAGGAAACTTGGGCACCGCTTTGAGCGAGGCGGCAGTGGAAGACCTTCGCGCCGGTCAAGCGGGGAAGCCGAGTCCGTTCGACTATCTCGTCGTCGAGGTCTCCAGTTTTCAGCTGGAAACAATTGATCGATTCCATCCCTGGATTGCTGCCCTGCTCAACGTGACGGTCGATCACCAGGACCGGTATGAGTCGCTGGACGAATACATCGCGGCTAAACAGCGGATCTTCGAAAATCAAACGGCATCGGATTTTGCCCTGTTCAACCTTGACGATAGCCGTGTGGCCGCGCTGCGACATCGCGTCTCTGGGAAACGCTTGGGGTTTACGACCACGTCGACGCTCGGCGGTGATTTATCCGGAGGAACCTACCTAGAAGACGACCGGATCGTGACGACGGTGACCGGGGTACGGCAAGAGATCTGTCGTCGAAGTGAGATCCGCATCATCGGCAACCATAACGTGGAGAACGTCATGGCGGCGGCGACCTATGGCTTGCTGTGCGGCTGCCCTCTCGACGCGATTCGCCGTGTCCTCGCGACATTTCCCGGACTCGAGCATGCTCTTGAAATCGTTCGCGAGCGTCGGGGGGTCCGATTTGTAAACGATTCGAAGGGGACGAATGTCGATGCCACCCTCAAGGCGCTGAAAAGTATCGATCAACCGATTTGGCTCATTGCCGGCGGGCGGGATAAGGGTGGCGATTTTTCGCGACTCGCCCAGGCGGTCAGTCGGGGGGTCACGCGTGTGATTCTGATAGGGGAAGCGGCGCCGCTGTTGCGGAAGGCTTGGGAAGGTGTCGCCACGCTGACTGAGGCAGCCACCTTGCGGGAGGCGGTGGATTGTGCCGCGCAGGGGGCATCGCCGGGTGACGTCGTGTTGTTATCCCCGGCTTGTGCCAGCTTCGACATGTTTGCGGATTATCAAGACCGTGGCCGTCAATTCAAGGCATTGGTACATGCCTTACCGGCGTGACGTGCAAAGCGGGGGAGGGGCGGTTCTGAGCAATGGCGCATCGATCAGCGGGGACTCTGGCGCTCCCATGGTCCCAGACCAGCCAACGGTCGGGCAAGCAACGGGTAGCGGCGGATCATACGCTTCTAGCGGTCACCATGATCCTGGCGTTGGTGGGCCTGGTCATGGTGTTCAGCGCGAGCGCCATTGTAGCGGGCAACAGGTTTCAGGATCCTGGATTTTTTCTGAAGCGGCAGATCGCCTGGCTTGCGTTCGGCTTGCTGTTGATGCACCTCACGTCGCGTATCGATTACACGTTCTGGAAGAAGCTCTCCATCCCGATGTTGGCCTGCATCGTACTGCTGCTCATCTTGGTGCTGGTGCCGTCGCTTGGTGTGGCGGCCAAGGGGGCGCGGCGATGGTTGCGGTTGGGATTCATCTCGGTGCAGCCGGCGGAGATGGTCAAACTCGTGGCAGTCATCTATCTGGCGGCGTATCTGACCAAAAAAGGGGACAAGATCACGCTGTTCCGCAAGGGACTTCTACCGGCCCTGATCGTGATCGGACTGTTGAGCGGACTGGTGTTGCTGGAGCCGGATCTTGGGACGGTCGTGGTGCTTGGGCTGGTGATGGTCGGGATGTGTTTTCTCGCCGGGGCGCGCCTCTCCCATCTCTTGGCCTTAGGCCTTTGTGCGATTCCAGTCGTGTTGGCGCTGGTCCTGGGGTCCAGTTATCGACGCCAACGGCTTATGACCTTTCTGGCTCCATGGAAGGACGCGTCGGACGCCGGGTTTCAAATCACGCAGTCCTTCTTGTCCTTCGGCAGCGGCGGTTCGTTCGGGGTGGGATTGGGCGAGGGCAAACAGAAGCTCTACTTCCTCCCGGAGGCGCATACAGACTTTGTCTTGGCGCTGGTCGGAGAAGAACTGGGGCTCGTCGGCACCGCTGCGGTCATCCTGCTATTCGCATTTTTTGTGTGGCGCGGGTTTCAAATCGCCGCGCGCGCACGGGTACCGTTCGGCCGCTATCTGGGTATGGGCATTACCCTGTTGATCGGCGGTCAGGCGTTGGTGAACGCCGCGGTGGTCACGGGGCTTTTGCCTACGAAAGGACTCACCTTGCCATTCGTGAGCTACGGGGGGTCGTCGTTGGTGGTCAGTCTGATCGGCGTGGGGATTTTGCTCAGTATTTCTCGCGACCGGCATGCCGGCGGGTCTCGAGGTGGACGCGATGGGTTGGATCACGGATGACGATCGTCATAGCAGCAGGAGGGACCGGTGGCCATCTCTATCCGGCTGTGGCATTGGCGCGAGAGTTTCTCCGGCGCGATCCCGCGACCAAGGTGCTCTTCGTTGGGACGGCGCGTGGACTTGAGTCGAAGGTGCTCGTCCATGAGAGATTTGAGCTGGCGTTGATCAGTGCCAAGCCAGTGATGGGCAAGGGTTTACTGGGAGCTCTGACAGGGCTGTGTGCGCTGCCGGTCAGTTTGTGGCAGTGCCTGAGAATCCTACGAACCAGACGGGCGGACCTGGTGATCGGGGTCGGCGGGTATACGAGTCCAATGATGATTCTTGCTGCAGCATTGACCGGGGTGGCGCGTGTGATTCTTGAGCCGAATGCGAATCCCGGCATGGCGAACAAAGCGGTGGGGCCATTCGCTCAGCGTGTCTTTCTCGCATTCGAATCGGCAGCCGACTCGTTCGACCGTTCCAAGGTGCGTGTGGTGGGGACTCCGATTCGCAAGGCGTTCCTAGAAAGTATTGAACGGAACCGGGAGAAGTCAGGATCGCCACATCTGCTGATTTTTGGGGGAAGTCAAGGGGCGAAGACGCTGAATGCAGCGGTGCTGGAAGGATTGTCCGAACTGATGACACGGCTGCCTCGTCTCACAGTGACCCATCAGACCGGCGAGTCCGACCATGCGCGGGTGGCCGAGGCCTATCGTCGCGCCGGCATCGAGCCGCACGTCATGCCGTTTATCTATGACATGCCTGCCGCATTACGGCAGGCGGATCTCGTGGTGGCGAGAGCCGGAGCCATGACGGTGGCGGAACTTACGGTGTGCGGAAAGCCGGCCATCTTGATTCCTCTGCCGTCCGCCATCTACGACCACCAGACGCGGAATGCCAAGGTGATGGAAGCCGCCGGGGCCGCCGTGGTGCTCCTGCAATCTGTGCTCACCGGCTCTCTGTTGGTCCGCACAGTGGTGGGTATTCTCGGGGATCCTGAGCGACTGCGGGCGATGGGCGAGGCCAGCCTATCTCTGCGGCGAATCGATGCAGCTGAGGCCATCGTCAGAGAATGCTACTCACTCATAGGGGGGTATCATGATGTTAACCGGTCTGCTAGAGCGGCAGGAGACTAATGGTATTGGGCAACGTGGACAGGGGTCACAATCGTATCCACCGGTTAGTGGAGTAAGGCGCGCGCCAATGTTTCGCAAGACACAACAGATTCACCTAGTTGGAATCGGGGGATCGGGAATGAGCGGCATCGCCGAGGTGCTCCTGACGCTGGGGTACAAGGTGACGGGCTCGGACTTGCAGGCCTCCGACACGACGCGGAGATTGGAAGAACTCGGTGGGCGTATCTTTGTCGGTCATCAAGAAATGAATGTGGGAGAGGCCCAAGTGGTGGTCATTTCCTCTGCCGTGTCGGCACAGAAT